>NZ_CP046457.1:1110000-1422695 GCF_009734445.1 Candidatus Syntrophocurvum alkaliphilum
TAACTTGTTTTTAGCTACGAGACTTTCACTCTCTGTGGTCTATCTTTCCAGATACGTTCGCCTAACTAGTTAGTTTAAGCTTTGAACAACCTGCAAGTTGTTCCTAAATAGCCCCTCAACCCCTATTATGCAACGGTTGCAGCCTTACACATATTAGGTTTGGGCTCTTTCCCTTTCGCTCGCCGCTACTTAGGAAATCTCGTTTTGATTTCTCTTCCTCCGGTTACTTAGATGTTTCAGTTCACCGGGTCTTGCCTCCTTACCCTATGTTTTCAGGTAAGGATGTTAGAGGTTTGCCTCTAACGGGTTTCCCCATTCGGATATCCACGGTTCTACGCTCGCTTGCAGCTCCCCGTGGCGTTTCGCCGCTTGCCACGTCCTTCTTCGCCTCTTAGCGCCTAGGCATCCACCGTACGCCCTTAATATCTTGACCTAATTCACGCTATTAAGAACTTCTCTTCACTCGTTAAGTGAAATTGTTTTTACCTACTCATGTTTGCAGTTTTCAAAGAACTCTACGCACCTAAAGGTGCGAATTTTGAATTTTTAATTCTTAATTTTTAATTGTTATGAAAGCTAAAGCTTTCTTTTCTCAATATATTAGGGAAACTTGTTTCCCTACCTTAATTAAGAATTAAAAATTTAAAATTATTAATTATTTTATTAAAACTTCTAGTTTTAATAAAAGTAAAACGAACAGCTGAAAAGAATTAGCTTCGACCTAGGATATGAAGAACTATTTCATCTTCAGGTCTCCTTAGAAAGGAGGTGATCCATCCGCACCTTCCGGTACGGATACCTTGTTACGACTTCACCCCAATTACTAACCCCACCTTCGACGGTTGCTTCCTCATTTAAGAGGTTGGCTCACCGGCTTCGGGTGTTGCCAGCTTTCGTGGTGTGACGGGCGGTGTGTACAAGGCCCGGGAACGCATTCACCGCGACATGCTGATCCGCGATTACTAGCGATTCCGACTTCATGGAGTCGAGTTGCAGACTCCAATCCGAACTGAGAATGGCTTTTTGAGATTCGCTCCACCTCGCGGCCTCGCTTCTCTCTGTACCATCCATTGTAGCACGTGTGTAGCCCAGATCATAAAGGGCATGATGATTTGACGTCATCCCCACCTTCCTCCTGCTTGTCACAGGCAGTCCCATTAGAGTGCTCATCCGTATTGTTAGCAACTAATAGCAAGGGTTGCGCTCGTTGCGGGACTTAACCCAACATCTCACGACACGAGCTGACGACAACCATGCACCACCTGTCTCAACGCTCCCGTAGGCACTCTCTAGTTTCCTAAAGATTCGTTGGATGTCAAGACCTGGTAAGGTTCTTCGCGTTGCATCGAATTAAACCACATGCTCCACCGCTTGTGCGGGCCCCCGTCAATTCCTTTGAGTTTCAGCCTTGCGACCGTACTCCCCAGGCGGGATACTTATTGCGTTAGCTGCGGCACAGAAGGGGTCGATACCTCCTACACCTAGTATCCAACGTTTACGGCGTGGACTACCAGGGTATCTAATCCTGTTTGCTACCCACGCTTTCGCACCTCAGCGTCAGGGTCAGTCCAGACAGTCGCCTTCGCCACTGGTATTCCTCCTGATTTCTACGCATTTCACCGCTACACCAGGAATTCTACTGCCCTCTCCTGCCCTCAAGAAACCTAGTTTCAGTCGCAACCCCGAGGTTGAGCCCCGGTCTTTCACAACTGACTTAAGTTTCCGCCTACGCGCTCTTTACGCCCAGTAATTCCGGACAACGCTCGCCCCCTACGTCTTACCGCGGCTGCTGGCACGTAGTTAGCCGGGGCTTTCTATTAAGGTACCGTCACTACACCCATATGTTACTCAGGTGTATCTTCGTCCCTTAAAACAGAGCTTTACAACCCGAAGGCCTTCTTCGCTCACGCGGCGTCGCTGCGTCAGGGTTTCCCCCATTGCGCAATATTCCCCACTGCTGCCTCCCGTAGGAGTCTGGGCCGTGTCTCAGTCCCAGTGTGGCCGTCCACCCTCTCAGGCCGGCTACTGATCGTTGCCTTGGTGAGCCTCTACCTCACCAACTAGCTAATCAGACGCGGGTCCCTCCATAAGCGATAGCTTATATCAGAGGCCATCTTTACTATACAAGAGTTTCACTCGTATAGCTTATGCGGTATTAGCACCAGTTTCCCGGTGTTATCCCCCTCTTATGGGCAGGTTACCCACGCGTTACTCACCCGTCCGCCACTAAGTACATTAAACTTCCATCCGAAAATTTCCGTCTAATGACTCCGTTCGACTTGCATGTGTTAGGCACGCCGCCAGCGTTCGTCCTGAGCCAGGATCAAACTCTCCATTAAAATTATCTTTTAACCGTTTGATCGGCTTTAAACTCTTTATTAACTGGCCGGTCTTAATTACCTTAAGACCTTTTCGCACTAATTCTTTCAGCTGTTCAGTTTTATCAAGATCGCTGCCGCCTCTCTCTGGCGCGCAAGAATTATAATATCACCCTGCAGGTTTTATGTCAAGATTTTTTTTATTATTTACTCAATCATTTTTACTATTTTTAATTACCGCCTTTGATCAAGGGTTCTAGCAGGTTTTCTGCACCACTAAAATTAACATAAGTTTTAGGCACATCACCCACTATAATAGTTTCAGCTAAAGGTATGGTAGTAGCTACATCCACTTGCTGATTTAAAAATGGAACAGCAACAGTTATATCACTACGAATATTAAAATATATTAAATGCCGTGTTTGGTTGATACCTGCATGTTCAAATTTATTTAACAATTCAACATAAACTTTACTAGCTGGAATCATTTTAATTTTAACTTTTGGACCATAACCAGCTAAAATTTTTGAGCCAGTAAGCTGACCCATTGGTATTGCAAAAGAATCATCCGTCATTTCTTCCAATGAATGTGTTACTTTTATCATGGTTCTAGCCATAATCTGATTTAACTTTATTGTATTTGGTTGAATCATTGTTATTTTGCCATCATTATCTTTGTGAATATAGACTATATCTTCATATTCTATATTAGAAACTATTTCTTCATTAATAACGTGATTTATTTTTTCCATACCTCTTAATTGCGCTTTAGATTGAGCTATTTCTAAAATACTCGATTTCATTTTTATATCCATAGCAAATATAAACATTATAAACACAATCAAAGATACTAATATAATAGGAAGATAATTTATTCTTCTTCGTCTAAACATCCCTATCCCCCCTACACATTTACTATATGAAAAATGTTGATATTTGGTGTACACTTTTAATAGTTTTTAATAAAAAATTTTTAATGGTTTTTGCAGTCCTTTTGCAACTGAGTCAAAGTCATATAACAAACTCATATTTTTTTGACATTAAATGCCTGCTATATTATAATTTTTTAATATGTCATATGCATTACCAAATAAAATAAAGGTCACTCTTATAAGAGTGACCTTTATTTTATTTGAACAGGAGTGAATAGTATATATGAGAACATTGATAGCTACTGTACTTTACAATTCCAAAGGAAAAGAAGTATATTGTACAGCCAAAAAAGTAAGTGATCAGGATATTAAATATATAAAAAGTAACGATAAGGAAACGTTAGAGGATTTAGGATTTACTTTTATTAACCTCAACTCTCCTGAATTTACTAATGTGAAAGGATATGCAATATTTTTTGAAGGACATGTTGATCAAATGACTAAAATACTCAAATCATTTTAGTTTTAAATTTTGATTTTCACTAACACAACTAAATCTAACTTAACTAGTTAACCATACTATCAAAAAAGTCGGGGTTATATAAAACCACCGACTTTTTGTAAAAAAATTATTGTTTTTTGATTTTAAGAAACTTCCTTTTACCTACTTGAACTATTATTTCACCATCTATTGCTAAGTTTTCATCACTATGCTTTTCACCATTTACTTTGATTGCAGCTTGTTTTATCATTCTTTTCCCTTCACTTGTTGAACTTAATAGCCCTTGCTCAGCTAAGAATTTTGGAAGCCAAACTTCCTTTTCTTTTATTATTACTTCTGGTATATCATCAGGAATATCTCTTTTTGAAAATACTAATTCAAACCTTTCTTGTGCTTTTTGCGCTTCCTCGGAATTATGATAAATTGTGATAATTTCTCTAGCTAAACGCATCTTTGCATTTCTAGGATTGTAGCCTTGTGCCATTTGTTGTTCAATACTTCTTATTTCTTCTATTGGAATTCTAGTAACTAATTCAAAATATCTGCATATCAATTCATCTGAAATTGACATAGTTTTACCAAACATTTCATAAGGTTCTTCATTAACCCCTATATAGTTGCCAAGGCTTTTACTCATTTTTTGCACACCATCTGTTCCTTCAAGAATAGGCATTGTCATAGCTATTTGAGGTTCATAACCGTATTCTCTTTGTAGGCTTCTCCCCACTAAAAGATTAAATTTTTGATCCGTACCACCCAATTCTATATCAGCTTCAAGTACAACAGAATCATATCCTTGCATTAGTGGGTAAATAAATTCGTGTATACTTATTGGCAAACCATCTCTATACCTTTTATGAAAATCATCTCTTTCTAACATGCGAGCAACTGTATATTTGCTTGCTAAATTAAGTGTATCAGCTAAGTTCATTTTCATCAGCCATTCACTATTAAAATATATAATAGTTTTTTCTTTATCTAAAACTTTAAATATTTGTTCTTGATATGTACGAGCATTTGCCATAACTTCTTCTTCAGTAAGCTGTGTTCTTGCTTCTGATTTTCCACTAGGATCACCAATACGACCAGTAAAATCTCCTATTATCAAATGTACTTCGTGACCTAAATCTTGAAACTGCCTTAATTTGTTTAAAACAACTGTGTGCCCTAAGTGTATATCAGGTGCAGTAGGGTCAAGACCTAGTTTAATTCTTAATGGTTTACCTTTTTCAAATGATTTTTGTAATTTATTTTTAAGTTCTTCTTCAGGTACTATTTCTGCTACACCTCTACGCAGTTCCCCCATTTGCTTTTCGACAAATTCATTAATATTTTTTTCCACAAAATAACCTCCTTGCCATAAAAAATAATATCACATTAAAATTAGTATGTGCAATAATTAGACGTATCAAGGCGTAATAGTTTATAGTAGTAATATATACATAGAAGGATTTTGCATTCATCTGTCTAATTTTAATTTAGGATTAATTTAGGAGGCTTTAATTATATGTCTAATAAAAAGACTGAGTCTAAAAAAAAGAACAATTCTAAAGCAAAGCTTTATACATGTTTAAAAGTTATAGGTGTCTTATTGTTAATTGGTATAGGAACTACTATCGGATTGCTAGCCTCTGTATCTAGAGATCTACCAGCTTGGGACGCTCAACAGCTTTCAGGCGCAAAAACTACCTTTATATATGATCAAAATGAACAGCTAATATCCAATCTTCATGCAGAGGAAAATCGAACCGAAGTTTCATTATCAGAAATTCCTGATGATTTAATTAATGCATTTATTGCAACTGAAGATGTGGATTTTTATGATCACCAAGGTATAAATGTAAGGGGT
This sequence comes from Candidatus Syntrophocurvum alkaliphilum, assembly GCF_009734445.1. NCBI lineage: Bacteria > Bacillati > Bacillota > Clostridia > Eubacteriales > Syntrophomonadaceae > Candidatus Syntrophocurvum > Candidatus Syntrophocurvum alkaliphilum. Next base: position 1,115,542 of record NZ_CP046457.1, read on the forward strand.
ATTATGAGAGCAGTTGTTAGAAACATACAAGACGGTGATTTAACTGGTCAAGGAGCCAGCACAATTACTCAGCAGCTTGCTCGTAATGCATTCTTAACTTTTGATAAAGAGTGGGAAAGAAAACTACAAGAAATAATACTAGCATTTAAACTCGAGTCAGAATATTCAAAAGATGAAATACTTGCAATGTATTTAAATAAGGTTTACTTTGGTGCTGGTGCTTATGGAGTTCAAGCAGCAGCAGATACTTACTTTGCAAAAGATGTGAGTGATTTAACACTAGAAGAAAGTGCGCTAATAGCAGGCTTAGTACAAAGTCCAAGCAGCTACAATCCATTTCAACACTATGATAGAGCAAAAGCAAGACAAGAAATTGTACTAAATAACATGGCAAATGTTGGTTTTATTGATCAAAATACTGCAAACGAGGCTAAAGCAATTGAACTTGAGTTTAAGAAAAAAACAAGCGGTGATAAGGAATACGGTTTTTTTGTTGATGGAGTTATAGATGAAGCTAATCAAATATTGACTGATTTGGGATATGAAGACCCTACTAATATGATTTATCGTTCAGGTTTAAGAATTTATACAACAATGGATTCATCATTACAACGACATGCGGAAGAGATTTTTAGTAACCCTAATAATTTTCCCAATCAAACTGTAGCCGGTGAACTAATACAAACAGGCATGGTTTTACTTGATCATAGTAATGGAGAAATTAAAGCAGTAATGGGTGGTCGCTCTTATGACCAACAAAGGGGTCTTAATCGTGCTATAAATGCACATCGCCAACCAGGATCTGCTTTAAAACCTTTGGCGGCTTATGCTCCAGCTTTAGAAATGAATCACATGCCTTATAATGTAATGGATGATTCTCCTATTTCCATAAAAGTAGGAAATGATATTTTCTCTCCAGAAAATCATGATAAACAATATAGAGGATTAATTACATTACGAACAGCCTTGCAATACTCTGTTAATACTGTTGCTGTACAAATAGTTGATGAAATAGGAATTAGAAATAGTTTTGAATTTTTAAGTTCACTTGGTTTTGAAGGCCTTCTTGATACGCCTGGTCATAATGACCTAGGACTTTCTCCATTAGGGTTAGGAAGTTTAACAAAGGGAGCAACCCCTTTAGAAATGGCAGCAGCATACGGAACTGTTGCTAATAGAGGTGTTTATGCTGAACCTCATTTTATAACTAGAATAATTGATGATAATGGAGTTGAATTATATAATCATAATCCTCAATATAAACAAGTAATGTCTGAAGAATCTGCATGGTTATTGAGAGATATGATGCGAACTGTAGTAACATCAGGTACTGGTACGAATTTCATTATCCCTGATGTTTACACAGCTGGAAAAACCGGTACATCTGATGATACTAGAGATGCTTGGTTCTGTGGGGTTTCATCTAAATACTCAGGTGCAGTTTGGATGGGATATGATAGAGAACATACTATGAATAACGTTTATGGTGGAAGTCATCCCGCCCTTTTATTAAAATCATTGGTTGAAAAAGGACACTCAAATGATAATCCGCCACCATCATCAAAACCAAATAGTATAGTTCATGTTACTGTTTGTTCAAAATCAGGTAATTTGCCTTCAGAATCTTGCCCCGAAGACGAAGTAATAACAGATTACTCTCTTAGGTCAGTTGTGCCAACAGAACAATGTGATTTACATGAGATGACATATGTTTGTCCTGAATCAGGTAAATTAGCTGGTCAATATTGTCCTGACCCTGAACTACAGTCAGTTATAAAAAAAGATGAAGAAGAAATAGAATACTGTGATATTCACACTGAAGCTACTTTACCAGGTATGTTTAGTCGCACAGTATCTGTTTGTCGTGATCCCTCACATGAGGGACAACTATATAGAGCCAATACACCAAACCAAGTTCAACAAGGTGGTTGTCCTGAAGAGTATATAGAAGAAGTTATTATACAACCTGGAGAAAAACTGCCTTATTGCCCACATCCAGAACATGAAGTAGAGAGAAAACAAACAAGAGAAGTAATTGAGGATATTATTAACAATTAACAAAAAAATGAAGAGGGGATAAAATCATAAAATAACCCCTCTTCATAAAACTTGTTACCATTTACACTAAATTATGGATACTCCCATATTCTCCTATTTTAGTTCTACTACAGTCACTCCATGACCACCTTCTTCCCTAAGACCGTCGCGATATTGACTTACATATCTATTTGTTTTTAAGTATTTTTGTACAGCTGTTCTTAATGCACCCGTTCCTTTACCATGAATAATTCTAACATTATCTAATCCAGCTAAATTTGCATCCTCTAAATACTTTTCTAATTCAACTAAAGCATCTTCTGCTTGTTTACCACGTAAATCCAACTCTATTGATATATGCTTAACTTTATCTAAATAAACTTGATTGCGTTGATTTGCCTTTTTTTCCTCAGGTGATTCTATTTTTTTTATTTGTTCTTGCCCTACATTTAATTTAAGTACACCTAACTGGACAACAACTTCTCCTTGACTATTTGGTTCATTTAAAACATAACCTTTTTGATTAATAGTTTTGACTAAAACATAATCTCCCGGAATTATTTTTTGGGGCTTACTATCCTCTATATCATTATTATCATTAACCTTTAAGTTTTTTACTTTTTGTCGTTGTTCTTCAATTTCATGCCATTTTAAATCACTATCCTGTTTACTTTGCTTTAACGTAATCTTTAATTCTTCAACAGCTTCATCAGCTTCTTTTCTTATTTTCCGCAAGTAATTATTTGCTTCATTATAAGTTTTATTTAAAATTTGCTCTTTTTCAGTATTATATCTGTGTTTTTCTTCTTCTAGCTTTTTCTTTTCAATACTTAATTCATTTTCAAGTATCCGTAATTTTTCTTTTTTGCTTTCATAATCGTATCTACTCTTTTTTAATTGTTTAATCATATTACTTACTTCTAACCGCTGTTCAGGTACTAAATTTTTTGACCTTTCAACCATATCTTTTTTTAATCCTAATCTAGCAGCAATTTCAAATGCATTACTTTGTCCTGGTGTCCCGATTGTAAGTTCATATGTAGGTTGTAAACTTATTGGATCAAACTCAACACAGGCATTTTCAACTCTTTCAACCTGATAAGCATAACTTTTCAATTCGCTTTGATGGCTAGTTACTACAACCTTTGACCCAATGTGCTTTAATTCTTCTAGAATTGTTCTGGCTAATGCAGCACCTTCAACAGGGTCAGTACCGGCTCCTAATTCATCAAGTAATACCAAGGATTTTTTATTAGCACTATTTAATATATCAATAATATTGGTTAAATGAGATGAAAAAGTACTTAATGATTGTTCAATACTTTGTTCATCACCAATGTCAACATAAATCGAATCAAATACTGACAATGTACTATCTTCACGAGCAGGTATAAATATTCCGCTCATTGCCATTAAACTTAATAATCCAATAGTTTTTAAAACAACAGTTTTCCCACCGGTATTAGGCCCCGTTATAACTAAAACATCAAATTCTCTTCCTAGCTTAATATTTACTGGAACCGCTTCGTCACCAAGTAATGGATGTCTTGCTTTATTAATTTCCATTATACCTTGGTTATTTATTTCAGGTTTAAATGCTTTCATTTTGTAAGCAAGATTAGCTCGAGCAAAAATCAAGTCTAAATTTGATAATATTTCCGAATTTATTATTAATTCTTCAGCCACAATGGTAATCTTATAACTTAATTCTCTAAGGATTTTTTCAATCTCTCTTTTCTCTTCATTTTCAAGGCTTCTTATTTTATTGTTGAGGTCAACCACAGGCATTGGTTCAATAAAAACAGTTGCTCCACTAGCAGATTCATCGTGAACTATACCTTTAACACTATTTCTATACTCTTGCTTTATAGGAATTACATATCTTCCATCTCTCTCGGTAACAACATTATCTTGAAGTATTTTTGAATTATTACCTGACCTAACAAAGGATTGTAAGTAATCCTTTATACGTATACGCAAAGTATTAACTTGACTGCGAATTTTTTTTAGATCAGAAGAAGCATCGTCTCTTAAAAAACCTTCTTTATCAACTTTTTGTTTAATTAGTGTTTCTAACTCTTTATTATCTGTTAAGTTTACACCTAATTCATTTAGTAGTTTTGACTCACTAACATAATTCTTTGTAAGACGAGAACATCTCAGTAAATTATATATATCATATATCTCTATTGGATTTAAAACACCATGTGCAGATGCTTTTTTTAACTGGACTTCAACATTACTAAGTGAACTTAAAAAATCTGGTTTATTAAATCTTAATAATTCCATAGCTTCACTAGTTTGTTCTAAAAAATAACTAACCTCTTCAATATCTTTAGAAGGCATTACATTTAATGCTTTATATTGCCCACCTTCTGAATAAGCATTATCTGCTAATTGCTTTTGTATCTTATCAAATTCTAATTTATCCATTGTATATTTGTTCATTATTATTCTTACCCCACATAGTTAACAAACTAAAGTTGTTGTAAATATTTTGTTACTAAGGTACAAACTAAAGGACGAGTAAACTCGCCCTTTAACATTAATTATAACTATACTTTATCAAACTAGCTAATTAATGAAAATCCAATTCTCCATTACGTTTTTTTCTAATTAAACCTGAACAAGGTATTATTTTAATCCCCTGTAATTCAAGCTCATCAAGAAATAAGTTCATTCCTAAGGAGTCACTTGCAATATGACCAGCAATAATTACATTAATATTATGCTCTTTGGCTAATTTTCTGTGCTTATCTTGCATGTGCATACTAATAATAGTCCCAATACCAGCAGCAGCCAATTTTTCATAGGATTTTTCTGAACCAGAAGTTCCTCCAGTCATTTTAACAAAAACTTTTCCTGCTCTTCTTTTTTTGTCTCCTACTAATACCTTTGGACCTGCTTTTAATTTTCTAGCTCTATGATATTCTGGTATTTCATATAGTTTTTTAAGTACATCATCTACAGTAACACATTCGGCATCATCAAATAAATCCTGCAGGTATTTATTTACCAAGTTATCTGTTACTGTATGAGTACACATAAACGGAATATCTAGTAAACGCGCAGCATCAACTGATCTTTGGTGGTTTAAGGGCATCAAGCCTCTTTCAACTTCTGCAACTCTAGAAGCCATTATACCTTCAGCAATATTAATAGGTATTCCCATTTGTTCTAACATATCTGCTTGCATGTTCATTACCCCATGTAATTCAGCTCGAGCTAATCCTTCTGGATGATGTGCTAATACAAGGTCTATTTTTTCACCTTTTTCTCTAAGTCGATCAGCTAATAATATTTCTGGAGTTTCTATATCAATTCCACACAATATAGTTTTTATTTCTTCGTCCCCTTTGCCAACTAAAATACGAGTATCATTATAAGGATTATCAAGGTTATCAGTATCAAAAAATTCTTTTTCATCCTCTGATAACTTTTCATATTCTTGAGCTTTCTTTTCTAATAATTCATTAACATAATTTCCTCTAATGTCAGAACGTTTTCCCATACTAATCGCTAATTCATAAATTTCTTTTAACTTCACTTCAACATCACCTTCCATTAACTATTATTAAATGGTTTCACTGCAAAAAAATAAACTCGGCGACGAAACAGGGGACGGTTCTTTGTTCTATTTCTACTGATATCGCTCAGCCTTTAGTTTTTTATAGTTACTTTTTGCAGCAGAACCAGAACCTTAAATATATCTAAAACAAAAAGGGTATTATGTTTACACATCTTCTTGTTTTTCTTTATCATTAGAAACTGCTTTGTTTTCTAACAAATCAATCCTTTCTAATAGTAAGTCAATTTTATTCTCTATATTTTTTACAGAATCCTGTAAACAAGGTTGCTCTTCTTCTTCAACTGGTTCACGCTTCATTCTTTCAAATATATCTTTCCTAGCTAATGGTTCTATGGTTAATAACTCGTTAGGGGACCTTTTTGTAATACCTAAATCAGATTTAGATATTGCTTCCGCCTCATCTTTTAATATAACACTAAACCCCCCACAAGGCTCTAGTATACCTTTATCTACATTATCAAGGTCTCTAACCCCTTGTTTTCGTAACTCCTGTAGTAAATCATCAATATTAAACTTTTCTTTACGTAAATTTTCTTTAATTATTTGCCCATTGCTAATAAGAACTACAGGCTTTCCACTAATAATATGTGAAAGTTTTTGGTTTTTTAATGAAAGAAATCCCATAGTATATTCTAGTACAGCTAAAGTTGCCAGTACAGCAATTCCTTCATAAAAAGGTATACTTCTATCTAATGCTACAGCAATAACTGTATGTCCAACCCCTGTCATAACAACAAAATCAAATGGCCCAAGCTCACCTAGAGCTCTTTTGCCAAGAAGCCTTATCATTAGTAAGGCTAAGAAATACATACCTACTGCTCGTAGTGCAAAATCTATCATGAAAATATCCTCCTTTGTAGAGGTTCCATGTTTTAGTATTTAGCCTTACTAAGATGATTATTCTTTTATATAATTTATCAATTTTTCTATATCCCAAGTGTTAACTACGTCTTGTGGTTCAAGCCAACCCCTTCGGGCATTCATAACACCATATTTAAGAATATAAAATTCATTTTTATGATGAGCATCACTATTTATAGCTATTTTAATCCCTAACTCTTTTGCCTTTCGTGCAGTTATTTCATCTATATCTAATCTATCTGGATGAGCATTTATTTCTAAAATAACTTTATTTCTTTTAACTTCCTGTAAAATTTCATCTATGTCTAACTCGTATGCAGATCTACGACTCAGTAACCTACCAGTTAAATGCCCTAATATTTTCACATGTTTATTATTAATAGCAGTTATGATTCTTTCGGTTTGTTTATTTTTATCAAAATTAAAATTACTGTGTACTGAAGCTACAACAATATCTAAATCCCTTAATATATCATCATCAAAATCAAGACTTCCATCTTTTAATATATCAACCTCAATACCTTTGAGAATCTTAATATCTGAATATTTTTCATTTATACTATCAATTACTTTACCCTGTAATTTAAGCTTATCTTCGTTTAAACCACCACTAATCGGAAGTGATTTTGAATGATCAGTAATAGCAATATACGATAATCCAAAAAGGCGTGCTGATTCTACCATATCTTCAATCTTACTTGCTCCATCACTCCAGTCAGAGTGAAGATGTAAATCCCCTTTAATATCAGATAATGAAACTAGTTTTGGAATTTGATTATTCTTAGCAGCTTCTAGTTCACCTTCATCTTCTCTTAGTTCAGGTGGAATATAAGATAAGCCAATTTGGTTATAGACTTCCTCTTCACTTCTACTATCTTTTAATAATCTTTTATCACAATTAGCAAAAAGTTTATCCCTATGTTTTCTTGATCCAGTTGTATATATCAGTGAGCAATAATAATCTTCCATAGAAACAAATATCAATTCAAATGGTATATTATAATTCAAATAACCAGTAATATTGTTTTGATTTATGGTTTCTATTTCTTGCAAGCTCCTAAAATTTGCAACCTTTTCTTTTACCTTAGTATAATCATCTGCAACAATTAAAATATCAATATCACCTATAAGGGATTTTCTTCTTCTTAAACTTCCAACAATACTTAATTTTTTAACATTTTCAGATTGGGCAATAAAATCAGCAAATTCTTCAGCAATAGGTAAAGCAACCCCTAAAGTAGCCTTACCCCCACTATTTTTTACAGTTTCTATACTCTTGATTATATTATATTCTGTCTTTCCTCCCATTCCATTGAGTTTTCTAATTTGTTTATTCTTAGCTGCTTTTAGTAAATCATCTATATTATCTATACCTAGTTGATTCCAAATAGTTTTAACCGTTTTAAAACCTACCCCAGGTAAAGCTATAATTTCTAGTAAACCCGTAGGTACCTCCTTGGTTAATTCATCATAATAGGATGATCTGCCATTTTGTATTAAGTCTTCTATGGTATTTTTTACAGACTTACCAACTCCAGAAATTTCGTTAAGCCTGTTAGCATCTGATAACAATCTAATATCTGTATCTAAATGATATATAGATTCTGCAGCTTTTTTATAAGCTCTAACTTTATAAATATTTTCTCCTTTCAACTGTAATAGATTAGCAATATTTTCTAATAATATTACTACTTCTCTATTTGTCATTTATCTACCCCATTCTATTTTTTCTTTCTTCTTCTAAAGTTTTTACTAATTCATCATAGTCTTCTTGGAGTTTATTTAGCTCGTCTGCTAAATTTAAAGCTGTTAAAACGGCAACCTTAGTTTTAGATAAATTAGGGTTGCGTTGTTCTACCATCTTCATTCTTCTATCTATATAGGAAGCTAACATAGTAATATAATCAGGGTTTTCATCACCTTTCACTACATAGTCTTCGTTAAATATAGTTACTGTAACCTTATTTAAATTATTTTTATCATAGCTCACCTAAACATACTCCCTTCATAAGCTAAGTTAAATTAACCAATTCTATACTTTATTATTTATTTCCTCCCAAACATAAAAAAACCAAGATATGTTATTATCTTGATTTATAATATATTTCATTAAACCATGTAATGTACTATATATTTTTTTAACAATGTAACAATAAAAACTAGAACCTAAGGGCCTAGGTTTTACCTAATGTTTAAAACAACTTCCTCCAATAAACTCTCTTAATATAGAGTTATTTGGAATATCATCTGTTTCTATAGGTCTAAAGTAGCTTAAAAATTTTAATAATCTTTGAGCTTCAGTATACTCTGGTTTAGAGTTGTCAATATTTTTTAATAAGTTTTCGGCTTGTATTTTCAATGCTGATAACTCATAAACTAATGATGAATTAAAAATTACATCTGCTTGTTCTTGAAAAGGAAAAATATTTTTATCTTCACCTCGTCTTACCGAAGGCCATCTACTAATAGTACCTAAAGCTGAATATCCACGCGTTCTACTATCTCTAACCATTCGTCGAATTAAGCGACAATCGGTTGTAGGAATTCTATTGGTAGTATCAAGATTTAATTGAGTTAGTGCACTAATATATATTTTAAATTTTTTATCTTTAAATATTGATTTTGTTAAACGCTCATTCAAGGCATGAATACCCTCAATTATAATTGGTTCACCTTCTGGTACACTTAAAGGAACACCATAAGGCTCAGCTTTACCAGTTTTAAAATTATATATGGGAATTTCTACTTCTTCTCCTTTAATTAATTTGATTAAATGTTCATTAAATAAATCTAACTTTAAAGCTTCTAATGCTTCAAAATCATAATCCCCATTTTCATCTTTAGGAGTTAACTCACGATCTACAAAATAATTATCTAACGAAATTGATACTGGTCTTCTACCATTAACTCTTAACTGAACAAGTAAGCGCTGTGCTAATGTTGTCTTACCTGATGATGAAGGACCAGAAATCAATACTAATCTTATATTTGAATCATTACAGATCATATCTGCAAAACTAGCGATTTTTTTCTCATGTAATGCTTCATTTACCCTTATAATATCTCCTATATCCGAATTTTCAATAATATCATTTAGTGCTGCAACATGAGGAGTATTTAACATTTTAGCCCATGATTTAGATTCATTAAATATATTAGCTAACTTTGGTTGTTCAATGTAGTCTTTAATTGTAGTAGGATCATCTTTTTCTGGTGTTTGTAGTATAAGCCCTGGCTTATATTGCAAAAGCTTAAACTTATCCACCATTCCGGTAGAAGGTAACATAAACCCATAAGAATATTCATAAAAGCCATCAAGTTCATATACATGAACATTTACTTTATCTCTAAAATTTAATAGTCTAACCTTATCTAATTGTTCCTGTTGCTCAAAAATTTTAATTGCCTCTTTTTTATTTATAAGCTTTCTATTAATTGGTATATCTTTGGCAATTAAATCAGTTATTTTATTTTTTAAATTTTCTATTACATCCTTGGATATTTCTTCATCTTCAAATTCACAGTACAATCCATTAGATAAAGAATGCCTTACAATTAATTTTTTATGAGGATATAAATCATTAGAAGCTTTTAGTAATAAAAAAGCTGCAGTCCATCTATAAACTCTTAACCCCATTTCAGAAGTAATATCTATTAATTCTACAGTGCAAGGCTTTTCGAATCGATAGTTCAAATCTACTAAGCTTTTTTCTATTAATCCAGCTACTGGAGGTAATGCTAACTTACTTTCAATTTGGGAACAAAAATTCCTGAGCGTAATCCCCGATTCTACTTTAATTAATCCATAGTTTTTAATGTTTATTTCTATTTCAATATTATTTTTAGGATTAGTCATGCATATCGCCTCCTCTTCCCCTATGTTTTATATTATACCATTATAAAAATGAACTATATATTCTTATGAGGACTTACTATTTATATACTTGTTTAATTATTAAAAGAATCAAATATGTTATTAGTTATTATAAAGTTCTTATAACAAAAAAGAGTTAGTTAGAATAATTATCCGCACAAAAAAAACACAATAAAAGAGGGCCTCGCGCCCTCTTTTTCACGGCTGGTTAGAACCATTATTAACCGTGCTTTTATGGGTTTACTTTACTATATTCTCCTTTAGCTTGTTTAATTCTAATTTCCAATATTTTTTAACGTAAACTAGCATTAAACTTTTCTTCTAAAGTTTTGATTATTGTCTCTATTATGGGATTAACATCATCATCAGTTAATGTTCTCTCGAAAGATTGATAAGTCATTCTTAACGCTATACTTTTACAGCCTTCTGGAACCTGATCACCAGTATAAATATCAAAAATATGAATATTGGTTAATAGTTCTGAACCATTTGCCTTGACTACATCTAATACGTCAGCTGCTTTAATTTCATCATTTAATACTATTGCCAAATCTCTTTCTATTGTTGGAAACTTAGTTATAGGACTAGACATTCTCTTTTCTGTAGATAATTCGAAAAGCAAATCTAAATCAAGTTCAAAGGCACAAGCCCTTGGTTTAATATTAAAGTTTTCAAGAACTAGAGGGTGTACTTCCCCTATTATACCTAAATCTTGATTATTAACTTTAATTAACGCTGATCTACCTGGGTGATAAGCATTACCTTTAAACTCTTCAAAAGAATAATCTTTAATGCCCAACTGTAAAAATACTTCTTCAACTATTCCTTTTAAGTAGTAAAAATCCATTTCTGTTTTGCGATTAAGCCAGTTGTTATCAAGGCTACCTGCAACTATAGCTGCAACAGTTGGTTTTTCATCGGGTAGTTTATCAGTACTTTTAATAAACACAGATCCTATTTCAAATAATGCAAGATTAGTATTTTTTCTAGCTAAATTCCTACTTACTGTATCTAGTAAACCAGGTAACAAAATAGTTCTCATTACACTTTGTTCTTCAGATAATGGATTAGCTATAGTTACCACTTCTCTTAAAGGACTTTCTTCTGGCTCATTTATCATGTCAAAATATTTAGGGCTAATAAAGCTATAATTAATCACTTCATAAAGATAATGTGATAATAATAATTTAAGATTTTCTGTGAATTTTTGCTTTTTATTAAGCCCACCTTCAGTACCACTAGAAGCAGGTAGAACAGATGGAATATTATCATATCCATACAACCTAGCCACCTCTTCTATTAGATCAACTTCCATCTCTATATCAGGACGATATGATGGTACATCAATAACAAACTTATTACCTTTATCAGTAACATTGAATTTTAGTTTAAGTAAATAATTTTTTATTTCTTCAGCAGTTAACTCAGTTCCCAAAATAAAATTCACTCGTTCTGGTCTTAGCTCAACTTTTTTTAATTCAACAACTTTAGGATAAGCATCACATATACCTTTAACTACTTCTCCATTAGCTATATCTTGTATTAATTGAGTAGCTCTATTTATAGCATAGATTACTCCATTTACATCTGCACCCTTTTCAAAACGAACTGATGAATCACTACGCAATCCAAGTCTTTTAGAGGTTTTCCTAATACTTATACCTTCAAAGTTTGCTGATTCTAATAAAACTGTTACCGTACTATCATTTATTTCAGTGCTCTCTCCACCCATTACACCAGCTAATGCGACTGGAGTGTCACCTTCAGTAATTACTAACATTTGACTATCAAGCTCCCGCTCTACACCATCTAAAGTTGTCAGTTTTTCTTGGTCTTTAGCCCTTCTAACAATAATATGTTTTTTTTCAGACAATAAATCATAGTCAAAACCATGTAGTGGCTGGTTAGTTTCTAACATTACATAGTTTGTTATATCAACTATATTATTTATAGGGCGTATGCCAGAATTAATTAATTTATCCTGTAGCCATTGTGGTGATTCTTCTACCTTAACATTTTTAATTACTCTAGCAGCATATCTTTTGCATAAGTCAACATCATTAATGTCTACCTTTATGTAATCATTAACATCTTCACTGTTTTCTTCTATTTTTATCTCTGGTAGTTTTAATTTTGTTTCATTTAATGCTGCCACTTCACGAGCTAAATTTATTAAACCTAAGCAATCACCTCTATTAGGAGTTAAATCCAGATCTAAAATCTCATCATTGCTAACTTTTTCAACACCCTCTATTGCTATACCTGCCATAGTTAAATTATGTGCAATATCTTCTGATGTCCATTTAGTATCTACATATTCTTTTAACCAATTTAGTGAAACTCCCATTATAACACCTCCTAAAACTGAGTAAGAAAACGTTTATCATTATCATAAAATAGTCTCAAATCATTAATACCATATTTGAGCATAGCTATTCTTTCAATACCAAGTCCAAATGCAAAACCTGTAACCATATCTGGATCATAACCACCATATTTAAGAACTCGTGGATTTACTATGCCAGCCCCTAAAATTTCTAACCATCCAGTTTGAGAACAAACTCTACATCCATCACCTTTACACATAACACATGAAATATCCATTTCTGCACTAGGTTCAGTAAATGGAAAAAAGCTAGGTCTAAAACGCACCCTTACATCGTCACCGAATACCTTTTGTGCAAAAAGCATTAAAGTAGCTTTTAAATTTGCAAATGTAACTCTTTCATCAATTAATAACCCTTCAATTTGATTAAACATAGGTGAGTGTGTAGCATCATCATCTTTTCTATACACTTTTCCCGGCACAATTATCTTTACTGGCACTTCTGGTGCTAATTTTTCCATAGTCCTAACCTGTACCGGTGAAGTGTGAGTACGAAGTAATACATCTTCACTTATGTAAAAGGTATCTTGCATATCCCTAGCTGGATGATCTTTAGGAACATTTAATGCCTCAAAGTTATAGTAATCTAATTCTATTTCTGGTCCTTCTGCTACACTAAATCCCATACTTATAAATATATCTTTAATTTCATTTGTAACTTTAGTAACCGGATGTATTCTACCACTAGCAACGGGTACCCCTGGTAGAGTTACATCAATTTTTTCTTTAAGCAATCTCTCTTCGAGCTGTTTGTTCTCTAACTCCTTAGCTCGTTTATCTAGCAACCCCTCTAATTTAGCCTTAACATCATTTGCAGATTTACCAACCTGAGCTCTTTCTTCAGGGGACAGATCTTTCAAGCCTCTTAAAAGTAAAGTAATTTCCCCTTTTCGACCTAATATTTTAACTTTTATCTCGTTTAATACATCCAGTTTATCTGCTTGTCTTATTCGATTTACCACTGAACTCTCAATTTCTTTTAATTTTTCAAGCATTTTTAAACCTCCTTACCAGAAAATAAAAAAACTTCCATCCTATAAAGGGACGAAAGTATATTCCGCGGTACCACCCAAATTAGCTGGTATAATATACATTACACCAACTCTCTTCATTACCTTAACGGTGGCAACCGGATCGACCTACTATGATTCAATCTACTGCTCCCAGGTGAATTCGCATAACATTCCCATAACTGTACTTACAGTCCATGATACAGTCTCCCTGTATGGTTCACATTATGATACTAATCCTGTTCATTGCATTTGATATTATTGAGTTATAAGCATTTTATATAATAAATAATAAACAATACAACCAGATGATTCAAAAAGGCGCCACAGGTTATTTGCCTGTTCTGACATATTGTGTACCCTCCTAAAGTATAGGAACAACCAAACTTACGTTGATTATATCATACGAAATTTTCTAAAACAAGGAGCGGCTAACTATTCCTGCGCTGTCTGAATGTTTCACTTATTATAATACCACAGGCTATAGCAACATTCAAAGAATCAACTTGTTCATCAATTGGTATTTTAAAATAAAGCTGACATTCATCTTTAACTTCTCTACTTACTCCACTGGCTTCACTGCCCATAACTACAACCATACTTTGGTTAAAATCTACATTATAAAAATCATTTTCAGTTCTAAGATCTGTACAAGCAATAGTATAACCTTTGTCTTTTAGTAATCTTAAGTGTTGAATACCTATATTAGTAAATACTGGTATTTTAAAAATCCCTCCCATAGTTGACCTTACGACTTTAGGACTGAAAGGATCTACATTACCAGGTGTTAACAATACTCCATCAACTTTCATAGCCCAAGCTGTTCTTATTATCGAACCTAAATTACCTGGATCTGCAATTTGATCAAGTAACAAAAAAATATTATTTGCTTCTATTACATCTATTAAAGAGCACTCTGGTTTTTGCACAATAGCAGCAATACCTTGGGGTGTTTCTGTAGTACAAATATGATTTAATAAATTTGTATCAATATTGTACCAATCTATTTGAGGGTTTTCCAAAATATAGTCCCTAAATTCATCAACTAAATCATCCATTAAAAAAACCTTTTTAGTTAATTTAGTTTCTTTAAGTGCTTCTTCAACTATTTTTTTACCTTCAATAAAAAAAGCATTTTCTTGCTGCCTAGTTTTTTTGTTTCGTAATTTATATGCTAGCTTTATCTCTTTGTTGTCTTTTGATGTTATTACTTTCATGTAACCACCTTATTATAGATAAAAGAGTATGACCTAGTCATACTCTTTTTATGAATGATTATTTATTGCTCCTAGTTAGCAGCTTTTTTAGAAGCCTCAGCTAACTCACTAAATGCTTGAGGATCACCAATAGCTAATTCAGATAGCATTTTACGATTTACCTCAATTCCAGCCACTTTAAGACCATGCATCATTTTGCTATAGGTAGTCCCATTTTCACGGGCTGCTGCATTAATACGAGCAATCCATAGTTTTCTAAAATCTCTTTTCTTCAGCTTTCTATGAATATAGGCATATTGTCCAGATTTCATCACCTGTTGATTAGCTACTTTAAAAAGTTTAGACTTACTTCCTCTATAACCTTTGGCTGCTTTTAAAATTTTTTTATGTCTTTTACGAGCACTTACTCCTCGTTTTATTCTTGGCATTATTACTACCTCCTGTCACTATTTATAGGGAATTAATCTATATATTTTTTTCGTTTCTGCCTTACTTACCAAATCTGGTTTACGAATTCTTCTTTTTCTTTTAGGTGGTTTATGTCCTAAAAGATGACTTCCAAAAGCTTTTGATCTTTTAATCTTGCCTTTGGCGGTTTTCTTAAATCTTTTTGCAGCTCCTCTATGACTTTTCATTTTTGACATTTATTCTGCCTCCTTACTGACATTATCCTGTTTTGGAACAAGAATCATTACCATATTTCTTCCCTCAACTTTAGGAGGTTTTTCAACAGATGATATATCAGATAATTGCTCAGCAAACTTTTCTGATATCTGTTTTCCAATTTCTGGATGAGTGATTTGTCTTCCTCTAAACATAATAGTAAATTTTACTTTATCACCAGAATTTAAAAACTTGCGAGCATTTTTTGTTTTTGTTTGAAAATCATGTTCATCAATATTAGGTCTCATTTTTACTTCTTTAATAGATATTACTTTTTGTTTTTTCCTAGCTTCCTTTTCTCTTTTACTTTGTTCAAATTTATGTTTTCCATAATCCATTAAACGACATACTGGTGGGTTAGCTGACGGCGCAATCTCTACTAAGTCAAATCCCCTGTTTTGTGCAGTTTCTTGAGCCTCTCTTACTGGCACAATACCTAATTGCTGGCCTTCTTCATCGACTAGCCTAACCTCTTTAGCCCTAATTTCCTCATTTACTCTCCAATCCTTACTAATAAGAATTTCACCTCCTGAGTTTAATAAATAAAAAAAGCGAGTTTGTAAAAACCCGCTTTTTATTTCAATAATACTACTTTTGCAATCTATTATACATTTAATAATGCAACTGTATATTACTGAAATACCTTACGAACTTTCGTAGTAAGGTGAGAAGCTGGCTTCTACTTAATATTCCAAATCATAGTTTAGCACAAATGGTCCTGCCATGCAATGCTGATTGAATTTTTTCTATAATAGTTAATACTATGATGTTTTATTTGCTATCTCATCTTTAATCCTAGCCTTAAACTCTTTTATGTTAATAGCTCCTAAATCTCCTTCTTTACGCTTTCTTACCGCAACAGCTTCTGATTCTATTTCTTTATCTCCCACAATTAGTAAATAAGGAATTTTCATAAGCTGACCTTCCCTTATTTTATATCCAGTTTTCTCACTTCTGCTATCAACTTCCACCCTAATGCCTTCTGCTTTAAGTTCTTCGTAGACTTTCTGGGCATAATCATGATGTTTATCAGTAATAGGTAAAATTCTAGCTTGTACAGGTGCTAACCATGTAGGAAATGCTCCACCATAATGCTCTGTAAGTATTCCTATAAATCTTTCAATACTACCATATACAACACGGTGAATCATAACTGGTCTGTGTCTTTCTCCATCTTCACCAACATATGTTAAATCAAATTTTTCTGGAAATTGAAAATCTAATTGGATAGTTCCACATTGCCATGTTCTATCGAGAGAATCTTGAAGATGAAAATCTATTTTAGGCCCATAAAAAGCACCATCACCTTCATTTACCTTATAGTCAATACCCTTCTCATCCAATGCTTGTCTTAAAGAACCAATTGCAAAATCCCAAATCTCATCAGAACCCATGGAATCTTCAGGGCGAGTAGATAGTTCTACATGATATGGAAAACCAAACAAACTATAGAAATGATCTATAATATCAATAACAGCTTTGATTTCATCTATAATTTGATTTGGTAGCATAAAAATATGAGCATCATCTTGTGTAAATGCACGTACCCTCATTAACCCATGAAGAACACCTGATTTTTCATGTCTATGAACTAAACCCATTTCACCTGTTCTTAAAGGTAAATCCTTATAGCTATAAAGGTTCTGCTTATATACAAGAATTCCACCTGGACAGTTCATAGGTTTAATGGCAAAATCATTATCATCTATATTGGTGAAGTACATATTTTCTTTATAGTGATCCCAATGTCCAGACTTTTCCCATAATTCACGATTTAATATAATAGGAGTACGTATTTCTTCATATCCTGCTTTTTCGTGTTCATCACGCCAAAATTTTTCTAGCTCATTTCTTAAAATCATACCCTTAGGTAAGAAAAATGGAAAGCCAGGCCCTTCTTCTAATACAACAAATAGTCCTAATTCTTTTCCTAATTTTCTATGATCACGCTTTTTGGCTTCTTCAAGCTTAAATAAATGATCATCTAGCATTTCCTTTTTAGGGAAAGATGTACCATATATTCTTTGCAGCATTTTCCTTTGCTCATCACCACGCCAATAAGCTCCAGCAAGGTTCATAAGCTTTATTGCTTTTAATTTGCCAGTTGTTGGTACATGTGGTCCTGCACATAAATCTACAAACTCACTTTGTTCATATATACTTATTACTTCATCTTCAGGCAATTCTTCTATCAACTCAACCTTATAATCTTCATTGCATTCTTTGAAAAATTTTATAGCTTCTTGTTTAGATAATTCTTTTCTAATAAATGGAATGTTTTCTTTAATTATTTTATTCATTTCTTTTTCTATAATATTTAAATCATCAGGGCTAAATGTATGGTTACTATCAAAATCATAATAATAACCTTTATCAATTGGTGGACCAATAGCAAGTTTACTTTCAGGCCATAATCGTTTAACAGCTTGTGCCATAACATGTGCACTAGAATGTCGATATACTTCTTTAGCCCTATCATCACTAAAATCTAATATCTCAAGCTGACCATCATGAAAAATAGGTGTATTTAGATCAATTAGTTCATCATTGAATACAGCAACCACAGCATTTTTAGCAAGCTTAGAACTAATATCCTTAGCAATTTCCTTCAAAGAGGTGCCTTTAGAATATTCACGTTTACTTCCATCATTTAAGGTTATAGTTATCATATAAATACCTCCTGAGTTATATTAAGTTATAGGAAAAAATACTAATATTAGCACTTGTATTACACCAATAAAAAAACCAAGTATTCCACCTAATAATTCTATAAATCGCAATTCTTTCGAAGTCGTTTCTCTTGTAAGTGTTTCTAAATCATCCAAATCAAGACTATTTATTCGTTCTGTAATTATATAACTTATTTTAACCTGGTTATTTAAATGTTCCTTACCTGAGATAAAAACTTGTCCAATTATATTTGATGCTTCTTGTCGCATTACTTTTTCTAAAAGTTCAAGTATATAGTTATTTATACGTGTTGGTAAAAATTTAGGCAAATTTGCATTTACCCTTAGTTTAATCAAATCTATTATTTTTTCTATTAACTTTTCCTGTAATTCTGGTGTATTTGCTCTATCTATCACATCGTTTAAAGACAAAAGCTCACTTTCAACTAGTTCTCCTATCTTAATTGCAATATCAGCCCTTCTTGTAGGAAGTAAACCTTGTATCTTTAACCCTAAAATATTTATCGGATTTTGAGGCCAAAATAATAGTTTTATAGCAACTACATTAGTTAAATATCCTATAAATGCACTAATCAAAGGAATAGCTAATAATTGATATTGCATTAAAATCACCTATCTATGTTTCCTTAAGAATATACCAGATTTTGTTTTTTACCGCAATAAAGAGAGTCAGGTAAGCAAACCTGACTCTTCTATTATGCTATAATTTTATTAAATCACCAAACTAAATCTTACTTAGTAATCAAAAGAAGTACAATATTTATTAGCTATTGTTCAATCTGTGATTTTAATTTTAAACATCGGTCACAGTTAGAGCAGTTAACTATTTTTTCATTAAAAACTTTTTTTATTATTTCCACTGGTTCACTATAATCTATGGCACTTGTATTATGCAAAACAATCTTTTGTGGAGAAATAGTAATTAAAATACTGATTAAAACATCATCTAAACTAGTATCATTCATAATAATATCATCTAAATAATAATCAATATATTTTTCTTCAATTTTCACTCCATTACCATCCCACAAATAAAACAGACCATCTTCTTTCATAAATAAATTAACTTCAAATACTCTAGGAGGCTGAGTTTCAACAAAATATCTTAAAAGCTTAATAAACTCATTGTATTCTTTTTCATTTCTTAACTCTTCATAAGCTAATTCAATTGCAAACTTTATTTCTGTTAAATAATCCTGCATGCAAAAATTTATAAAGCCTTCTATAACTAAGAAATCATTATCTTCTATATACTTAAGAATTTTATTTGCAATCTTATTTTTGCGACTAAAGTTAAGCAATAAGTTTATACTATCGTTATTATTATATAATCGTAAAAATTCCAGTGATTTATAATAAACAATCTGCTTATCTTGATCTGAAATAACTTTATAATTTTTTATTATTTCCTTCCATAATAATTTCTTTTCCCAAGTTTCCGCGATATATTCAGCTAAAAGTTCTGACATTTGATGTTTAAATATATAAATAATATCATCTTGATTAAAATAACGATCTAATGTATAACCTTGTAATTCTAAATTTATTATGCTTGCATTTTCTTCTCTGTCCACCTTTATACCTAAATTATAGCCACGCTCCTGTAACCAAGAAAAATTGTCTTGTAAAAGGTCTAATAACCTATCACCATCAGTTATAATTTTTAATTTATAAGTCATAAAATTGACCTCCTAATGAAAGGTTAGTTTATTATATGTTTAGCATTTTTTCATTATTCAGCTTTAAAACCATTAAAATATGGAATAGGTTTTAAAAATAAATGAATTTTTTTGATTTAATACCAAATTAACCTTTAATCTATAACTTAATAATTAATTATTTTTTTCACAAAAATACATAAAAACCATTAACTAATATGTCATATTTTGTTACAATAGGGCATGGTAAATTTTTATTGGGGGTATAAGGATTGGTTAACACACAAGAAATTAAAAATTTATTTAGCGAAATAATTTTTCAACTAAACCTTCCTGTTGCTATTTATACTATAAAAGGTGATTTTTTAACATGTAACAACTCTTTTACAAATAGATCAGGCTATACTTATAAAGAATTACTAAACTTTAAATTATCTGATATTTCTAGTTTTACTAACACTAGTTTAACTACCTATTTTGATAATTTCTATGATTACAGAGATTTTTTAACCAATAAATACTATAAGGAAGAGACATTAAAAACAAAAGACGATACAGAATTTTTAATTTCTATTGAAAGATACTCAGTTAATTGGCCTGAAGAACAAAGCACAATTTTACTTATTACAGATATATCACTTTCCAAAAAAGCAGAATTAATTACATTAAATGAATACGAAGAATTAAAAGCTTCCTACCAACAAATAGAAGCAATGAACCAAGAATTAGAATTTTATCAAATTAAACTCAAAGAAAAAACCATAGCTAGTGAAAGAGAACTAAAATATTTAGAAACAGCACTTTGGGGAGCAAATATTGGACTATGGGAATATGATATAAAATCACATAGCTTTTTTATTAATGAAAAAGCTTCACAAATACTAGGATATAGCCACTTATGGGAAAAAGGTTATATAACCTATGACGAATGGGCTTTTAATTTACATGATGAGGATAAAGATTATGTTTTAAAAGCATTTAATGAGCATGTTAATGATGATTCAAAATATTACGAGACACGATATCGTGTTAATATATCACCGGATCAATGGAAATGGATTTTAGCTAGAGGAAAAGCAACTCAAAGAGTTAGTAATGGTAGAGCTACTAAAATTGTTGGCACCATACAAGACATAACTAACTTTAGAAAAGATGAAATCATAAAATCAATAATTTTAAGTGCTATATCAGATCATGTTCTTTTACAAAATACTGATCACACTATTATATGGGCTAATGAAGCTGCAGCAGCCTCTGTTAAACTAAAACCAGAAGATCTTATTAATAAAAAATGTTATGAAATTTGGCATCAGCGTAAAACCCCTTGTGAAAACTGTCCAGTTGAATATGCTATTAAAAATGGTAAAACAAATTCAACTGAAATTTATACACCTGATAATAGAAGTTTTTTTATAAAAGCTTACCCTATTTTTGATGAAATGAAAAATATTACTAGTATTGTTGAAGTAACTACAGAAACCACTCATTTATAATGAATTCCTTATAATTTTAAAAACAAAAATACACAAAAGTTAATCTATAACTTTTGTGTATTTAAATAACCTTTTAAGAAAAAATTTATTTTTCTTCCTCTAAAGTAAAACGCCAAGCACAGAACCATTCATCTGGATGTTCATCAGGAGGACATCCTATACATTCAGTTTTTATTCGTGAATCAACTTGCTTCGCAAAATTAGTGTATTCTACTACTCCAGCAGATTTGCAAGGATAATCATCTAATCCCTGTCTTTTACGGGCTGATTGAACTCTACAGTCATTCATTTGAAATACAATAGCATTTTCAGATTCATCAATTATAGATTGAACATTTACCCGAGAGTAAAGTCTAAATTGTAATGCTTGTTTTAACCCCTCTATACCTGCTTTCTCTGGTAAGTTTAAAAACCTTTTAATACTCCAGGCTTCAAAAGGAGAAAAACGTGTCCAACATGTATCATTACAACGCTTTGCATCATACATATCAGTTGAAAACTCAACAGATTGGAACCATACCCCATCATTAGCTAACCAATTAACACCAAGAGCATCAATTAATTCAATAAGTTTTTCCCGTGGCATCTCTAGTAATGGTTTTGGTATACCCTCCTCAACTTCAAAATTTAAAACCTTTGATAGTCGCTTCAACTGAATACTATAACTTTTACTATAAGCTACATCTAAAATTTCTAAAGCCTTATCAAATCCTTTTTGATGCTCAACCTCTTTAAACCAAAGAACATGATGTGTAGTTATCCGATGAAACATATCGATTACAAGCCTAGCTAAATCCTTCTGTTCTAACTCCTCAGGTCTCATTACCTTATTATCCATCTAAACCCCTCCCCCAATAATTTACATTTTAATAATACCTATTACATTGTATTTCCAAATATTACTTCAAATGCTTATTTATAGTATAATACATCTTGTAAAAAACGTAAATTATGGCAATATATTTTTATATTCTTATTTTAGGCTAAAAATTAATGGTATGAAATTCTTAGGTAAAAAATGGAGTTAACTTCATGGATTTTATTTGCAAAAAAAAAGGCCGGTTTTTACCAGCCAAGTATAATTTGAGAATCTTAAAAGAAGCTTGAAAAACAACAAATGTTATGTGTTAAATATTACCATCATTGTTATTTGTTGTCAAGGGGTGGATTTAATTATTTTCTATATTTATATTTAAATTTTTTTTGTTAATACTTATTTTTTAAAAAAGAAAAATCGGAATTAAAAAATCCCGATTTATAAGCTCAATTTTAATGAATATCCTGCAATGTTTGCTATATCAAGTGCAAAAAACAGGGGTTATTGTAGATGGTAATATGTTAATAAAAAAAATACCCTCACAAAATTGGAGAGGGTCTCCTTATTGATTTAAAATTTGAACAGGTTATGATTACAGTATGCTCATAGAGAATATAAATGTTCCCCTGTTAATGGGTTCAGGCGGAAGATATTACACATCTCATTTAAAATTTGTATATTTGTCAGCCCGACATTCATGACTGTATCATTGCCACCATAATATATAGCTACTGTACCGTCCTTGCCAGTTAATGCACCACAACTGAATACTACATTAGGAACATGGACATAATCAGTCTCTCTTACTAAACAATCACTTACACTAGGCATTAATAACGGTTTGGCACTAACTCGAAGTTTACTTGGATTTGTTGGTTCTTCAAGATCATGGAATGCCACGCCTAAGGTATATGGGTTGCCAGCCATGGTTGAACGCACACCATGAAATATATTCAACCACCCATATGGAGTCTTTATAGGTGGACTACCTGGTCCGATTTTTGCTTGGTATGCACTTGGTCCGTGACCACTTCTCATGATTACACTACCGATTTCCCATGGTCCGGTAGGACTTGGCGCAAAACCTACGCATATTTCCCCAAATGAGCCACCTATGTGACCGGAGCCTTTAACCTCCCTGTCTTTGTCATTTGGACGAAGCAAGGCTCTCCATGTTTCATTTTTATCAGGTTCAGGAAATATAACAACATTACGCATATCCTGCTCGGATATTGGGCCATAGCGAATAACAGTCTTAAAGTCTTTGGTTATGGCCATCATAACCTTGACTCTATCAGGAATTTTTTCGTGGTATGCACTATAAGTCAATACATATAATTCGCTCCCAATAGGGTTAACCCTAATATCTTCCACACCACCAGCCTCGGATTCAATAACTGATTTTATATTAACACCTTCAGCATATATATCATTTTCTATCGCAGGTAATAAAAATGGTTTGGGGTCAACTATCCAACCATTTACACCATTATCGCTTAAAGCTTTTCCTATTACACTACGACCATCAGCAATGTGGGAACGAAAAAGCATTATTGTTTGATTATTACCATTCGCACCTGTTACTTTTGCCACTCCTGCATTGTGTACTGTGTATGTATATAAACGACAATCATTACCCCAGACTTTATTGACATCATGGCATGTTAATATTGGGTTACCAGAGTAACGTAAAACTGGTTCATTAATTGTTACTGTTCCCTCAAATCCATTTAACTCAACATGTGCTCCCACGCAGCCCATTTCACTTCTCCTTTACATTTACAGAATAATTACTACAATAGTATATTGTGCAAATTGGCAAATTGAAATTCACCACCAATATCAACTAGGTACTCTTATCTAATTTTTTGAGATACATTATTATTGACTACCTGTTTCATCTATTTCGTAAATATTTAATTACCTCACACTCTTATTTTTTTAACCATCTAAAGCACCTAACCTGCAGCTATCATATAATTACAAATCATTCCAGTTATCTAATATACACAAAAATAGAGGATATATGATCATAATATCCTCTTATTAGTCTATTTAATTACCATAACCCGTTTCGTTATTTAACTGCTTCGTATATTCTCATTGGCGGTATGTTAAGCGGTTCATATGCATGAGTAACATTTTCAAAATATTTATCTAAATAGTCTTTTAGATGAGCATTTTTTTGAAAAAAGGTTTGATAGGCTAAGAATTTGCCCTCAGGTAACAATGCTTCATACGATTTAGCAATAATTTCATCTGTTAGTGACGATGGAAAAAATGAAAAAGGAATACCTGAAATTATATAATTTGCAGACTTATCTGTATATTTATGCATAATATCAGATATATTTTCTGCACTATCATTAAATACCATAACTCTTTTATCATCAAATGATTCTTGTAGTGTTTTTGCAAAATCAGGATTTCTTTCTATTAATATAAGATTAGCGTCATCAGGCATATGCTTTAATAAAAAATCTGAAAATACCCCTGTAGCAGGTCCATATTCAACTATTAACTTACAATTTGAAAAATCGATTTTTTCACAAACGTGTTTAATACCAAATTTAGATGTTGGTATTATTGATGCCACATACTTATCCTTTATTATCGCTTCGAAATAATTTAATCTACGTTTCTTGATAAGTTTACCCCCTAACTAATTATTTATTAATAAAAAAATATTGAGTGATTAATTTTTCATTAAAAATATTAAATACTCTACTATAAAATATCATTAATTTTGATATGCGTGTCAAGCAGTAAAAACATATAAAAAACTAGTAAATTAAAGATTAAAATTATATAACTATAATTATTAACCATTATTTGTTTTTTCATTATTTTTTCTGTACTGTTTATTGTTAATAAAACACATTTAAGAAAGTTTTAGTAAAGCACTGTTAAGCTATAATCTTTGACACCAAAACTGGCACCATCAGAAAGCCATTTCAGAAAAAGACAAATTGGAATTTAAAACCCCGATTGATAGGCTTTAAAATGGTGGGCCGTATAAAGAAACTAAATATTGAGTACTTCCCTGTTTATCACTTCATTAAAGTTGCAATATTATAATTTAATCTGTCAACATAGGATCATACATCATTATAGCGCAGTTTTCAGTAATAAACTCATCAGTTATAAGTTCATTTTCAATATTAAAAACTTTCCTATGGATTGTGTTATGCCTAATATAACCACCCCAAAATTCTTGTGTTATCCAATGATCTTTTTCATAAACCTGATAAATTCTTGTTGCAGGCATGTCTGATCTCCATTCTCCAACTAAATCGGTATCTGTTAAATAAATAATAAGCTGATAATTTTTATCTGTTTCATTTTTAATTTGTAAGTCTAAATAGTTATATGCACATGTAGCACCACTTCCGAATGGTTGACTTCTGTTAGAGTCAGGGAAAACATCATAGCTATGGCGATATCTTTCTGAAACAGTTAAAGGTGAATGTAGAGTAATCCAATATATTAAATTAGATAATTGACATAATCCGCCTCCTACAGCAACTGTAACTGTTCCAAAAAATAATTCCATCCCTTCTACATATCCTTTTCTTTTTGTAGGATTACCAATTAAACGCCAATAAGAAAAAGTTTCTCCTGGTTTTATAATTACTTTATTCAATTTATTTGACGCTATTTTGAGATTAATAATTTTATTGTGCTGTAACCACATATCAACACCTTTGAGTTCTCTAAGTAAAGGGGTTTTGTGAGAAGAGATTATATAAGGTAAAGGCATACTTTCTTTTTTGTTAGCATATTTTTTTCTATTTGTATACCATTTTATATAACGCTTCAATCTATAATATTTTTTACCTAAATATATTCTTAAAGCACTTCGTTTTATGGGTTTTAATGATTTCATTTTACTCCCCCACCCTTCTGTAAAAACCTTATAGAATACCATAGATACCCCTACTATATATAGGCTATCTCTAGCTACAATTACTAATTTATCTCTAAATTCTATTATTTTATTACCATATAAATCTATATTTTTTTCCTTGTCAAACTTACTTTTTACATTTTGATTATATTCTTTTTAGTTTTGCAATAATTTTCACTTGTATTTCTACAAAGAATACTTATTCTTTATAGTTTTTTTGAATAAAAAACAAGTAATAGTCATTTAACATTAAGACTATTACTTGTTTCATTAATCTTTTGTAGAGTGTCCTTAAACAGTCCTTAAAGTTTCTCCTGGAGATCCCCTAACCGTACGACAAAATGACCAACTTTTTTTTAAGTGTCGCCATTACACGGAACCTAAGACATCTCAATTAGTCTTGCTATTATTTAGTTGCATGTTAATATCCTTTTTCTTTTCAGGAGTAATTACCTTCATTAAACTTTCACGTACATAGTAAAGTGTTTGCTCAGTGGCTTTTTCTGGTGAAATTTTTCTCCTATTGTTCATAAATGTTGTCATCATTCCTGTCCAAATCAGTAATGTGATTTCTGAAATAAAATCAACATCTTCTGATGTAATAAAACCCTCTTCTATTGCTTGTTGAAGATAAAGCGCACTTCTTTTAGAAAAAGTATGTTGTAACACTATATCTTGTAAATTTTTAGACAATCTCGTTAAATCTTTTTCATATATTTTATAGTAATCTTTTAACAGGTCCTCTGGCACTGTTCCTAAATTATCAATAAAAATAATAGAATATATTTGAGGTTTTTCAAAAGAATGTTTACAAAAACATTCCCAACTGTAGAGCCATTTTTCAACAGTATTTGAACCTCGGTTCATATAATCAGGCAATTCATCTATATAATCTTTCATAAATCTCATCGCAGCAAAATATATCAAATGTGAAAACTCTTGAAAATAATTATAGACAGTGGAACTAGTATACCCTGCTTTATCTGCAATTTTTCTAATGCTCACTTTTTCTATACCTTCATTTTCAATTACTTCTGCTGTTGCATCGATAAAATACCTATACATTCGTTCCCTTTGCAATTCTTTCCGATTGTCTTTCACTCTTTTAAACACACCTTCACTATTTACTTATATATACATGTTTATCATCACTTTGCTTAAGCCATTTTATTAAGGATAGAGCTAGTAAAATATACATTATCAGCACAGGTACTGATACTAATACAGAAGATGTTTGTACGACTGTAAGCCCACCTACAACAGTTAATCCAATTGACATGATTGCAAGCATTAGACCCCACAATAGACGGTGCCATCTTGCAGGTTCCTCGTCTACTTTGAGGTCAGATGTAGCTATACTGGCAATAACATAACTAGCAGAGTCTAACGAAGTTGCTAAGAAAATAAAGCCTAGTACTAAAAAAAATGTTAGAACTAACGGTGCCAATGGCAACGAATTGAGAACTGCTACAATTACCGCTTGTCCTCCCTGATCATATAAGATTTCAGTCAAAGGTACTTGTCCTGTTAATTCTAAGTTCATAGCATAACCACCAAATACGGCAAAATACAACCAACTGCCAAGAGATCCCCATAATAGCACATTTGAAACAAGCTCTCTTATGGATCTTCCTTTGGAAATACGAGCAACAAAGATCCCTATAAATGGAGCTGTTGCGGCAAACCACGCCCAATAAAAGACTGTCCAATCTTGGGGAAAACCACTCATAAAAATGGGATCTGTATACAAACTCATTCTTAAGAAATTATCCAACATAATACCCATACTATTTGTAAAGTACGAAAGTATAAATAGTGTTGGACCCATTATAATTACAAACACTGCCAAGCCTAACGCTAGATAAATATTCAAATCGCTGAGTTTTTTAATTCCTTTATACAATCCTAGGTAGGCACTAGATGTAAATATAACTGTCCAAAGAAGAATAATAAATATATTTAGACCCAAATTAGGTTCCAATCCAAAAACTTCTCCCATGACTGCAGCTACCATGGGAACACCCAAACCCAACGATGTTCCCAAACCTCCAATCATGCTACAAATAACTAAAATATCTATAGTTTTTCCCAATAATCCGTTAGTATGTTTTCCTAACACCCCGCTACAGGAAGTACTGATTCTAAGGGAAGTATTTCTTCTCACAAAAAAGTTATATGCGATTACAACAGCAGGAAGGGCATATAAAGCCCATGCTGAAATTCCCCAGTGAAATAGGCCATAACTTAATGCGTAATCGGCAGCACCTAGAGAGCTTGCTTCAATACCAAACGGGGGTCCAGTATAATAGTACAGGGGTTCAACAATTGACCAAAACATAATACTTGTTCCCATACTAGCACAAAATAGCATTCCACCCCAACTAAATCGCGAGAATTCGGGGTGCTCATTTTCCTTGCCCAGTTTTACTTTTCCATAAGGTCCAAAAATTAACCAAAGCAAAATAATAAATAAACCAATAGTTAAAAATTCAAAGGCCCAATCCAAATTAGTATTAATCCCAGTCATTAAGCCTTCAATAACTGGTCCAGCTGTATCTCTAAAAACCACCAAGGCCAAAGTTGATAAAATCACAATTATTAATGATGGCCAAAAAATTGTCTTATCAATTTTATTATACATTATTATTAAAACCTCCTACTAGATATCAAACAATAAATCTATTAATTCCCGAGGGTATTTTGTGATGCTTCTGCACCCGTCTTTAGTAACTATTACCGTATCTGAGTGGCGAAAACCACCAACACTTGGAATATAAATTCCAGGCTCAATAGTATAAACCATCCCCTCTTTAAGAACTATCTCATTATCAAAGCGAAGATAAGGCTCTTCGTGTTCGGTCAATCCCAAACCATGGCCAATTCTATGCTGTACAAAATCAGCATAACCTGCATTTTTTATAGCATTAAATGATGCAATGTCCACATCTTTTGCTTTTACCCCTGGTTTAACTGCTTCCATACCTATTCTTTGGGCTTCAATTGCTAACTGTAAACATTTCTTTTGTTCCTCATGAGGTTTACCTATTAAAAAAGTACGCTCATTTTCTGCACGATAACCGTTAATCCAAACCTGACGACTGTGTATCACAACATCATTTTTCTCAAACTTCCTTGTACTAGAATACAAATGAGGCATAGTACTTCGCTTTATTCCAGAACATGTCCAATTTTCATAACCAACTATGTTATCTGGGTATTTTTTAGAGGCAATTTCTAATAATTTGCGATCACCATTTGAGTCAAATTCCAATTCACTCATACCTACTTTTAAATTTGCAAAAGACGCATCTAATGCAATATCTGATAAAAATCCAGCTTGATCTAACCAGTATATTTCCTCTTCATCTTTAATAGCACGCATTTCAATAAGCTCATGACTAATATCTTTAATATTAAATCCGTTAATTTGCAACTCCTTATATAACGATGCAGGCACTGTATTTAGTTCAAGTCCTAGTACTTTGTCTTTAGCTAATTTATCAATAATTCGCTCTAGCGGTTGATGGAACGTTGTATCTAGGTAGCTATTTGAATATTTCTCATGATATACAAAAAAATCATCAACTTTAGCATTCTCACGGGCATGGTCCTCTTCTAGCGCAGGAATAATATACTGAGTTTTATCTGGATACACAAGTAATATTATAGGTCGAGAATAAGAAATTGCTCGAAAACCACTAAGGTAGTACTGATTATCAGGGTCCCAAATAATTAAAAAATCAATGCCATTCTCACTCATCCGTTTCCTTAGATCATTTAATCGTTTTTCAACATACTCTTTTTTAACTGTTTGCATATTCATCTCCCTCACTTTTTGTGAACGCGTTCATATAATGAACACGTTATCATGATTTGGAGGATATATCCACTCCATAATAAGCAAGCTCCTTGTGGAATATTGTTATATATTAAAGAATTTTTAAGATATATATGGCACTTTCTATAATATGACTCTATATAATGCCTCATAACTTTTTACACGATAATTAAAATCTCTTTTTTTAAAAAACTAGGTAGTTTAATACTTCAATTTTCCCAGAGATAAAAAAATAGAGGGGTTAAATTTCCCCTCTATCCTTGATAAAACCTCATTAGGCACTCAGATTACTACTCTAATAGTGCCCCATCTTCTTAATTAGGTAAGAGTTATGTATGTATTCTTCTTGTGTTTAACGGAAAATATGAACGCATTAGTAATTAGGGTCTTAAATCAAAATAGTTATAGCTAATATAATTGAAAAAATTCCAATTACCCAACATGCATATGCCATATTTCGATAAAAAATACTTTTACTGCTTAAAGAAGATATTTTATTGAATTCTTTTTGGATTTCTCTGTATTCTTCATTAGTTATTAAGTTATTTTCGTTTTCCATGTTAGTATGTCTATCACATTTTTTGTTCATTTGGTAATTACTCCCTATGCATTAATACTTTTTTGTTTATTTTATTTTCTATTTAAAATATACGGAAGGGTTAAGGTTACCATAATTTGTCTCAGGTTTATAGTAAGTTTTTTAGCGTTAGCCATATTAATACTCCATTATAAGTTTTTACTACAATTTTTACCCCAGATTAAATCAATAAATATTTGTCAAAAAACACTTTTAATAATTCGGGATCAAATTGCTTGCCACTGCAGTTTTTAAATTCCTCAATTATTTCTTCTTGCGTCATAGCCTTTCGATAAGGTCTATCATTACTCATAGCATCGTAAGCATCGGCAATTGTAAGTATCCTACACTCTATTGGTATTTCTTCTCCTTTAAGTCCTAAGGGATAACCACTACCATCCCATTTTTCATGATGTTTTAATATCCAGTCAGCTATATGAGCTAACTCACTCGTGGACTTAGCAATG
Source organism: Candidatus Syntrophocurvum alkaliphilum (assembly GCF_009734445.1). Lineage (NCBI taxonomy): Bacteria > Bacillati > Bacillota > Clostridia > Eubacteriales > Syntrophomonadaceae > Candidatus Syntrophocurvum > Candidatus Syntrophocurvum alkaliphilum. Next base: position 1,146,626 of record NZ_CP046457.1, read on the forward strand.
TGATAACCTATATTACTATGTTTCTTCATCTCTTCCATTTCTGCATCGCTTAATTTGTCAGGCTTAAATAGAATAGAATCAGCTATTCCCACTTTACCAATATCATGAAAAAGAGCCAAAAGACTTAAGTCATTCATCCTGTTTTCCGGCATATTTATAGCTTTAGCTATTTTTTCTACTATCTCTTGCAAACGATCTGTATGCCCTTCAGTTATATAATCACGAACTTCCAAGGCTTTCATCATTATATCAACTAAGCCACTTCTAGAACTTTGTTTGTGTAATAGTTTTTCTCTATACATAAGCTGATTTGCTTCCTGCATTACTTCTGTCAAGCTTTGGTTAGGGTTTTGTTTATAAGCAAAGCCAATAGATAAGCTAAGAGATAATGTATTATTTTTTTTATTATAAAAACTCACCTGTTTATATATGTTTTCAATAATAGTTCTTAATTTTTCCTGTCTTATATCTCTTATTAGTGTTGCAAATTCGCTACCATTAGTTCTAGCAATTATAGCTCGAGGTGGACAGCTAGACCTTAATATTTTAGCTACATCTCTTAATAATGTATCACCCGCGCTATATCCTAGGGTATCATTTGCTAGTTTTAAACCATCTAAATCACAAACTATTATAGCTGAATTGTTTTCATTAATCTTATCCGTATTTTCTAATTGCTTTCTAAAATAATTCCAATTGTATAGATGTGTTAGAGTATCGTGTATTTCTAGATAGGCTAATTTCTCTTGCTCTAGGTGCAACATTTCCTCCATATTCTTGCTTGTGGTTATATCTATACCCGAACCCAATATAGCAGGTTTACCAATATAAGTAATGACCGTACTACTATAATCAATCCATCTAACTTCCCCTTTTTTATTTAAGAGTTTAAATTCATAATTAACTGGTACATTTTCACCTTTTTCTCTACTAATTACCCTTTGCTTTACAAGTTCTCTGTTGTCCTCCTCGATAATTTCCCAAAGATGTTTTTGGTAGAGTTCTTGTGCACTATAACCTGTAATCACTTCAAAGGCTGGATTAACATAGACAAATTTTCCTTCTTGAACTATAAAAATAAATGCCCCAACATTTTTAGTTAATATACTAAACTTATTTGCTAGTAAATGTGGGTGGTTAGCAGTTTTTTTTACTCTACATTTTTTAAAGTTATATCTGTTTTCCATACTTAGGCCTCACTTACAAATTTCTAAGTATTATACCTCTTTAATCATTTCAGCAAACTATTGTTTGCTTTTTTACTAAATAATGAACCTTAAATACATTTAATAGACCTAAACATCCTAAATTGATATTCAATTCATGTAATTATTACAAACAGAATCAGCAGCATTATCAGCCTTATTAATAGGACATATAATCTTAAAATTCTTAAATTAGTATTTAAATATATCCTTTTAAGCATAAATACCTACATTTTCCACATGTCTTAATGTTTTTCTACACTTAACCAATAGTCCCTCCTTTTATGAAAAATTAATTTTCTACATTTTGCGATTAAATTTTTAAATTGTATTTTTTTGTAGTAGTCATGGCATTGCCTATAAAACAACGCATTTCCCAATAATAAACAGAATTTAGTTTCAAAAAACAATTCCTAAATGTCGGAATTTCAGGCATTTTACATAGAGGATTTTAGCTAAAAATGTTGAAAATAAATTTTTAACATGGGAATAAATACCTAGTTAAATATAGTAATTAATTAATGTTTTTAATATAGGAACTAATTGGTTTTTATTAAACCTTATTTCTAGTGCTTAATTATAAATCCAAAAAATGAAATGTTTCATAAGGAATTTAAAAACAACTTAGAAAGGAGGGTTAATAAATGAGTCAGCAAGAATTACAAGTAGTAGTTTTTACTCTATTTATAGAGGAAGACCAAATTGAGTTCGGTGTGCCAATTGAGTCAGTACAAGAAATTAACCGGTTATTAGCAATAACAAAAATCCCCGAAGCCCCCGAATTTGTTGAAGGAATAGTTAACTTAAGAGGAAATATTATACCAATAATTGACCTAAAGAAGCGTTTCTTTATTACAGAGAGTGCACAAACTGAACAATCAAGAATCATTGTTTGTGATTTAGAAGGTACTTACATAGGAATAATAGTTGATGCGGTTTCCGAGGTTTTGAAATTGCCTGCTGATAGTATTGAAAACACTAATGATGTAATAAGTAGTATTAGCAGTGATTACATAGCTGGCATATCAAAAATTGGGGATAGGTTAATTGTTCTTTTAGAATTAGAAAACGTATTTTCTAAACTAGAAAAAAGCGAATTAATTGAAGTTAGTTAGAATTTAAAATATTTTTAAACTTATTTTAGAACAATTTTGGAGGTAAATGGACAATGAAAAGTATCGGAAAAAAAATTATGGTCTATATCACAGCAACTCTTTTAGTTGTTGCAGGTGGTTTAGGCTTAATTGCTTATAATAGTGCATCTAATGCCTTAGAAGATAACCAAAGGCAAAATTTGCCCGAGTTGGCTGACCAAGTAGCAGCAGTAGTAGCAAGAGCACATGAAGCTCAAACTAATATTGTAGAGGGGGTAGCAAATCGTAATGCTGTTAGAAGTATGGACTGGGAAGAACAATATCCAGCACTTAACGAGGAAGCAGAGCGAAATGATTATGATTTTATGGGTGTAGCTACTACTGATGGTCATATAAGAATGACTAATGGGCAGGTAGATCAAATAGAAGACCGTAGCTATTTCCAAGAAGCTATGCAGGGTAATTCAGTTCTAGAACCTGTAGTAAGTAGAGTAGATAATACGATAGTATTAGTTATTGCCGCCCCTATTTATGATGAAAATGAAAGTATTGCTGGAGTATTAATGGCAGCAATGGATGGAATGGCTTTAAGTGCAATAACTAATGAAGTTGATTTTGGTGAAGGTGGATATGCTTACGTAATTGATGAAAATGGTACTATTATTGCTCATCCAGATGAAGAATTTATATTTGACCAAAGAAACTTTATAGAAGAAGCAAGACAGGATAGTGCATTAGCACCAATAGCTGAAGTACAGAATAGAATGATACAAGGTGAAAGAGATTTTGGTAGTTATGTTAACTTAGATGATAGAGAAGTTTACATGGGCTTTTCACCAGTTGAAGGTACTGAATGGAGTGTTGGTGTAGCTGCTCTACGCAGTGATGTAATGTCAGGCTTAGGTGCTTTACAAACCGGTATAGGATTAGCAGCCTTGGTTTTCGTAGCTTTAGGCTTAGCAGTTGCGTATTTTATAGGTCGTCAGATAACAGTTCCAATTAGTGCAACTGTAGAACGAGCAAAAGCAATGGCTAACTTAGATTTAAGTATAGATGTACCTGAGCAAGACCTAAACAGAAAAGATGAAATAGGTGAATTAGCTCAAGCATTCCAAACTTTGATTGAAGCATTACGAGATACAATTAATAGTATTTCACAAGCTTCTGATCAAGTAGCAGCAAGCTCAGAGGAGATGACTGCAACTAGTGACCAAACATCTACTACAGCAGATGAAGTAGCTAGAAGTATAGAAGAAATGGCCAAAGGTGCTGGTGATCAAGCTAGAGGAACCGAGCAAGGAGCGGCTAAGATTGATGAACTAGGTAATATAATTAACGAAGAACAAGAATATGTTCAAGTAGTAAATCAAACAGTTGATGAAGTAAACAAACTAAAGGACGAAGGGTTTGAAACCCTAGAAACTCTAGTAACTAAAGCAAACCAAAATAATGAAGCAGCAGATGAAATATATGGTGTAATACAAGAAACTAATACTAGTGCAGAAGGAATTAAAACAGCTAGTGAAGTTATAAAGAGTATTGCCGAACAGACAAACCTACTTGCACTTAATGCAGCTATTGAGGCAGCACGAGCAGGTGAACATGGTAAAGGCTTTGCTGTAGTTGCTGAGGAAGTAAGAAAACTAGCTGAACAATCAAATAATTCAATACAAGAAATAGAAACAATAATAAATGATCTTTCAACTAAAACTAACCAAGCAGTAAAAACAGTAGAAGGAGTTAAGACCATAGTTGATGAACAAACTGCTAGTGTAACCGATACCAAAGGCAAATTTGAAGGTATTGCTGGGGCTATAGAAAACACTCAAGAAGCTATAGAAAGACTAAATGCATCAGGTGTAGAAATGGAGAACAAGAAAAACGAGATAATCGAAGTAGTCCAAAGTCTATCAGCTATAGCAGAAGAAAATGCAGCAGGTACAGAAGAATCGGCTGCATCCATAGAAGAGCAAACAGCCTCAATTCAAGAGATTGCAGGTGCCGCCCAAGGACTTGCTAAATTAGCAGAAGAGATGCAAGAACAAATTAAACAGTTTAAGTATTAAAAATAAAGCTATTATATAATTACTCCCCCACACCCCCTATTTAATTTTTAATAAATAGGGGGTGGTTGTATTTAGCGGGATGAGAAGACGTCAGATTCTTAAATTTAAAGCCTGCCCAAATAAATTTTTATAAAAAAATAAAACCCCGATATAATCGGAGTTTAAAGACTGTATTATGGTTGGCCGTACAAGATTTGAACTTAATAACCACCATAGCAAACTCCCAATATACCTGTATCTATAAAATTTTGTTAGCCTTTCTGTTAGCCTTTAATATCTAACAGCATTACCTTTTCTAACAAGGTGCGCATATTTAGACGTAGTTGTATTTACATCTTGTCCAACTAAACTAGCAACTTCTATAACTGAATTTCCTCTTGTAAGCAGGAGCGTAATAACTGAATGACGAATATCATGAATACGAATAAAATCTAGTTTTGATTTTTTCAAAACACTTTTCCAAGTCTTTTGTATAGTGCTATAACGTACTGGATTACCCTTTTGAGTCAAAAATATTAAACTCTTTTCTTTTTGCAACTGGCTTACTTTACGCTCTTTCTTACGATTTTCAATAAAAAATCTTAACTGTTCCATTGTTTCATCATCCAGTGTTATAGTACGATATGAATTAGATGTTTTAGGCTCTTCTTTAAGTCTGCCTGTTTGCAGGTTCATTGTTCGTCTAATGGTTATGCTGTTATTTTGAAAATTAACAGCATCCTCACATAAGCCTAATATTTCCCCTGCTCTTGCTCCGGTTATTGCTAAAAGCCTTATTACTAAACCATAACGATACTTTTGCAAATTCTTAAGCAAAACTCTAATCTGTTCTTCACTGTAAGGGTTCCTATCCTTCTTCCCTGCCTTTGGTATCCTAAAACCTAACAAGGAGTCCTGTGGAGCTCTTGCACGTGTTAATTGTACGTGTTATAATAAAATTGCCGGGAGGAGTTTTTTAATGAAAAGTTTTTCATCACGTGAAATTTTAGCTATATTACAAGCAAATGACTGGTATATAGATTCACAAAAAGGATCTCATATACATTTAAAACATAAAGATAAAAAAGAAAAAGTAACTGTTCCTCACCCTAAAAAAGACCTGCCGCACAGGACAATTAAGAGTATATTTAAACAAGCAGGTATTAATTTATCTGAATAAAGGAGGGCTTGTTTTATGAAAAACCATTATATATTTCCAGCAATTTTTAGTTTTGATACTGATGGAATAGCGATTGAATTTCCAGATTTACCTGGTTGTTTTACAAGTGCTAACTCAATAGAAGAAGCTAACTATATGGCTAAAGATGCTTTGGAATTACATTTATACAGCATGGAAGAAGATGGAGACGTAATTCCTTCACCATCACATTTAACAGATTTATCACTAGAAAAAAAACAACGCATTGTACTTGTTGAGGTTTGGATGCAACCAGTACGAGATGAAATGCAAAATAAATCTGTTAAAAAAACATTAACTGTCCCTAAGTGGTTAAATGATATAGCAGAAGAAAATCAAGTGAATTTTTCACACATACTTCAATCTGCTTTAAAACAATACTTGGGCATTACAGAAAAAAGAGGTTAATTATGATATAATGGTTATGCAAGCGAAATTGGAGGAACATATATATCATATTCACTTTCTTTTAATGCTGTATGGGCTACATTGGCTCTTATAGCATTATTTTTTTGATTGCGAGAGTTAATGTTATACTTAAGCAACTCCTGGACTTTTTCTAAAACAGTTTTAGTATTATTATTCTTTAAAAAACCAATGGGATTAGTTAAATTTTCATGATCTTGTTTGTATTTTAATACTTTTGCAATTTTAACTAATTCATCTTCAATAAAATTTTCTTCAGAAAATAAAAAAAGCCGGCTTAGTGTTCTTAGCCGGTCAGAAATAGGAGTTTTAATTTTGTTAGCCTTTCTGTTAGCCACCTTGTTGGCTACACATATATACACCTCAATATAAAGGGATTCATTTTTTAAAGTTATTCGTTCTTCCTTTGAATATATAAATAAATAAACCTCCGATATATCGGAGGTTTTAAGACTTTTTTATGGTGGGCCGTACAAGATTTGAACTTGTGACTTCTTCCGCGTCAAGGAAGCACTCTCCCACTGAGTTAACGGCCCAAATGGGTATTATTGATTATATAATGATACGAAAATAAAATCAACAATAAAATCAATAGCACTAATAGATTCCTCCAATCATCAAATTTCATTTTACCTCGTCATAGTTTTTGATTTTTTGAAATATATTTTTATAAAGCTTTATTAATTTACGGGGGAATTAAAATGTTATTTATTAAATCAAAGGCTATAACATTCTTTATAAGTGGAATTTTGTTTATAAGCTTATGCTTAGCTGTTTTTAATTTTGGTGCTCATCCATATTTTCAAAATTGGAAAAAAGAAAAGGTGTTAATAACAGAGGTAAAAACCGAAAAAAAAGCTGTCAGCCTTACATTTGATGATGGGCCCGATCCTATAAATACCCCTGTAGTGTTAGATAATCTTAAAAAACATAATGCTAAAGCAACATTTTTTGTTATGGGTAGTAGAGCTGAAAAGTATCCAGACATATTAAAAAGAATTGCAAGTGAAGGACATGAAATTGGTAACCACAGCTATAGTCATGTTGATTTTAATCACAAAGATAATAAATTTTTACTTAATGAAATCGAAAGAACAAATGCTATTATATATCAAATAACAAGGCAAAAACCTTCCTTATTTAGACCCCCTGGTGGCTATTTATCTTATGCATTAGTAGAGCTTACTAAAGATAAAGATATCACAATTGCTTATTGGACCTATAAACAAGATTCTAAAGACTGGCGAGGAGTTAGAGCTAACCAAATTGCCAACCACATTATAAAAAATATAGAACCTGGTCAGATAATTATTCTTCATGACGGAACACCAAATGGATTAGAAACAGCTAAGGCTGTTGATATATTAGTAGAGAAATTATCTAATGATGGATATGAATTTGTTACTATGAGTGAATTAATTAGAATTGGAAATGAGGAATAAAGGTGTAGTGACAAAAATAGAATGGTATAAACAAAAAACGGGAGGGATATAAGTGTTTCCTAAAATTTTTGGGTTTTATGAAATAACTTCTAAAGCTAAAATGGCAATAGCTGCTATAGTAGCATCTGTTTTGTTGGCAAGTAGTGTAGTTTATGTACAAGCATATCACAAACTTAAACCTGTATATCAAATTGAAACAGATGAAAAAGTAATAGCTTTAACATTTGATATTAGCTGGGGCAACCAGACTCCCAATCCAGTAATTGATATACTAAAAGAGCATGAAGTAAAATGTACATTCTTTTTATCAGGACCGTGGGTTAAACAATATCCGGAAGTTGTACAAACGATAAAAGAGGATGGACACGAGATTGGAAGTCATGGTTACCGTCATGTAAATCTTAGTAGTTTAGGTAAAAAAGATATACAAGAGGAATTAATGAAAGCACATAATAACATTAAGGAAGTAAGTGGTGTAGAAGCTAATCTTATCCGAACTCCAAATGGAGATTATAATGATAGTGTAATAGAAGCTATAAGAGAAAAAAATTATGAGGTAATACAATGGAGTGTAGATTCTCTCGATTGGATGAATCCAGGTGTAAACACAATAATAGAACGAGTTACTAAAAAAATACACCCTGGAGCAATTATATTAATGCATGCCAGTGACACCTGCAAACAAACCACAGATGCATTACCAGCAATACTTAAAAATTTAAAAGAGCAAGGATACAAATTCGTTACTGTAAGCGAGCTCCTTAAAATGGATAAAGAAAAAGTTGAGGAATAGGGAGTATCCATAATTCCGTGTAAATGGCAACAATTAACAAAAAGAGTTGGCATTTTAAAACATTCTCCGGTATAGTGCTAGTTATTCCTCAGCTATATGAAATTCGTCAACTTGAATTGTTCGAGTTGTTCTGTTAATAACCTCTAATTCATTTATATCTTTTCCAGTTGCCGCCCCAAGTTCTTTGAACCTACGGGCTGCAACTAAAACCCTATTTTCAAATGAACCTACTGTTTTATTATACGAATCTACTGCTCGGTCAAGCCCTTTAGCAACATCAACAAAATGATTCCCCATTGTTCGTATTCTGTCATACAAATTTTTTCCTAACTCACTAATGGCTTGAGCATTTTGAGCAATATGTTCCTGCCTCCAACCATAAGCTACTGCTTTAAGTAGTGCTATAAGGGTAGTAGGAGTAGCTATAATAACCCCTTTTTCTGCCCCATATTCAATTAAGCTTGGATCTTGTTCTAATGCCGCACTAAAAAACGTTTCACCCGGTAAAAATAATACTGCAAACTCTGGAGTATGCTCAAACTGATCCCAATAAGATTTGTTAGCTAATTGTGTAAGGTGATTACGTACATGACGAGCATGGTTTTTTAAATTATTGAGTTTATTAGTTTCATCCGAGGACTCTAAAGCCTCTAAGTAAGCTTGTAGTGGCACTTTAGAGTCTACTATAACATTTTTATTATTAGGAAGTTTTACAACCATATCTGGGCGTAAGCGCCCATCCTCTGAATAACTTGATTGCTGTTGTAAAAAATCACAGTACTCAACCATACCTGCAATTTCTACTACTCTTTTTAGTTGAATTTCTCCCCATCTGCCTCTTACATTAGGTGTACGCAAGGCTTTAACTAAGTTAGATGTTTCATTTTGTAATCTAATTTGGGTTGTAGCTAACTGTTTCACCTGCTCACTTAAGCTATTATAAGCAGTGCTCCGTTGTTTTTCCATTTCCTTTATATGATTTTCAACCTTCTCTAATGAACTCTTAATTGGGTCAACTAGTTGATTAACAGCAAATTGCTTTTTATCCATATCCGCCTTAGCATTTTCTTGAAATTTTTCAAAGGTAATTTTTGCCAAGTTCATAAAGGATTCATTATTATTTTTTAATGCTTCTGAAGAAAGAGCTTTAAAAGTATCTACCAAATTTGTTTCCGCTTCCTGCAACAAACTCATTTTATCTTCTAATCCTTTATTTAGTTCATCTATTTTTGTTAGTAAGTTTGAAACCCTTTCTCTAAGGTTTATGTTTTCATTATTAAGTTCAGCTATTCTTTTATCTTTTTCTTTAATTACTAACTCTAACTCTGGTATTCTTAAGTTTTTTTCATCTGCTACTGCTCTCTTTGAGGTTTCAATTTTTATTTCCTCCTGCAAAGCAATAATTTGTTCTCTAGCTTTATCTAAATTATTAATTAATTCCTCGACCTTTTGCTCATTATTATTCAGTTTTTCATTTAATTGAATTATTTCAAAGTCTCCTGTTCTCTTGCCTTCCAAATATGAATACTTAAATTTAGATGATAATAGCAAAAAAGTTATAATACTACCTATTGCAATACCTGTTATAAAAGCAACTAATGTGATTACCTCCACTATACTCTTTCCCCTTTATACAGCATAACCCCCCATTACCCATAAACTAAATAAAATTAAAAATTGATTTTAATAGGGTTAAGCTTTTAATTTTCTATAGATATAATACCGCAAATTATTATATTAATAAAAAAAGAAGCCATTTAAGTCCCCTCTTAAATGGCCCCTCTTTATTCTTCTTGTTTTGATTTTTTAAGATCTTCTTCGATGGATTCTAGACCAATACTTCGCAAAATCTCATCAATTAAATGTTTGTCTAAATATTTTTCCATTTGCAACCCTCCTTATTATTTTATATTTATAATTATAACGCGAATTAGCCATTTATGTAAGGTTATCAGCATAAATTCTTTTAAATATTCTGTATACCTTTCATTTTTGTTTTACAATACTTAACATAAAACTAACACATATTATAACTTGCAACTTTAGATAATAAAAATAACTTTAATAGAAAGAAGGTTATAATATGTTAACAAGAGATGGAGTTATAGCTCGTTATATTTTGGCGTTTTGTTTTTTCTTTGCATCTGGTACAGAAATGGTCACAGGTTTTTATGGTATGATCTGTGGGATTCTAGGTACCATTGAGTTAGCTACGGCTTTACTCAGATATTCCCCACTTTATGAAATATATGATTTAATTAAAGAAAAAGAAGGTATTTTTTCATTAAAACAACACTAAAAAATAAAAGCCTGCATCAAGTATGCAGGTTTATTTTCTTATATATTTTCCATCTTCGTTTTTGCCAATAATCCCCAACAGTTCCATTCTTTCTAAATGTCTTAAAATCATCATTCGATTCCAAAACACAACATATTGTGTTTTTGGATTTAGGGTAAATAAAGATCTTTGTGAGGTTATTTCATCAAATGTACGTGGAACAGATAAGAAATCATAAATAAGGTCCTCTTTTTTTAAAGCTACATTAATATAATCTTTTAAGTGTTGTTCGACATTATCATAAAAAACCTTACGGTGAGATGTTGCAATAACATGAGGCTTAATATCTATTAACTTTTGAACTGATTTAACTAGATCATCGAAATTAGAATAGCCCCCTCCATACCAAGGACCCCATGGAGCTAAATCTAAGTCCCCAGAAAAAAGTATCCCATCCTTTTCTATATAAAATGCATAATGACCATACGAATGACCTGGTGTATGTATAGCAGTTACTTTTGATTTACCTAAATCAAAAACATCACCATCTTTAAAAATATAATCTAGTTCAATATGTTGAAAGCCTGGGTTAGAAGGAACATCCTCAGGCATTATAGAATCACTTCCAAATTCCTCTGTTTTATCTTCTACCATTATCTTCTTCCACCAACGATGATATCCAGTATGTTCTAGGTATACATCATAATCACTATAAACCTCAGCCTCTTCTTCACCAGCCATTACTTCAGCATTTTCAAAAAAACTAATTCCATTTATATGATCAAAGTGGAAGTGAGTAATTAATAAAATGTCAACTTTATTTATAGGGATATCTTTATATGATCTGCCACCAGAACCAGCGTCTATAATAAGAGATACATCATCATCAATAAAAAGTGAATTACTATAAGGAAATACTGTTTTTCCCTTGGGTCTAATAACCTTAACCTTATTATTTACCTCGATTAGCAACCTCTCCAACTCCCCATAGAAAGATATACATACAAACATAGAAAGCCCGAGAATTAACCCGGGCTTTGATGTTTAGCGGTATATTTAAATTATTCTAATTTATCTAACATATCCATAACCATATCGAAAAAATAATTCATATCGTCTTTATCATTGATACCTGCTTTGAAACCAATTTCGGGAAATCTTCCATCACTACTAATTTTAACATTTACCAAGTATACAGCCTGTTCCATTTCATCTTCTAAGTGTTCAATGTCTATTTCTTCCCAATCCTCTTCTTGATTAATGCTTTCTTCCTCTAGTAGATGAGATAAATCTGTTTCTTGAACTTCTTCTGTGTTATCAATTATCTGTGATACAATCCACATAACATCGGCTGTACTCATATTTAATTCTTCACTTAATTGAAGAATCTCGTTTGCAACTGGTGTAATTCTTAGTAAATCGGATAAATTAACTGGTTCTCCTTTTCCCCATCTGTTATTCATAACATCACCTCCGCGTTATTAGCAACCAACTGTATAACAGGTGATTGTCGATATATAGACCCAACCACTATTTAATCGTTACATTAAATTTTACTCACTATACTCTGATTATATGTGAAAGGGTTGATAAAAAACAATGATAATTATACTGAGAAATAATACCTCTTAAACATTCCTAATTATACCCTCTTTAGCTACAACAATATATCACGAATATAAAACCAATGCAACCATTGGGCAAATACCCTTTACAATGTTAAAATAAAGAGAAATTGTTTAAGTTTATTCCTTTTAATGGAGGTAATGTTTTGCAATTATTGTTAAAGATAACAGCTATTTTTTTAACTATATTATTACTTATACTTGTTTTTTGGGGTATTGCATCCGGGTATTTTATAAGTGTAGATTTTTGGATTCTATATGGCATTATAGTTTTACTTGATTTCCTCTGTATAAATAAGTTAAAAAATCTTCAAAAAGAATAATCTTGGCCATATCCTACTACTTTAATATAAAATCTTCCTAAGTCTAACAAAATTCTATAATCCTTCTTTCATATTTTATTCAACACATATTCTTTATGTCCTTGTTTAATTCTTTAACAAAATTAGGTTGATTCATTCCTAAAAATGAATTATAAAAAGAATAGCATTAATATAATAATTAATTTAAGAAGAATAGAGGTTATTTAGTGGGTAATAGATTATCAATATATGTTACAGGAATAATATGTGTATTTATATCAGCTTTAATGTATGCTTTTCTCCCAGTATTAGGTAAATTCGCTTATGAATCTGGCTTAACTCCTGCTAGTACATTGCTTTTGCGTTATGCTTTTGCTTTCATTATACTAAGTATTTATATATTAATAATGACTAAAGATACTGTAATAAATAAATCACCTTTAGTGTTAATACAAGGATTCATATTAACACTTGGAGGTCTATCATTTTTTCATGCCTTAGAGTATCTTCCAGCTGGACTTGCTACTGTATTATTATTTACTTATCCAGTAATAGTTGCTCTATTAGCTACAGTATTTTATAAAGAAAAATTAACTCTTAACCTAATAATAGGATTATTACTGGCATTATCTGGTATTGCTTTAATATCGGGAATAGGTACTATAGAAACAATTTCACCAATGGGTTTCTTTTATGCCTTATTAGCAGGTATTTTTATTGCAATTTATAGCTTTTTAGGGCAACAAACACTTGTAAATGCGTCCCCCATAAGCTTAACAGCCACTTTTTCATTAATTGCTACATTAGTTATTTCAATAACAAATCCTAGTGAACTAGTATATCTAACTCAACTCACTTATTATCAAATTGCAATAGGACTAGCTTTAGCAGTTATCAGCACTATTTTAGCTATTGTTTTCTTCCTCCTAGGGGTTAAAAAAATTGGTGCTTCTAAGGCATCCTTAGTTAGTACACTTGAACCATGTTTAGCTGTTTTAGTGGCATTTTTACTGCTTGGAGAAGTATTAACTACTTACGAATTAATTGGAGCAGCACTAATATTATCTAGTATGTTTTCAACTATTTTGGGAGCACGAAAAGAAGCTATCCATAATTCGAATATAAGTAAAAAATTAGCATCATAAATAACCAAAAAAGACTTGTGTTTTTCATAAAACACAAGTCTTTTTTGGTTAATCTAAATTGTTCATATCTGCTTCTGGACTTGAGCTAGGAATAACCCCACCATTTTTCGATATGATATAGTATTCAGGATATTCACCATTTTCTATTTTTTTTAAAAATTCCTCTCTGCTCATTTCTACTCCAGTTTCAGTATCTAAAAACTTATTATGACCATATTCTTTAGAAACATTAATAACTCTAGCAGGCTTATTTTGCGACATTTTTTAAACCCCCTTCGATTAATTCATATGAAAGGTTTTATTCTTTAAATCACCCACATATTGTTGAACATTTTCAGGCAGAGAGTCAAAGGCAACCTGTTCTCCTAACTGGTCTTCATCATATTCATCTACGATTATCCAACGCGAGAAGCCATCCATGCTTTCAGGGATCTCAGAAAGCGCCAAAGCATCGCCGCTTTCAAAAATAACCGTATACCTGTCACAAAGGTTTTCATTGTCGTAAACATACGCAATTTCCAGATAAATTCCTCCTCCTAAATTAATTTTCACTTCCTTAGTATATGCACTTAGTATTTTTATATTGATAAATTAAAACTACACCAATTATATACGGTGTAGTTTTTTGATTTATTTTAGAAATACAACATTAACAGCTTTTACTAAGGCTGTAACTGTATCTCCTTCTTTAAATCCAGCTTCTTCTAATGATTCGCGCGTCATCACGGACGTCACTTCGGTGTCACCCATTCACATACTTACTTGAGCCATTACACCATCAGCTTTTATGCGTCAAATTTTTCCACGCAAAGAGTTGCGAACACCAATTTCCATATTCTTACCTCCATTTTTTTTATTAGTATTAACTGTTATAAAATCCATTATTCTATGTTTTAAAAATAAAATTAATGGTAACAATATACATACAAAATACTAATAGAACTGTGCAATTTACATGGATGGAAAATTCTATGTTAGTAAATAACATTTTTGAAAGGAGGGTTAATAATGAGTGAGGAAAAAAAACAAGGATTTTTGGATAAAATCGGTCTAGCAGGACTACTAAATCTAGAACAATTGAAGCGCTCTGATAAAAACAAAGAAAATAATAACAAAGATGAACAAAATCAACAAGAGCAGTAATTCAAATCATTTAAACAAATCGTATTAATTAAACTACACCACATAAATAGATAGACTACATAGTTTTAATTGTAGTCTATCTATTTTTTTACTAATTATTTATTAGTAAATTCTTTTATTGCATTAAAATACTCTTTCAATCCCACGTAAAGAATATCATTATGATTAGCTCTAGGAATTACAAGTATTTTTTTCTCTTTTGAACCCAAGTTATCATATAGATATTGTCCTTGACTTAAAGGAACTAGTTCATCTATTTCTCCGTGAATTATTAGTGATGGTAGTTTAATTTTATTAACCATCTTTCTGCAGTTTTCTTCAATAATATTAAGATTAATTCCTGAACTTGGTAAACCAAGATGTTGAATTAATTCACTAATACTATGAAAACCACTTTCTATTATCATTCCTCTTAACTCTTCTTCATATTTATAAGCAATTTCTAAGGCTGAAATACTTCCAAGTGATCTGCCCATTATCCATAATACACTATCGTACTCTTTTTCATTTAAAATTTCCTTTACTTTTTTATATATAGTATGTGCATCTTCAACCTTAGACGAAAATGAAGGGTTGCCAGTACTAGCTCCATATCCCCTGTAATCAGCTACCACAATATTTAATCCAATTTGATTATATAATATAGCTATTTGATCATAATCACTTACTACTTCTCCATTACCATGAAAATAAAGAACCCAAGGGTATTTTTTATCATTTTCATAAAAACGGCAATGAATTGAAGCATCTTCCGAAACTTTTATGATATTATCAAATGCATCTTCAGGGCATACTGAATAATCTTTTCGAGGATAGAAAAGGTAGTCTAAAAGTATAGAATTATCAATAGGGCTATAATCAATCATACGTTAGCCTCCTAACCTTATATTTTTTTTATTCTACCATAAAAAGGAACGAAATGTTATTTATCTAGGTTTATATAAATAAACCTTAAATATAATTAAGTAATGATGATTCCAGTGCAAAAAGCTAAACTTAGAGTATGGAATCGGCTGAACAAACATGTTTATCACGCCACTCATCGGTCTTTACCTTCATTTTAGCTTAGCACTTATTATCTAAAATGATTTTTTATTTATACTTAGCCGTGATCTATGCACCACGCCTTGCTATTCGGGACTTAGATAAACATGTTTGCTCAGCCTTAAGTTTGTTGTAGTTACTTTTTGCAGCAGAATCAATGATTTACAATAAAAAAACCGAGCTACAGAGCTCGGTTCTATAAATATTAATCCCATTTCATCTTAATACATGCTTTTAAATCATTCCTATAATTATCAGGATCTTCAAAATGAATTACTTTATTGGGCTTTAACAGTGTTCCTGTTATTGGATTATTATCAGCAACTAATCCTTCTTTTTCAAAACAACTAACTACTTCATTAATATCCCAATTACTAACATAGGGATCATCATCAAAAAACAACGCATAAGGATTAATATCTTTTGTAGGAAAATCACTAATAAATCTTGTATATGCTTCATTATCGCCATTTTTTAAAGCTACTTTAAAACTTTCATCAAAACATTCAAATAATGTTGCTACACCTCTTTTTGAGCTTCTTAAAAAAATTAAGGTATTTAACTTACTATCAATAAAAATATCTCCTTGTGGAAAATATTTTAAAACATATGATAATAAATCCTCAATTTTGGTAAAAGGAACATTATCATGTGCAAAACCAACTCCAACAGCATTAATAAATTGGCATTTTTCTTTTAAAGACTCCAAATAATCCTCAAATATAGCTATTGGATCATCATAACCTTCTTCCCTTAAATGTTTAAAAAACCCCATCATCCGCCCCCCTAATGTCTTGTTAATAATTTTGTTTATAGAAAAATTGCCTCCTTCCAAGGCTTTAATTAATTGTTATTCTTTTGCTTATAACTTTATTTTAATTAAATAAAATTGTTAGCTGAGAGTAAGGTGTGGTTAGAATAGAAATTTATAATAAGCCGAGTTTGGGCTCGGCTTATTTAATTTATTTAATTTTTATGCTTTAATATATATTATAATGCCCTTTTAAATTTAGTGTCAAGAAAACGGAAGTATGTTTAGAGTAAGCAGAATTAAGTATAGCCTCTTTTTTCTCACAATTAATTCAGATTATCCTTAAGTAAATAATAGACAGCTAATAAAGCAAATTATGTATACTAATTATATTATTTCCAATAACTCTTTATTATTATGTATTAATTGGATAAAAACTCATGTTAGCTACACTTTATCTGTTCTTGATTTTTAATTATAGAAATAAAAATCTTTACAAGCTTTGGATCAAATTGAGTGCCTGAACACCTTATTAGTTCCTCAACTGCTTCTTCCTTACTTAATGCTTTTCGATATGGTCTATCACTCGTCATAGCATCATATGCATCAACTATTAATAATATACGACATTCAATAGGTATTTCTTCTCCTTTAATACCTAGTGGATAGCCTGTTCCATCCCAGTTTTCATGATGTTTGAGAATTAAATCAGCTATTCCTGATAAGTCAGGAGATGCAGAAGCAATTTGATAGCCTTTCTCTGAATGTTGACGCATAATTACCCACTCTTCATCTGTTAAAGCATCTTCTTTAAATAATATGCTATCTGGTATACCTACTTTTCCTAAATCATGTACTTGAGCTAATAATGCTAAATTATTCAATTGATTAGCAGATAGGTCTAGGCTTTCACCTACTTCTCTGCATAGTACACTCAATCGTTTAGCATGCCCTTGAGCAACAAAATCTCGCTCACCTAATGTAGTCATTAGTGCTTCTATAACTTGTGACTTAGCACTAGTACTTTTATGCAACTTATTTTGATACATAGCATCATCAGCTTTTTTAAAAGTTTCTTCTAAAGAATCTTTACTACTCTTAGCTGTAGCTAAACCAAATGAAATACTTAGTGGCACCTCTGAACTTTTTCTATTATATCTTGAAGTATAATAATTAATCCATCTAGCAATCGCTTCCCCAGTCTTTTCATCTGTTTCAGGCAATATTATGGTGAACTCATCTCCCCCTACCCTAGCCACAATATCACTACTTCGCACTGAATTTTTTAATACTTCTGCACATGCCTTTAATAAATTATCACCTGTGGCATGACCCATAGCATCATTTACAACCTTTAACCCATCTACATCAGCTGTTATTATAGTTACGGGATATTGGTTGCTATTGAGTAGTCTTTGAAATTCTTCTTCAAAATAAGCACGATTATATAAACCAGTTAATTGATCATATAAACTAATGTTTTTTAGTTGCTCTGCATAATTATTAATATTCTTTAGAGTAATGAAAAAAATCGCAATAGAAACTGCTATAGCCATTAATAATGTGAAAAGCATTTGCATTATCGTAGCTTTATAAGCTTCATTACTACTTTGAACTAATTCTGTTGCTATATTTTCATTATGTATTAATAGTTTCTCAACTTTTTCTTGTACCAGAATTGTTTGATCAGCTATTAAACTAGCATATGATTGAGCAGTAGCAAGTCTATCTGTTTCTATTAAACGATGATAAGTATTAACCATTGAATAATATGCTTGTAGTGCTGATTTAGCCTCTAAAATTTCTGTTCGTCTTGTCCCATCATTAATAATAAATTGTTCATAAAGAGCTAGATTTTCATCAATAATTTGTATGCTTTCTTCTACTGATTGAATAGCTTCTTTTCTTTCTTTATCAGTATCTACTATTAACATATAATAATGGTCTCTATTTATAGCTGTAAGCTCAGTATTAATTTCTTGTATATAACCAACTGGTATTAGCGCATAATCTTGAACTTTATTTAGATTTTGATTCATGAAATTAACATTTAAAATTCCATGAATCCCTACACCTATAATGAAAAAAATAAGTGCTAAAAAAAGAAAAGTTGCCCTAGTACCAATATTTAAATTTTTATACCATTGCAAAATTTTAATTCCTCCCTATGTACTAGGATTTAATAACAAATGAAATTTATCTTCTCCTACAAAGTAAATCCTTCTACATTTTTCTAAACTATCCTTTAAAATCTAGCAAAAAAATAAAACCGAGCATTACTCGGTTTAGTTATCTATAGCTTTTTTAAGATAAAGATATTAATTAAAATTTATTTTAACTCGCTCCTTTATTTGAGTTCGACACTCCTCATAAGTTTTTGAAAAAAAACCTTTTTCAAGTATATCAGCAATAGCATTTCCATTAGGATTTATGTTTAAAATAGCTCGTATTTTTTCAGCCATAGTAAATTGTTTAAAACCTAAAGCCCCAAATTTAAATGCAAGCGAACTTTCCTTAAAACTTATTTCTTGCATTAATTGAGTAGATTCATTTTGTGCTGCTCTTAAGAAAAGATTAAATAGGTTTTGTTCCTCTGCTGCAATATCTTGAAGAATTTCAATTATCTCTTTTAATTCTTCAATAACTAGTTCAAGAAGACGTGTTTGCACTTTATTTGAAAACTTAGTTCTTTCCTGAAGTGCTCGTATCATTTCAGCTATACTAAATTCCTTTTGGCCAAGGTTAAATATCTTGTCTGTTAATGCAAACTGCTTTATTCTCACTATATCTAACAGCGGAAATAAATTAGGATTAGCTTCTGCCCTTTCTGCAAGGTCCAAATATAAATTAGCTAGTTGCCTCTGCTCTAACTTTAACTCCCTAATTATACGAACAATAACCTCTTGCTCTTTTGTAATCAACTTCAGCATCTCCGATATTAAGGACTTCACATACATGTTTTTGCCCATATTCTCTTCACCCATTTCTTAATATTAGATTTTGTCATTATTGTATTATTATCAATCCTAATTGGTGACAAAACCTGTTGTTTTTATTAGGTGAAAAGAGATATGTAATTTATTGTTTTTAACTAGCACAAAAACTACTATACTCACAAAACTTGCAAAGATTTGTTGTTTGGCAAGGATAATCTTCTAAAACTTTATTACCTAATAACCATGATGAAACAGTTATCAATTCATTTTTAATGTGCTCTAAATTCTCCATATCAACTTTTATTGTTATTTCCTTACCTAAGCTTAGAAAATACAAACTCACTTCATCTATTGGTATAATATTACCTTTATAAAACGGTATTTGGGATAAACTCCAAGCATATGCTAAAAGCTGTTGTTCATAAAACTTAGCTTTTTCCCTTAACTCATTTTCATCATTTATTTTATTGGTTTTGTAATCAATAATAGTAGCAGTTAGTTTATCATCTTTTTTATAAACATCTACTCTATCAATAACTCCACCAAGGTATAGGTTTTTTTTAATAGGTACTCTAAAAGTAAACTCTTGATACGTCTCTATCCTATGGTTATTTTCTTTATCTTTTTCAATTTGTATAAATCCATCTATTAATTTATCAAATAATATTTTATCTTCAGGTATATTAATTTCGTCTTTGTATTTAGTTGCAACTTTATTTATAGCAGTATCAACAGTAAAATCTTTTGAATCTAATTCCTCTAATAGTTGATGTACTAATAAGCCCATATCTGCGCCACTAATACCTACATCGTCATAACCTCTATAGATTTCTACTTGTTCTGATACTATAATATTATTTGAAATACCGGCAATATAAGTATAGTAATACTTGCGTGGACAATTACGATAATTCAACCACATTGAAGCATTCAAAATGCCTTCAGCTTCCTTAGAGTATGGTTTTATTAAAGGTGGTAATAGTTTAGGATTTTTGTGCAATTGGTTTTTAATTAAATCTTGATTTTGCCTTATAAGTTCTTCTGGATAGTTAACAACTTTTTTATCAGCAAGAATAAGCTCCTCACCATTCACCCGTAATATTTCAGGTATTTCTCCCTTAGTGGCTAAAACCCACAATAGTTGTTTCATAAAACTATTTTGGTCTTTTAACTCTTCATCTTTTAATTCTAGGTTTTGACCTATAAAAGCCAAAAACTTTTCCGATCTAGTAGCAGCAACATAAAAGACTCTTCTACTCTCCTCTATTTCTTGTTCTAATTTAGTTTGATAAATCTCTTTATAGTATTCATTTACATCTCTATCAGTTTCCATCTTATCATTTAAACCAATAGCAGTTACTAAACCATCATTATTAACCCGTAGAATTTGTTTATTTCTCTTAGAAATGCTGTCAATATTAGAATCCATATCTGGGATTAAAACTGCTGGAAATTGCAATCCTTTAGAAGCATGAATCGTTAAAATCTTTACTGCATTACTATCTTCATTATCTATAAAAGCCTCTGAATCCATACCGGATGATTCTTGCAGCATTTTAATATAATCTGGAAACTCACTAGCAGAATAAACTCCTTTTTGTTCATATTCATCTATTATGTTTATTAGTTTTTCTAAATTGCGTAGCTTTTTATCTCCATGTGGTATTGATGCTAAAATCTCCATATAATCAGTATGTAATAATATTTGATTAAATAAATTTTTAGCATTTTCTATTCCACCTAAGGGCAAAAGTTTAGCAAAGATATCTTTAGCTCTAGTAACAATCCACTTATCATCTGCTTCACTTTCAAAATAACTTAGAAGATTAATTATATTCCCCTCTTCTTTGGAGCGCATTAACCCCGCCATACTTAAAAGCATATCATCAGAAAAACCAAAAATAGGTGACCTAAGAATAGAAAATAGCTTTAACCTATCATGTGGCTCAAAAATAAGTGAATATAATGTTAATATATCCATTATTTCCTGCCTATTCCAAAAGCCTAATCCCCCTAAAACGCAAAATGGTATGCTTTCCTTTTCTAAAGCATTTTCTATGGTCTTTAAGTTAGTTCTACTACGCATAAGTATTGCAATATCTTTGTAATCAAAACCTTCATCAACAAGATTTTTGATTCTCCCTGCTATGATAACACCTTGATAGTCCTTTTTACTCGAAATATTTGACTTCTCATATTGAGCATTTAAAGCTTCCTCAAACTCATCTAAATTTTTATCATCAGCAATTAATTTCTTAACTCTTTCCCACCTAGTAATAGCTTTCTTTTCCTTTATGGTTTCTTTTTCATATGTTATTAGCTCCACCTTAGCACCAGGCTTTACTTTATCAGAAGGACGGTTTAAAGACTCATACGGATTAAGCAAATGATTAAAAACCTTGTTTACTGCATTTATAATATTAGGTGTACTGCGATAGCATGTAGAAAGATGCTCTACTTTCCCACAAGCTAAAATCTGACTACAAGCATCATTAAAAACCTTATAATCAGCACCTCTAAAACCATAAATAGATTGTTTATAATCACCTACTAAAAATAATCTACCTTTTGGTATAATACCTTCTCTAAAAGTTAGCTTATCAATAATCTTTTTTTGCAAAGGATTAACATCTTGAAACTCATCTACTAACAAATACTTAATTTTAGAAAAATAACTATTACAGACATCTTCATTCTGTAGTAGCTCTAATGATAAAACCTCTAAATCATTAAAATCTAAATAGTTTTCTCTCCGTTTATAATCACTATAGATTTTATCTAACTCTACTATAATTTCAGCTGCTACTATTTCTAATACAGTAGTTGGATTATTTAAATCATTCACATCTAAAAGTATATTTTCCCTGATAATAGGTATACCTAATTCTTTCAAAGACTTGTAAGCACTGATAACTGAACCTTTAAGCTCATTTATTATATTAGTTGAATAGTTTTCTATAATAACATTAAGCTTTTCTTCATTTTCTAGATTTGCAGTATATTCATTTATTAATTCTTCCGATAACTCTGAAAGCTTCATCTTTGCATCTACTTCCTCCGTTACTGCAAACAAAGGGTCTAATCCTAGCAAGTAATAATTATCCCTTAAAAGCTTTCCACAAAAACCATGTATAGTATCAATATTAGCTGTAGATATTAACAGCCTTAATTCTGCTAACCTCTTTCTTTCTGCTTCAGAACTACTACTTTCCATGTATTTAGTAAGCTCTTCACGTATCCTATCCTTCATTTCAGTTGCCGCTTTACGAGTAAAGGTTATTGCAACTATATCACTAAGCTCTATATCAGGACTTTCTAAAAGAAGTCTAATAAAACGCTTAGTCAATACTCTAGTCTTTCCTGATCCTGCACCAGCACGCAAAGCAGTATTTGCAAATATATCTAAAGCATTAGCTTGTTCTTCATTAACATCATATTTCTTACATATATCTACCATAATTAAACCCCCTTACCCTCAAACCTTATCTTGTCATACCTACACATCCCATTATATGGACAAACAAAGTAGGTTGCGGGACACTCTTTAGGAGAAAAGAATCCCTTTTTAATCTCATCTATTGTCTTCAATACTTCACCTTCTACCCACTCTAATAATACATACATATTATTTTCATCTATTAGCTGGGGTCTTTTTCTCTTTTCAAACAAGGCTAGCTTCATATCTTTACGGATAATACCTTTCCATTCTAACTTCTCAATACTGTAATATAAAAGAGCTATACACTCAGTTTTTGATACTGCATACTCCTTTTTTATATAATTATCAAATGCGGCATAATAAATAGGCAATTGAAAATCTTCTGTTTCAATGCATTCCTTTATCGTCTTTACATTCCCCTTCTTATAATCATAAATAATATATCTACCCGTAAAGCTTCCTGTATCATCAAACTCCAAATCAACCCTATCGGCTACTCCTCTAATTTTATTATCACCTAAGTAAATTTGGAAAAACTTTTCTAATAACACTGGCTTAAGCCTAAAACCAGTAGCTTCAAAATACCTAGTTAAATTATCAGCATCATGATATATAAAAGCCTTAATAGTATTAAAAAGCTCACTTCTATAATAATCTTTAACTATTTGTGGCTGATTTCCATAATCAAAATCTTTTTCTACACTATCAAAAACAGCCTGTAGCCGTTCTATATCAACTTCCTCTGGATCATCCTTACCTTCATAATATTGTTTTAAAACCTCATGATAAAGAAGCCCTATACTTAAACCACTTAGTGGTTCCTGTTCATCATCATCAAGATTAAGAACCCTTTCCGCAAAATATCTAAAAGGGCAATAAACATAACTATTTAATTGAGATGGACTAAAACCATACCAAGCATCTTGCTGTGAAAGTTTAGGATTATTAAGTCTACCATCAAACTCATCAAAAACAGGATTAAACTCCCTAGAAATCTCCATATAAGCTGCCCGTGATGAATAAAGAAGTTTTTCTTTAAAAGAGCTATCCAGCCATGCATATTCATTAATCAGCTGAACATCGCCATTATTCCAAAGATTAGTGTTTAGTTTTCTTATCGCCTCAACTTTGCTAGCTGGCTCAACATTATATCGCATCCGTTTGCGCATACTTACAGAGTAAAAGGTAACTTTCTCACAACATTCTTCAGTTAAAATTGCCGTAAAATCATTGATAAATCCAGATGGAATCATTAAAGCACCATTTTCATCAGTAACCCTATATGATACGTTTAACCTATTGCGTGCAGTTGCTAAACATGCATTAAACCTTATCTTTTCCCTTTGTAGTTCCCATAAGGGAGTACCTAAATTAATATTTAGTTTAGCTAGCTCTAAAATCTCATCTGCATTAAAAAGATAATTTCCATTTCCACTAGAAGGGAAAATTCCTTCATTAATACCTAGGATAAAAACAGTATCATAATCTTGACCTCTAGCTAAATCAGGATTTAAAAACTTCACTCCACCATAATCCCTATTATTTAGACCAGTTTGCTCTTCACTTAATAACTTCACTAGTTCCTTGTGTAAACTGTCCAACCACTCTACAGGTTTTATGGGCTCAAAACGAACCCAAGTATTTATAAGGTTTTTAATCACCTTTTCAAACCCCTGTAAAGCAGTTAAATCCCTAATGAAAACATCTTGAGAAATAACCCCTTCCTCGTAAAGATAGGTTAGTTGATTTCGAAGATCTAAATTACTAAGTACCTTAATAAACTCTTGTAATGCCTCGACTTGCCCATCTGTATTCTCAGGATTAAACTCATCAAAAACATTAAAATAATCCTCTAATTCCACCGGAATATCTTCAAGACTACACTCTTCTACTAATAGCTGCTTAAAAAAGTCAAAATAATCTTCTGGTTCATGCTCATTTATAACCTTTTTAGCCAACTTTCTAAATAAACTACTTTCGTAATAATCACTAGATTGTATTTGTTTAGGTAAAATATATTTAGAAGTTAAAAGAGTAACAAATGAATCAGCAATGTAATCCTTAACCCTTAGTCTTAAAACACACAGTATATCCTTTATTAGGGGAACAGTTAGTAGATTATTACGCTGATTAATATTTATAGGTAGTCCATATTCATCAAAAACATCTTTTACTTTTTCACTATATTCATCATTATTATTGCAAAAAACAGCTATATCATCTGGTTTAGCCATTTTTTCAATTAATAACTTTTTAATCTCTCTAGCCGTTTGCCGTATTTCATAATCTATACAAGGACTTTTGCTTATAATAACACTTGATTTTAATACTTCTAAATCTCGTTTATTAGAATATATCTGCTGACTTATACATCTTAAATCAGGATTAATATAAGGCTTGTCACTACTAATAACTTCAACCTTAAAATCAAGATTTGAGAAATCTTTAATAATCTCACTATATATAAAATCCATATTATACTCATTTTTAAAGGGAACATTAATATGTATATCTATATCAGTTCTATTTATCATCTCTTTTATAAGATTAACATCAACTGGATCGATATTTATAAACCCATCTATAACAAGCATCCTAGTTTCATCCAGTATTTTAGAATTTTGCACCTGATTTAAGGCAAGCACAGAAAAATCATCTAAGTCATAAACACTCATACCTTTTTTATAATTCTCATAATCCTTATATATCTTTGCTATGGCTTTTAACTTTACTCCTAAAGTCCCATCTATACCTAATGCCTTTTCATTCAATTCTTCTGGACTAATATGTAATCTTTTTAGTTTTCTAATAGTTTGTTTTACACCACTAATAAAGCCTGATTTAGCTTTAACCCTATTAAAAAGAAAATTTTTAGGCTGTTTTTCTAGTATTTTTCTTATCACTAATCCAACTTCGTATTCTGAAAGAACATTATTTTTTCTAATTAAATCTGTAGTTAGCATTTCTTCTAAATCAGTAAAGGTTAAAATATAGCAGTTGTATAAACCACCTAGCTCCTTTATAAACAACTCCCTTACATCAAACATTGCCTCTCTTGAAGGAAGAATATATATAGCTTTCATGCCATTTCTGATACTATCAGCACACTTTATTACTAATTCTTTTCGCATATTACTATGGAAATTGCCAAGGTATAACTTATTCAAAAAATAACCTCCCCAAGCTATTTTTTATCCAAAAAATCTAAAACTACATCAATATACTGCTCTTGGTTTTCTATAAAGCCATTAATATGACCTGCTCCTTCTTCAAATACAATAAAAAATACTACCTGTCCCCCTAAAAATTAAAAATTTATTGGATTGTACGAATATTTTGTAGGTGATAAAATAATTATAGAAAGAAAGATAAAAAACTTACTATATATAACATAGTAAGTTTCCATTCTAATTTTCTAATAGTCACACCCAGTTCTTAATTTTTTGTTTATATTAAAAAGATTCACACCCAGACGACATTTCATTACTATTTATTACTACCTTTATTTATAAAGGGTTTAACATTAACCAAAACTGAAAAATAGTTAAACCTACACTTGGTATATGTATGCAATGCTGAGTATAAATATACGCTCTTGCTCTTATAATTATCCATTCTCTACTAAGCTTTTAATTGGATAATTGATTCTGCTGCAAAAAGTAACTACAACAAACTTAAGGCTGAGCAAACATGTTTATCTAAGTCCCGAATAGCAAGGCGTGGTGCATAGATCACGGTTAAGTATAAATAAAAAATCATTTTAGATAATAAGTGCTAAGCTAAAATGAAGGTAAAGACCGATGAGTGGCGTGATAAACATGTTTGCTCAGCCGATTCCATACTCTAAGTTTAGCTTTTTGCAGTGGAATCATAATTTAAAAAATAAAAAAGGAGGGATAGTTATGTTATTAGAAGTTTTAGGGTTCTGTGTGTTTGTCGCTTTTGTCCTCATAGTAAATAACATCTTATTTAAAGAGGATTGAAAAATTACAGATATGATTGTCAATCATAATAGCATACGTAGTTTGTTTACTTGCAGCAAACCAAAATATATAATGTTTCCTTTTAAGTGATTTGAGGACCTATTGCAGTCTGAAAATTACTATTTTTTTGCTTAAAATAATTGAAAGCCTTAGCAAAAATTTACTAAGGCTTTATAATAATATTGGTTTTCACCCTTCTTTCACCATCAGAAGGTTTGTTTAAAACATCACCATCATAGTAGAAAGTACTAGAGTCTCCTCCATCTAGATTATAGGCATCACGAACATTAAACTCAATTAGCTTTTCCTGTGCTTCTTCTAACGTTACTCCACTACTCCAGCCTTCTCTTCTTCCATCAATAACAATAAAAAGTAAATCTCCATTGGTGAAATGACCAATCATAGTACGAGGCTGCCTAGTATTGGCCCAATCTTCAGGTATAGGTTGCTTTTCACCATCTTTTAATAAAGTTGGTAAGAAACTAGAACCATGCAAAATGTTGTGCTCACTTATCTCTTCTCTGGTTTCAAAAAAACCACCTACTAATTGTCCACTATCATTAAATCCAACAAAACTTAAACTAGTATCAGGTGAAAATGATACAATCTCCCCATCTACCACTGTAGTACCTAGGGTAACAAGCCCACCATCATGCCAATAAAAGCCACCAGCATTCACCGCTAATATCGCATCATTTCGCTCTGCAGCTTCTCGAGTTGTCTCCCCAGGGCTAGGTTCTACCTTGTCCTGAGCTAACACTAATTCTAATGCCTCTATGTCATGCAAGCGCACCTTAGCCATATAACCACGATATCCTACCTCTTCTAGAGAATAGACTTTGGTTGTAGATTTATCACCAAAGGTTTGTCCTATAGGGTCCCCAAGCATATTAGCCAGCAAATAATCCAGCATCTCAGAAGACATTTGGCTTTGTTTGTCTGATTGTTCAAGTAATTCCTGCAATGACGAATGTTGTTTTCTATATTCTTGCAATTCTTCATAGGCATTACTATGGATATAATTTATTAACTGGTATGAAGCTTCAGTATGATTAGACAGATTTCCAATAGCTTCACCTAAATCAACCAATTCATTTGATATTTTATAAGCATCTTCTTGAAACGCGTCATCCTTTATGTATATGTCTTCCATTTCATTTAGTGTAAAGTGTTGAAACTGAGCATATGCCAAACCAACACCTAAAAATGGCATTACGACAAATAAACTAAATAAAGTAAATAATTTTATCTTAAAAAGCACGAACGGCCTCCTCCAGCTTTTCTAGCTGTTCTTCAAAGGTGGTAAGTTGCCTTTCTAACTCTATCATCTGATCCTGCAAGCTATGACGTGTTTCATCAGTCCCATCCATGGTTTCACCAGTTATTTCAAGCATTTCTTGAATCATAGCTATCTCATTGCGAATCTCTATAATCTCTTCATTAGACTTATTTATCTCATCGTAAAAAAACTGCATGGTCTCAGTTATGTTTTGTTCAATAAGCTGATTTTCATGCTTTATTTCCTCAATCTGACTTGCAACTACTGGGTGGGTTTGTTGCAAATAATTTGAAGTAAAATAATACCCTCCATAAAAAAGCCCCGCCCAAGTAAATAATATAAGTACAATATATATTATAGTTCTTTGTTTGTTAGATTCCATAACTCTGTTTTGCTCCCTACCCATTTCCCTTTCATCCATAATTCTCCTGACACCCTTTCTTATAAACAATAAAAATATAAGCTATACCGTTATATAGGTATTTTCACTAGAAGTTTAACATATTAAAAAATGTAATAACATAATTATACACAATAATCCATTTTATTTGTTTGGAATAATTAACCACTAGGTGCAAAGCTTATACCTGTTGTATATTAAAGGTAAATGATATAATATTCGATAATAAAAGAAAAATGTAGAAAAATGTTTTAAGGGTATGGGGAGAGGTACTTAATGAATCATATAAATACAATTTCTAATAAAAAAATAGTTGCTAAAATAGTCAGTGTGTTAGCCATAAGCTTATTGTTTGCTTTTAGTTTTTCCGACAAAGCTTGTGCTCATTTTGATGATATTGCAAAAAATGAGCCAATATATCCTTATTTGGTGTATTTAAACAATAAAGATGTTGTTACCGGTTATCCAGATGCTACATTTAGAGCTACTAATTCTATAAGTAGAGCTGAATTTGTGGCGTTAGTACTACGTGCAAAGGATATTGATATAGTTAGTGGGGACAAGCTCACTTTTACTGATGTTAGCTCTGATTTTTGGGCCTATGATGTAATAGAAACAGCATATAAAGAAGGAATAGTAAGTGGTTATCCTGATGGTACTTTTAGGCCGCAAGCAACAGTAACTAGAGCTGAGGTTGCTACAGTTATGATGAACTTAACTAAATCTACTGGTAGTGCTAAGTTAGAAATAGATGATATAAATGGACACTGGGCTGAAGAACAGATTAAAGCTGTAATTAATGCTAATGTTATGGAATTAGCAGATGCTGGGACATTTTCCCCAAATATTGCTGCTAATAGAGAGCAATCTGCCTATGCTATAGCACGTATGATGGTTTTGGCTCCAGAGCTAAGGAAAACCGAATTATTAACATCACTAGTACCTCTAAAAGGTGAGGTGAAAATCTATAGCGATGAAGATGTTAAAAAGGTGCAAAATGAAACTGTATGTGATATAGGTTATAAGATAACCACAGGAAAAGATGCACAAGCTATATTAACTTTTCCTGATGACTCCAGTATACTTATAGATGAATTAACTGAGTTAAAAATAAATGATGCTATTGGGCAGTCAACAATAGGTGTGGATGGCACTGAAATAGTTGTTGTTGACTGGTTAGAGTTAGAATTATCAAAAGGAAAGATTAATGGGGTGCTAGCTTCTAATTATTTTAGCCAAGATGATAAGGATATCGTTTTGGAAGAAGCCCAAGAAGTTCCATGGTGGAAAGAAGCAACTCAAAAAAGAACTAGAGTAAAAGTACAAATGCCTGGGAGTATTGCCGAAGTAAAGGGAACTATTTGGGAGAATATTGTTGATGAGCAAAACCATAGAGTAAGCGTTCTTGAAGGTGAAGTAGACGTAATATCATCTGATACTAGTGTAAATGTTAATGCAGGACAGGAAACTAATATAGTATCTCATTATTCACCACCAGAAGCACCAAAACCTATGAGTAATCCAACATTAAATAATTGGGCAACTGTCGATGATTGGGTTGAAACAACAGTTAAAGCTATTGAGAATACTAGTACAGTAATGGGTATTGATATTACTCAAAAAACCACTATAGTTAAAGACCAGATTAATAAAATAAAAAACACTACTAATGAACAAATACCTAGTTCACCTAGGCGTTCGTCTAGAAGTAATAGTGGTGGCACGGTAATAACTAATCCAACAATAGAAAGCATTAAAGGCGTAAATAATATAGAAGTAGAATACGGAACAGAAGAAAGTGCTGCTATAGATAAACTAGCTGAAAGCACTACTATACTTGATAGTGATGAAGATAGTCATACTGTAAACTTAAATTGGACAATAAAAGACTATGATAAAAATAAAGCTGGTGCCTACTCTGCAATAGGTGCTTTTGAACTACCTGAGGGAGTAGAACAATCAGACCCAGAGACTGCTTTAGAAGTTGAAACTACGGTAACAGTAAATGAAGAGGTAAAACCAACTATTGATAGCATTAATGATGTTAGTGACATAACAGTTGAATACGGAACAAAAGAAAGTAATGCTATAGAGAAACTAGCTGAAAGCACTACTATACTTGATAGTGATGAAGATAGTCATACTGTAAGCTTAAATTGGACAATAAAAGACTATGATAAAAATAAAGCTGGTGCCTACACCGCAATCGGAACTTTTGAACTACCTGAGGGAGTAGAACAATCAGACCCAGAGACTGCTTTAGAAGTTGAAACTACGGTAACAGTAAATGAAGAGGTAAAACCAACTATTGATAACATTAATGATGTTAGTGACATAATAGTTGAATACGGAACAAAAGAAAGTAATGCTATAGAGAAACTAGCTGAAAGCACTACTATACTTGATAGTGATGAAGATAGTCATACTGTAAGCTTAAAGTGGACTATACAAGAATATGATAAAAATGAAGCAGGTACCTACACTGCAATCGGTACTTTTGAACTACCTGAGGGAGTAAAACAATCAGACCCAGAGACTGCTTTAGAAGTTGAAACTACGGTAACAGTTA
Source organism: Candidatus Syntrophocurvum alkaliphilum (assembly GCF_009734445.1). Classification (NCBI taxonomy): domain Bacteria; kingdom Bacillati; phylum Bacillota; class Clostridia; order Eubacteriales; family Syntrophomonadaceae; genus Candidatus Syntrophocurvum; species Candidatus Syntrophocurvum alkaliphilum. The sequence continues at coordinate 1,177,723 of NZ_CP046457.1, forward strand.
AAGAAGAAGTAAAACCAACCATTGATAGCATTAATAATGTAAATGACATAACGGTAGAATACGGAACAGAAGAAAGTGATGCTATAGATAAACTAGCTGAAAGCACTACTGTAGTTGATAGTGATAATGGAGAACATACCGTTTATTTGGATTGGACAATTGAAGATTATAATGGAAATGAACCAAGCTCCTACACTGCAATCGGTACTTTTGAACTACCTGAGGGAGTAGAACAACCTGACTCAGAGACTACTTTAGAAGTAGAAGCTACTATAACAGTTGAAGAAGAAGTAAAAGAAATATCCATAGACAATAATCTAAAAGATATAATAATAACTCAGCTTAATTTAGAAGATAGCAGTATAACAAAAAATGATTTAGAACAACTTACTGAATTGGATGCTAGTAATGCAGATATCACTAATATCAATGGTTTGCAATATGCTATAAACTTAGAAAAGCTAAATATAAGTGATAATGAAATAACAGACTTAGCACCTTTACAAACACTAAGCTTAGTAGATTTAAATGTAGCGGGTAATTCTATAGATGATTTCTCAGTACTAATAGACTGCTTAGATAACAATAGTACTTTAGAAATAAGTCACAACGATATTACAGAAAACCCAAATTCAAGTAATTTTGAAGATTTTGAGCCATTACTATTAAAAGGTGTTAATATAACCTATACACATAACAAGACAAGTATTATCGGTTATATTAATATTAAAAACAAAAATGAAAATAACATAATAATAAATATCTTTAAGAATGATGAACTAATAGAAGAAAAGATTGAAATTCAAACCTTTGGTCAATCTAATGATTATGCAAAACTTAACGAAATAAGCAATTTACAGCCCGGTGAATATAAAGTAGTTTACGAATATCAAGAAGAAGTAAAAAGTACAATTAACATAAACTTAGAAACTAACCAAACAAAATTAATTATGATCCCATAATAATCCTGTAACCTCCTTGAATTAGGTAAGATTTTTTAAATGCTTAATAAATAAGAGAACCCTAGAGATGGCATAGCCTTCTAGGGTTTTTTTATTGAATTATAGTTTAATATTAAAAATATTAGCTATTTTGTGTAACCCCAAGTTTTTTTACTGTATCTCTAAACAATTGTACTTTCTTACTGTTTGTACCCTCAGCTCTACGGTTATATAGCACATCTGGATATGGAAAAGTTTTCTGTAACCATCTTTGTTCTTTTTCACTATAATAAGCACCTATAATCAAATGTTTTTTTAAGTCTACTTCTTGTTCTGAAAAAAAATAAACTATATTACCTACTTTCCTACCTGCACTCTCTAAGCAAGTAATCGAGTATGTTGGTTTTTGCTTTCTTAATCTGTCTATAACAGGTTTACGTACAAAAACACCAATATATATTTGTCTATCATCCATATTAATCACTCCAAAAAGGTCCTTCTAATATTAATAATATGCAAAATAAGTGCCATTTGCTACAAATTAGTAATTATGGTACTAAATAACACAATAGTGTTACTCCTAGACATAAAAAAAGCTAATGATTAACACTTGGTTTTACTTTTATCCTCACTGGAACATAATTTAATCTATTATTTCTACTATACCAGTCTCACCGTTTCTTCTAAAAACTTGACCATCTTTAAGTTCAGTGGTAGCTTGGCAACTGCTATAACGCAGCCTACCTCTTATCATAAATAAGATACTATTTGTTATTAAGGTTATATTTTGCTTTTTTTTTATGTACTGATTGTTCATACATGATAATGAAATAGATTCTCAGATTGACTTCTTTTTTATTAAAGGAATATTTGGTAAAAATGAAGAAATAAAGTTTTAAATGTTAATCACTTAGGAGGATTTTATATGCGAAAGATTGCTATAAGTAATCAAAAAGGAGGTACTGGGAAAACTACTTCAACTATCAATATAGCTTATGGTCTGCAAAAAAAAGGACAAAAAGTATTAGTCATTGATCTTGACCCCCAAGCTAATCTTACTGCCTCCTTAGGAATAAGTGATAATACTGCCCAAAAAAATATTTTTCACATTATGAAAAATGAATGTCATGTAAATGATGCTATATTGGACATACGAAATGTATCAATCATACCTGCAAATATTAATTTGGCTGCTTGTGAGACTGAATTTTCTAACATAGCTGGTAGGGAATTTATTCTTAAAGAATCTTTACATGAAATTAGTGACTTTGATTTTATTCTTTTAGATTGTTCTCCTAGTTTAGGCTTACTTACTTTAAATGCTTTTGTTATGGCAGAAGAGATTATTATTCCTGTTCAAGCAGAATTTTTGGCTTTACAAGGTATGAGTAAATTATTAGAAACTATAGAGATAGTTAAAAATCGTATTAACCCTTCTCTTAAAATAAGTGGTATTATATCAACTCGTTATGATAATAGAAAAATATTAAATCGTGAAGTTGTAGAAAAACTAGAAACACATTTTGCTGACAAACTATTTTCAACATTTATAAGAGAAAATATTTCTTTGGCTGAAGCACCTAGCTTTGGACAAGATATTTTTACATACCGTCCTGATTCTGCTGGGGCGAAGGATTATTTATCTTTATGTGAAGAGATTTTAAAAAGGAGTTGAAAGTGATGACTCAAAAAAAACGAATGGGTAAAGACCCTTTTGAACAATTAGAATGGATACAAGACAGCCGTGATCCTAATATAGAAAAAAATCTAGCTTCAAAAGTACAAACAGAAAATACTAGTCAGGAAAAAGCAAGTAAAACTAGTATTGAAATAAACAATAATCAGCAAGAACAAATTTTGAGTTTACTCAATGAATTAAATGATAAACTTAAATCATTTGAAAAACAGGAAAAAGAGGTTGCACAATTACGTGAAGAAATTTCTGCACTTAAAAAGCAACTTGAACATGATATGATGTTAATTAAAAACCCATGGATGATATGGTTTCCATGGGCTATTTTCAAGAAATAATTCTGCCTGTTTCCTGACTTTAAAATCGAAAAAGTTTAGCCTATTTTCATTTCTTAAATATAAAAGCTCAAAAACAAAAAATAGCAAGAACTATTTCTGTTCTTGCTAATATACTTAATGTTTTAAAATGAACTTTTGCAGACGCATATTCCCATACCTTTTACTAAAAGATAATCATATTTAACCCTAATCCATTATATCTTTTTCACTACACCAATTACTAAACCAAGAATATTGGCCTGCTCGTTTTGAATTTGTATAGGTTCATAATTATTGTTCTCAGGAATTAAAAGAATGGTATCCCCCATTTTCATCCATCGCTTCATTGTAGCATCATCATTAATAGCTACAACTACAATGTCTCGGTTATAAGCCTCCTGTTGTTTTCGAACAAGTACATAATCTCCATAATGAATTCCAGCATCTTGCATGCTATCACCTTTTACCTCTAGCATAAAACATTCGCCTTGCCCTTGTAACCATTCGTTGGGCAAGTAAAATCGTTCTCCTATCTCCTCATTCATATAGAGAGGTACACCTGCAGCAATATTGCCATATATCGAAACACCCCTAGTGTTATCATCTGAGTATATAGTTTCCTCCACACCTTCACCTTCTTTAACCGTCAATACATATGGTTCATAAGGGTCACGAATGATTTCATATTCACAATTATGTTTCAAGTCATTATATATATATTTTTCTATGGAAGAAGGGAGCATAGATGTATGAAATGGAGGAATATCGTCCACTTTTTCATGCTCATTATTTATTACAATCAGTTCATTGCCATCTGTTACTATGCCATACTGACAAGTCTTGCTGTGACTCATATAACTCTTTAGCTGTGAAAAACCCTCTTTAACACCTGTTCCAAAATATTTTACCTCAATAAATATAAAAGGTATGAGATTGTTATTATTATAAATTGACACTGCAATGTCTACAGAACCCACTGCAGAGAAACTATTAACCTTATACTCAACATCTATCAATTCAGATGGGTATTTATAAGTTTGTTTTAATTCCTTAATAACCCACTGCCTAACTTTTTCTTCTTTGGAATAAAGGTTAAATATTTTTTCTCTAAAGGCATAATTATCTATCCTTATATCATAATACTTCCTAAACTTGCTGTATGAATTGATCCTTAAGTAATTATGGTTAATTTCCTTGATGAAAGGAGAAGGGGTACCGCTAGAACTCAAATAAAGAAGTTCATTAGCTCTAGTCATTCCTACATATAATAACTTTCTATCGTTTGACATTTGAACACTTTCGTCATCTATGTCCTGATACGATATAAATGGCACTAGACCTTCATTTAGACCAATAATGAAGACTACTTTAAATTCTAATCCCTTAATGGAATGCATAGTAAGAAGTTTCACCATATTGCTTTGAAAATCCGAATCTTTCTTAGTAATGATATTACATGGAATACCTAATTTATCAAAGTATTCTTTTGCCTCGTGAAGTTGATTTCTATTTTTAGCAATAACCACAATATCTTTATAGTCATACCGTTTTATAAGATTACCTTGTATTTCTTTTGCTACACTATTCAATTCATTCTGTGGTTGCCTAAACCATCGGTATACAGGAAAATAACCTTGACGGTCAATCAAAGATGGTTTTACAAAATTTTCATCATCAATGATATTTTGATCCTTCTCAATTAGGCTATACGCTGCTTGAGCAATTTGCGTTGTAGTTCTATAGTTTTTTGCTAAAGTATTACTTTTCCCCGTCATATCAAAACCAATGGTGGTAAAGCTTCTGCCTTTGACTAACCATGAATGTGGGTATATGCTCTGAGCAGTATCAGTTATAAAGTATATACTACTGTACTCTTCTTTTTGGTACATCAATTTTAGTACCTCAAGCTGTACTCTAGTCAAATCCTGGCTTTCATCAATAATGATATGAGTATATCTCTTACCCACCATTTTCTTAGCTTGCTCTAAAGCAATTAGAGCCATATCCTTAAAATCTATGTATCTTTTTTCCTTAAGGCGTTCATTGTAAAGAATCATGAGATCAAAGATTGCTTTTCTTGTATTGGAATTTTTCATTAATTTCTGGGGGCCTTCCTTGCTCTGATGATTCATTCTGCCCAATCTATCTGCATTTTGATATTCCTCGATCTCCATATAATTACAAGATTTAATCCAGTCAATTTCATCCATTAAAAAAGATATATTCCTATGATCCAATATATTTATATTGGAATATTCCTTTTTTAATTCTGCAACACATGCAGATAAGATTGCATATTTTGTTCTACTGTCTGATATTACTTCACCTATTTGCTTATTGTGCTTTTTATATTGACTAAAATATTTATAAAGAATACTATCGATTGTATGTATATCAACTTTTTTCTTATTTTTGCCAAAAATATCTTGAAATGGCATTTGGTTTTCTTCTTCTACTTTTTCATATAAATGCTGGATGTAATTAACCAGCGTTTTATTGTATGTTACCATCAAAACATTGTCATCTTCCCCAAAACAATAATTAGTTAATAAAAAGGGAATTCTATGAACAGCTACAGTTGTCTTGCCTGAACCAGCTACTCCCTTGATTAAAACATGACCATTTGGCTTAGCTTGTATTAACCTCTTTTGTTCCATATTTAACTGCATAGCAGATCCTCCTCAGAAACTTAAACACTATTTAAATAATTATTTGCTTCGCGGTTAAAACGGTTATTTTTAACATACATTATAATCCAAATAATTCTATATTTCTTTTAAATACCCTTTTTTGTTTTAATTATTGTGTATACATGAAACAATAACACCACAAAGCATTTGTTTATATCCGCGAACTATAAGACCCCAGGGTATAAAAAATCCGTCAGACTAATGTTTGAGGGAGCATAATCACACTTAGATATTTACTTGAAATTTTCTCGCACCCCTAAAAATTTCATTATTATAAAAACTTGCTGTCTTGTTATAACCATATTCCAATCCCCTTGCTAATAAAATATAAACTCTAGTTTTATAATGTTTAAACCGGACACCCTTGTGTCCGGTTATTTTTTAGAACTGTAAATTTTAAAAACGATATTATCTTTACGGTCTAACTACTGTAACGTCCTCATTTACTACAAAATAGTATTTATCACTTTTCTTTATTGGATGTAGTATATAGGGTACACCCCTTTCCATATTTGAAAGTTCATTACTTGCAATTTCTGCTATAAAACATTGAGGGTCGGCAGAAAAATTCCAACCGTTTAATTTGGCTTTAACATCAGCTCTTCCTGGAGACTTAAGAATAAATGGCCAGCTATCATAAGGAAGTTATCTAAAAAAGTACACATTTGCTGATAATCTTGCCCTGTTATCCATTCCTTTGTGAAAATAGCAAACTGCTATTTTTCAAACCTAGCGTAGTACTCCTCTAACTTTTTATTACACCTATCAATTATCCAATCTTTATCATCACTACTAAGCTTTTTGTACACACTTGGGTTAAACATTATCCATTCTATTTCTTTACATCTTTTCACAAAGCTCATATCAGATACAACTTTAAAGGGATTTCTAAATATCAAGTGTTCAACATCTTTTCTACTATAATCACCTTTAGCAAAAATACTTGCTTTCTTTTCAACTACTAATCCTTTATCTTTACGTCCTTCATAATAATCAATAAAAAAATCTATTAAATCTTGAACTTTTACTCTTCCAGTATCATTGCATCTATCAAGCATTGCCATAAATAGAACTGGTTTATAAGAATAACTCATATCCATAGTGTTTATATACTCTATAAACTTCTCCTTTATATTTGCACTAGTAATGAGATCCCAATTAAACTCTTTAGCGTATTTTTCAATACTTTCTTTGTGGAAATAATTAAATCTTCTCGTATCACTTATAGGAACAGATAGATCTGGTTTTATCTTTCCATTTTTTATATATGATTCAATTGTTCCTTCCTGCACATCAACCATACGTACGAATTCAGTCTGTGATAACATATTTTTCGCTTCATTTTGCCAGTCAAATAAATCAATAACCTCAAAGTCCTTAGCATCTATAGGAATATCTAAATACATAGTTGGTTTTTCTCCTTGATAAACCATGTTTTTATCAAATTGCTTTTTATCTGGTGGTGCCACTACATATTCAAATGGACGGTATTCGGCAATATTAAGAATTCGGTGTAAAGAACATGGTGTATTTAACATTCGGGCATTATCAACAAAATCAAATACTAATAAATCCTCTTTACCTTCACATTTTCTTGTTCCCCTTCCCACCTGCTGTAAATATATAGTTTTAGACATTGTTGGTCGTGCCATAAATAGCACTTCAGTTCTGGGACTATCCCATCCTTCATTTAATAAGTCACATGCACAAAGAACATTAACATTACCATTTTCATATTCTTCAAGAATTGAATTACGATAATTTAGTTTATCTTGTCCTGAGATAGGTCTTGCTTTAACACCAGCTGTCTGTAATAATTCAGCTATTTCTTGAGCATGCTTTACACTGGCGCAAAATATAACTGTCTTTTTATTCTTTACGTATTTTAAATATGTATCTACAATTAATTTATTGCGTTCAGGAACATATATCTTACTTTCTAAATCTTGCATATTATATTTAATTCCATTAATTCTAACATCAGATAAATCAACATTTGTTTTAACTCTAATGCATCTAATTGGTGCTAAATAACCATTTTCAACAGCTGTTTTCAAATCCATTTTGTGGGCTGTATTTTGAAAAAGTTCTAGCATATTTTCGCCATCCATACGTTCTGGTGTAGCAGAAAGGCCTAGAATAAATTTTAGTTTGAAATAATTAAGAAGCTTTTTATAAGTTTTAGCAGCAGCATGATGACATTCATCAATAATGATGTAATCAAATGAATCAGGGAAAAAATCATCAAGATTTCTAGAAATGCTTTGTATTGTTGCAAAAATCACTTGTTCTGTTTTACTTTTTACACTCCCAGTATACCTACCTCGACTAGCTTCTGGCCAAATATTAGCAAAAGTATCTTCAGCTTGGTCTGCTAGCTTAAGAGCATTTACTAAAAATAGAGTTCTACCACCTACGGATTTAGCATCTGTAGCAGCTGTAACTGTCTTTCCAATTCCAGTAGCATGATATAATAAAGCTATGCTCTCACCTTTAGCACGCATATTTTGTAAATTCTCTATAGCTTCTTCTTGGTATTCACGCAATTCTATTACCTTTCCTTGTTGAAGTGGTAAATAATCCTCGAAGGCTTTAAAAAATGGATTTTCTCCTAAAAAAGTAAGTAGTTCGTCTTTAACTTTTTCTGGTTGTTTCATTAGCTGTCTATAAGCCCAACGAAAAACTTTCCATTCATTATGCACTAAACTATTTTGTTTTAATAAATCATCATAATATTTGTTTTCTGAAACTAATTTGGGATTATGATAGGTTTCACCATCAATCTCAATTGCAATTCTCATATCTTCATTTTCAAGAGCAAAATCTATGTATCTTTGATTACCATAAATATCTTTAAAAGGATATTGAACATATAATTTTTCTTCTTTTTCAGGACCAAAAGCCTCGCAAAACAGTTGTACAAAGATATCTTCTGCTTTGCTGCTTACAGCATTAACACTTTTCTCGTAGTGATACACAATCTAACACCCCAATACACAGTAATATATCCTCTTCTCCGGTATTACTCCCCTAACTCCACCAGTAGGATTATCTAAATCTCCTTTATACCTTGGGATTAAGTGTACGTGTACATGAAAAATAGTTTGTCCTGCATCTTCGCCACAATTAATTCCAATGTTATAGGCATCAGGTTTATATTTTTCATCTAGTAGGTTTTTACAATCCATAACCAGTTTATCTATAGCCTGTCTTTCTTGTATTGTAGTATCAAAGTAATCAGCAACATGTCTTTTAGGAATTATTAGCATGTGACCAGGATTAACTGGGTATTTATCATATATAGCAAATGCTAAATCATTTTCTAGAACTTTTTCTTTTATTTCACAAAAAATACATTTGTCTATCATATTTCTTGCTCCTAAGTAACAGCATGTTTCTTCCCATTATACAATATTAACCAATTTAAGCGGAAAGAAATAAAAAGAATCCTCATTTTTTTGATACTTCTAAGCAAAACACTTTTAATAATAATTTAATAACATTACACCTATAGCTAATTAAACAACACTTTTTAAAAAACACTTTAGCTTTTAATAACTTATTATTTCTATATTATTAACAGTAAAAATAAGACAAATAACTGCAGGATATTCATCAAATCTTATAGAAACAATTTAATATCTTTTTCAATAAGACACGCAATAATGTACAAATTGCTTTTAAGTTCTAATTTAAACTAAAATAATTAACTTAATTTTGTAGGCTTTATAATATATGAAAAGTATCGAGGGGAGAGAGTATTTTGAAATCCAATTTATCCGCAGAAGAAACACCTTTGCATAAAATTTTTTCTGATGATTATTTGTTCACGATTCCTCCTGTTCAAAGACCTTATTCTTGGACTACTGATGAATCAGGAGAATTATTAGATGACTTACTTGAATTTATAGAACATCATGGAGTATCAGAAAAGAATATTAGTAGTATCCATGAACCTTATTTTCTAGGTAGTATTGTTTTAGTAAAACAAGATGATCCTTCATCAGAAATTTTAGATGGACAACAAAGACTTACTACTTTGACTATCCTAATTGCTGTTTTAAGAGACATTTTAGGAGAAGAATATGCTTCAGAACTTGACAGTATGATTGTACAAAAAGGTAGTAAAATCAGAAATATAGAGGATACATTTCGCCTAAGGCTACGAAATCGCGATAGTGAATTTTTTAAAAAACATATTCAAATAAAAGGATCAACTTTAAAAATTAACAAAAGTACTACTTTTAATACTGATAGCCAAAAAGCTATTATAGAAAATGCTATTTATTTTAATGAAAGACTTAATGAGCTTAATGAAACAACTATAAAAACATTGCCTAGTGTAATTGCTACCCTTTGTTATATTGTAGTAGTCTCTACTCCTAATTTTGATTCAGCATTTAGAATTTTTACTGTATTAAATGACAGAGGATTAGATTTAATGACAAGTGATATTTTTAAAGCTAAAGTTATCGGAGATATAGTAGAAAGTGAACAAGATTCATATACAAACAAATGGGAAGATGTTGAAGTATCATTAGGAAGAGAGCGTTTTAATAAACTTTTTGACCATATAAGAATGATTCTACAAAAACGTAAAGGTAGTGCAAATTACAAAGCAGAATATGATGAAATTTTTTCCCAAATAAATGGTAAAGCATTTATTGATGAAGTCTTAATTCCTTATGGTGAAATATATTTAAAATTAGTAGATTATAATTCATATTATAGTAATAATCCTCGGCTATTAAAAATACTAAGTTTATTAAATAAAGTTGATAACAACGATTGGATTCCACCTGCTATGTTCTACATGTTAAATAATAATAATAATTTAGAAGAATTTTTATATAGGTTAGAAGTTTTTGCAGGTACAAGTATGATTTTAAGAAAAAACTTTAATTGGAGAATGTCAAAGTATTCGCAAATTCTAAGAGAAATGGATAAAGGAGTAAATGTATTTAAAAGTGATTCAGCTTTAGAAGTTAAGAAAGAAGATAAAATAGAAGTACTAAATAAACTAAATGGTGAAGTATATACAGATTTAAAAGATACAGCTAGAAGGTATCTACTATTGCGTTTAGACTCTCTTTTAACTGATGGACAGCCTTACTATGACCATTCTGTTATTACTGTTGAGCATGTATTACCACAAAAACCAAAAGAGAATAGTGAATGGTTAGACAATTTTGATGATCCATCCCAATTTGTTCACAAATTAGGAAATTTAGTATTGCTTACACGAGCTAAAAACTCACAAGCTAAAAACTATGATTTTCAAAAGAAAAAAACATCGTATTTCCAATCAAAAAATGGTATAAGTTCATTTGCTTTAACAACTCAAGTTATTCAAGAAGATTCATGGACACCGGAAGTCTTACAAACAAGGCAAAAGAAATTAATTAATTTATTAAAAAAAGCTTGGAAGTTAAATGTCTAAAAATAAACATCAATTTAAAAAATAATTAAATAAATAGATTATGATGTACCATTTCATGAAATAGTACAGTTCATGGAATAAAGCTATACAATACGGTCTGCTTCCGTTTTTTTAAATGGAAATAGACAATTTATGTTTTTAAATATTTTTGATTACATTTGTAAAGATGTAAAGAGAGTAGTCTATATCTGGCATTATAATTATTGCTACTCTTAAAAAAATACTTAAAGAACTTCCATTGCAAAAAATATTTTAAATCGAGCAAACCAATTAATAAAGGTCTAAAGTTTCAGAATAATAAAAATATGATTATAAATTTAGATATTACCAAATCATATCTTTATGACTACTAAAATTTCATAACATTAAAATTAAAATTTTTTACATCAGAATTCATAAGATTTTCAAGGAGAGTGTCAAGCTGCTCCCCTTTTTTTGAAAATTACCAGTTTCTTATTAGGTATGCTATACCTTTTATATTATTAGATAAAATATTTGAAAGAATAGTAATAATTAGCCTATAGAGGAGCCAATATGATTAATATACCAGGTGAAATACACGTTATAATTACTAAGCTTAATAGTTTTGGAAACTATACAAGATGTTAGTAAAATAAATTTCTATCTAATATATGTAAAAAAGAGATTTATAATCATATCCATTGCCTATACTATTTTCTACATATGTTTTAGCTATATTTTTGTTTAAGCTTTAACCTATAATATGAAATCATTAATGCCTATCTTCTTTAGATAAGTTACTATTAATAACCTGATTCAGCTTATCTCGTAGTTTTATTTCTTCACCACTTTCGTTTGTGGCAACTCTTAAAACAGGTATTCCATATTTATTCAGAATAGTGTCTTTCATCTTATCCCTTTCCAATTGTCTTGGATTGTTAGCATGATACGCATACCCATCAACTTCTACTACTAAAACCGGCATTTTATCTAGTTTATTAAAGATAACAAAATCTGTGTGTGTTAATATATTCATAGCAAATTTATATTCTTCACTATTAAGCTTGTCTGGATTGCGAATAAGCATTCTAAGTGGTTTATGTATAACCCAGTTTAAGTTTGCAAACTGTAGCTCACTAAGCACTTTTTCAATTACAGCATTTATTAGATTTTCCGAATCAAAATAAGACACTTTTTTCCTATTCTTCATTTGTTCATATATTTGTTCAGTATATTTTTTATAAAGTAAATCAAATACTGAATATATTTTACTATCAATAATTTCAAAGTTATTGTATTGAATATACTTTACCAAATCCCCAATATTTGAATTGTCAATTTTTTCGTTGTCTGATACGATTAAGATTAATCTATCAACCGCACGTGATACAGCTACATTAATTAAATTAGGATCATCAACAAATTCATTAATTTCATTTACGACAGTTGATAAAATCACAATATCCCTTTGTCTACCTTGATATTTATGAACTGTGTCTACCTCAATGTTTGTTTCATTTTCCTTCTCTCTTAATTTATTCGTTTGTTTCCTGTAAGGTGAAATTATAGCTACAGAGCTCATGGTATTATGATTTTTTAGCTTAGGTATGATTTCTTGTTGAATTACATCGATTTGCCGTTGATTATATGTTCCTCTAGCATGATTACCCTTAGCTGTTTTATACACAACTATGGGATTATGCCTTTCTTGTTCTTCAGTTAATACTATAAGTTCATTATTATAGAATTTTTGATTGCAAAAACCAATAATTTTAGGGTGACACCTATAATGCTCTTTTAATATCGTTTTACACACTTTGCTACTATACAATTCTGAAATTGAAGATAATATACTATTGTTTTTGTAATTATATGCTTTATTTAGTTTATAATTATTAAATATTTTATTTGTTAAGTCAGCTTCTTTTTTAGGTACAACCATAGGTAATTGTTTTAAGTCACCTACAATTACAGCATTTTTAGCACAAGATAGCGCTAATGCGCCAGTAACAATATCTACTTGTGATGCCTCATCAATAATTACATAATCAAATAAATAATTATTACTTATACAACTCTTTAATGAATGGGTAGTGCTTAAAATAACTGGGTATTCTTTAATAAACTGTTTAAAATCTTTTTCTTTCCATAAACAATTCTTTGTAAACACTTTTCGCTCTTTATTTTTCATATACTTTTTAGCTAAATTTGCCTTAAATAAACTCATAGAAATATTTGTGTATCCCTCAGTAGCATTATCAAACCGAAAACTTTCCAAACGTCCGTTTAAGTTATTAATAATCGCGCTTAACTCTGCAGCCTTATTTTCATAATATAGTTTTTGAAAAAGTGCTATTATTTTTTCATTAGAATTATTATAAAAAGAAAAACTTACTATACCATATAATAATAGATTTTTTAATTTATAACTTAAAGAAATAGCTCTATCACTTTCTATCAATTGCTTGAATTTTAACCATAGTTTTAATACCGTATCAGAGTTATGCTTGAATATAGAACGATATGGCTCCATCCTTAAATTATTTTCATCGTAATAAGTATTAAAATACTCTTGTTCTACTAATAATGCAGATAATTCCTGTTTGTAGATTGCAACCTTATTTTTTATTTCTAAATGCTCTTCTAGTTTTATTTTGCTTATTAATAATTTTTGCTCAAGGTCTTTATAAGTTTTGTTATCTAGATACCATGTCTTCATGTCAGGATATAAATGAGTTTGTTCAGAGAAAAATTTTTGTTTGTTTTCATTATTTCCTAAAAAAGCTGCTATTAAATCTACGCCTTGCTCCTGAAGTTTTTCTAAAACATTTGCTGTTGCAGAGTTATTGTTAGACACAACAGCTACTGTTTTTTCATTTATTATTGCATTTGCAATAATGTTTAAAATGGTTTGTGTTTTTCCAGTTCCTGGAGGGCCTTCAATGATGCTTATTTGTTCGCTAAACGCTTTTTTAGTTGCAGTTTTTTGACTCAAATTAAAACCAAATGGAAATATTGAAAGTATATTATTTTTTATTTTAGGCAACTCAATTGGGTTTATATATTTTGCTAAAACACTACTTGGATTGACATAGTTTATTCTTTCATATTGCTTTCTTAAAAAGCTTTTTTCATCTTCATCTCTAATACTAATTTGTGTAGAAAGATGTTTTAAATAATCATAACAGCTGATCACATCAGAACTTTTTATATCAGAATTATTAAAAGATTTTTCTTTTATAATAATTTCATTACGATGATAAACAATATTATATCCGTTAACAAAAAAGATTCGTACATACTCACCAAAATTAACTATTTTCTTAACTTCAGAAAATGGTTGTTTATTAATATAAACTCTTGTTGTTTCGGGGTTTAAAAGTTTAGGATTCTTTAACCATATTACATTACGTGGATTGTATGAGTATGTTTTATTGTTAGCATATGTAATCATGCACTTACTATCTTTATACTCACATTCTTGTATTGATTGAGTTTTATCTTCACCTTTTACTATAATAAGATGCTTTTCAACATCCATTGTTAAACTGCTTCCTTTCTAATTGGAATATTTAATTAATATTCATCTATAAAGTAATCTGAATCAATTTTCTTTATTTCATATGTATTTACTGTTGTAACTCCAACATCAAAATCAATCATCAAACTAGCCAATTGTTCTCCTTCAATGAGAATAATTTTACTATCTATCAGTTTCACATATTCAATAGCTTCGTTACTAAAATTTGCAGTAGTTATAAAAATGCCTTTCTTTGCACTCTTTCCCATTAAGGCACCTGCAAACTTTTGTATTTCTGGTCTCCCTACTGTTCCCTGCCATCTTTTAGCCTGTATATATATTATATCTAATCCAAGCCTATCTTCTTTTATTATTCCATCAATACCTTCATCTCCACTTTGGCCAATTGCTTCCCCTGCATCTTTCCTTGAGCCTCCATATCCCATGCTTACTATTAGCTCTACAACTAGCTTTTCAAAGAATGTTGGAGAGCATTTTTTAATAGTATCTAAAAGCTCACTAGCAAGCTCACTTCGTATTCTCTGATAGTTCATCTCTAGTCCTTCTTCAGGATCTATTTCTTCAAAACTATTATTTACTGTGGTATTGTTAGAATTTTTTCTAGTATTTTTGAATTCTATAAATTCTGGATATCTCTTTAGAATAGATATATTAATTTCGCTAGGGTTTTCTTTAAGTAACTCTTGTCCTCTACTAGATATTTTAAAGTGAGCTTTTTTGGTGTACTCAATTAACCCAGCTTTTTTCAAATATGTTCTAGCCCAACCTACTCTATTACGAAATACAGCTTGTTTGCCACTAGGTAATAATTCTTTTATTTCAGCGTCTGTTAGTTCAAAATGCTTTGCTAAATAATCATAAATTTCAGCTAGAGAATACTCTCTTCCATCTTCAATATATTTTAATAACGGCAACATAACACTTTGATAATCTGGAATACTCATGTAAACACCTCTTAATAATGATATACATATTGTTTCTATAATTTACCTTTTTCTTCTTTATATACTTAAATACCTTTTATTTTTGTCTTCACTTGCATGTTATTGTATTATATATTTTTCTATAGATGGTGGAAATAGGTGTATAAAATGCTAATACCTTCGCACTATTTTATGCTCGTTGTTTAATATAATTAGTTTAGTTATTAACTTCTGTTACTAATAATAATTTAACCATTTGCACTAAACCTACATTTTGGATAATTACTCTCTTCTCCAGTATTACTCCCCTAACTCCACCAATAGGATTATATATCTCTTTTGTTCTTAACAATTAAATGTATCAGTAAATAAAAATATTGTTTGTCCTTCATACTTGAAAACTTAAACAACATCAACAACTTTATTTGATTTTTTAAGAATAAAAGGTGGTATTGGTTTTTCCAATTCCCAAACAAAACTAATAGGTTTTGATCCCTCATGAGAAACATAATTAGCCTTACCAAGGAAGTAAAATGGTGATGTAATAGAATTTTCACTTCTATACCCCCTTACAAAAAGCAGTATTGTATTTTTATTTTTTCTACTATTAATATATCTTTGGCCAGTTGGCGATGAATCTGATGTCCTGCTTTGTGATTGCCAATGAAACATTTTTTCACTAATAGCGTAATCATCATATTGTGTTGTAGCAGTAAAGTGCTTTTCGGACTTATTTATAGTTATAAAAAATAGATCTGTATTTTTATCTTCTAAATAAAGTACCCCTTCTCTAAAACTCTTTTTATGATCTAAAGTATGCACACCAAAAGCTGCTAATATCTGATCTGTACTATATCTTGCATATACTTCTAGAGGACAAGCATAATCAAGGTTAATTTCTTCTGCCATATAATCAATATTGTCTCTATTATACTTAAGCAGTTCGATTATCTCTTCAAATATGTATTTATTATCATGCTTAAGTTTATTTATATAATAGATTAAGTCTCCCTTAGGTGAGTCATTCCAGACAGTATAGTGAAACATTAGAAGCATTATTTTTTCTTCTTCACTTAGACTCTCTAAAGAATAATTTTCTTGATTTAAATATGAAATTAAGAATTCTAGTAATTTTAAAGAATTTATATGCATTTGTTGTTTTGCACAATAAACTAACCACACTTTAGCACATTAAAAATAAATAAAATCCGTTTTAATCTGCAAAATTAGCAGATTAAAATTCTTTAAAAACCAAAGTTTTGCAAATTAAAACAATTAAAAAAGCCGGTACAAAGACCGGCAAAAAAATATATTACATACCTAAATCTATTGCAGCTAATCGAACTGCCTCGTCATCAATATACTTTAGTCCCTTTTGACAACCAAAAACTAGACTATTAGTCGCTAGGCTATTAATCAAACGTGGCCATCCACGACTTACAGAAGTAATTGCTTCAATTGCTGCATCTGAAAATATAGGATAACTAGATCCAGCTAAAGTCATTTGGTGTTCAATATAAGCTTTAATTTCTTCTCTAGACAAAGCTTGCATTTTGTATCGCATAATAAGCCTTTGGTTTAATGGTTGATGATGTCCTAGTGATAACTTCATACTTAAAGATGGCATACCACACAGTATAAGAATAAAAGGATTTTCTGCATCCATAGAGAAATTAAATAGCATATGTAAATCACTTAAAAAGCTTGAAGTTGCAAATTGTAATTCATCTAAAACAATAAAAGGTGTAATCTTTTTATTATGGTAAAAGCTTAAAATAGCCTCTTGAATTTGTTTAAAAAGATCAATTTTTCTAGAAGCAGGTTCTAAATCAAGACTATAAGCTAAGCCTCTATAAAAATCATTAACAGTAACAGTAGATAAAGGGAAATATACAGTCTTGTATAAAGCAGGATTAAGAGAAGTGGTAAAAGATCTTAATCCTGATGTTTTCCCTGAACCTGCTTCACCTACTATCATGCCAATTCCACGATTATCTTTTAAATAATTAAGTCTAGCAGTTAATTCATTGTAAGAATTAGAAGTAAACATATTCTTAGAATTAATTTCTTTACTAAAAGGTTTAGAAGATAAAGAATAAAAACTTTTAAACATAATTAACTATCCCCCTTTTGCGTTGAAGCCTGATGAAAAGAAAGCTTCTGTTCTGGGTTATCTAGAGAATAGTCACGTTTAATAATAGCATTATCAGCTAAAGATACTAACTTACCATATTCTAAAAACTCATCATTTTCATATACCATTACCTTATCCATATTTTTAGGATCAAATCTTACTTCAACACGTTTACCTATAAAAATAGAAGAGACCTCATAAAACTGATTGTAAAGAGAAATAGTAGAATCATTATTCACCTTGCGTTTCTCTCTTTTTAAAAATAGATTATTAACCCATAAAGGGTCATCAACCACCTTGATTTTGCTTGCCTGGGACATATACTTATCAAGAGGTGAAATTTTCAAAGCAGAATGTATGCGCCTGTGATAATCCTCTTCTAACCATCTTAAAAAAGCGTTATTAAGTTCTTCTAAAGAAGACGGCTTTTTAGGGATTAACGGTAAAAACCTATCTCTTACAGTGCGAAAAAATCTTTCTATTTTCCCTTTACTAGCAGCATCATACGGCTCGGTATGTGAAATAGCAGTTCCCATTCTAGCGCATGCTTCATGAAATAGAGTAGAGCGATAAACCTTAGCATTATCAAGATAAACTACTTGAGGAATACCCCTTCTAAGTAAAGCCTCAACATATATACTCTTCATACTCTCAAAATTTTGCTCTACATCAAATCTAGCAAAAGTAACAAGTCTTGAACAATCATCAATAAATGCAAAAAGATAAGTAGGTTTTCTTTTTCCATTAACATAAAGATAAGGTCCAACCATCATATCGCCTTGCCATAGGTGATTAACTTCATCATAAGCAAATTTTTTTCTAACCTTAGAAGATGATTGTTCTACTAAAGGTTTAGCTAAATTTCTTTTAGCAAGAAAACGGTAAACTGAATGATAAGATATCTGTGAACGTAAAAACAAGCCATCTTTAACCATCTGTTCATAAAGTAGCATTACACTAATACTAGGGTTTTCTTGTCTATAGGATATTATCTTTTCACCTAAAGATGAAGAAATAACTCTAGAAGAGCCCTTGTCTTTTCTGCCTTTAGGTTTCAGTGCATCTAAGCCGCCTTTTTTGTAATCATAAAACCAGATCCGAATTGTTTTAGCATTATACTCTCTTTTACCGTAATAAGGGACATCATGGACTTGTGATGCTAATGTCTCTAAATACTCACTAATATCTTCAATTTGATTATTAAGAATTGGAGCAACAAGAGAAAAGCGAAATAGAGCTATTTGTAGTTTTTGTTCTTCTGTAATAGCCATTTAAACACCTCCAGTTATTATTGGAGGTTAACCGGTTAACCTAATTAAATATATTTTATTAGTAAATACCTATATAAAGCTAGGCAAAAGGTTTGTGGAATAAAAAAATTGTTTAAAAACTTCTTAAAAATGTTAAAATGAAAGTGCCATAAAGTTATTAATTATTTGATCATAATGACCTTTTAAGGTTGTTTCTCTTGGCGGAGGGGTTAAATATTTTAATAACTGAATGGCTTTTTTATTTTCATCTCTAGAAATGCCATACAATTGCTGCTTCTCTCTTAATGCAACTATTAAAGCATTCATATTCCTTAAAAATCTAGCTTTATAAAAGGCTGCTTGTTGCCTTGATAATCTTGTGGGAAGTTTACTAAAAATTTTATTAAGTTCTTTTAATATAAGTGGGCGAGAATGCTGAAAATATGGTAGTAGGAAACTTGGGATTAAAGAAGTGGTTTTCTTGCAAGAGCGACAATAGTACCTACAGATTTTTATCTGGTATTCCTTCTTATAATAAATGACATTTCTATAGTAATACCCATGCCTATATAACTTAATCCTAGCTTTACAGCAAGGACATTCTAAAATATGAGGAAAAGTATTATTTACTGTAGTTTTTATATACTTTGAAATTTTATTTGCCTTTGTCCATATAATTTGCAATATTATTACCTCCATAATAATCTGCAAAAAGTTTAGCAAATTATTATGGCTTTAACATCACTTTTATTAGTTGTAATTTGCAAATAAAGTAAGGGGTTTTGTATAGTTTAATGTGCTAAATAACAGCCATTACCCTTTTAAGAGCAGAGTTTAATTCTTTATCAATACACTCTATATAATTTCTTTTTAAGTTCTCTAAATGACATAATTCAAAAAAAGTAGCAGTTTTATATATTTGCCAAGGTTGTAGTTGATAATGATTTAAGAAATTACTTAATGTAAGAGGCTTATTTGTTTCATGTTTGTAGTTTCTAATCATTTTCCTTAAGTTGTTTTTATTGGCATAGGTTTGTTTAATATTATTTAATATATATTCTTTTGCTTTCTTTTCAAGCTGTACAAAACATCCTTTGGGTAAGGTTGGAAATTCATTTTCTATTTCTTCCTCAATAGAGTTTTCAGTTTTTCCTACTACACTTCTTAATTTACTTCTAAAATTAAATTCTTTATTTGCTTGTCCCACAAAATCAAGAACAGTTAGAACATCTTTATTTTCAGTTATTCTTAGTCCTCTACCTAATTGCTGAATAAACACTGTAGAGGACTCTGTAGGCCTTAAAAATAGTACCGTATTTATTTCTGGAATATCTATCCCTTCATTATATAAATCTACTACAAAAATAAACTTAATTTCTCCCTTAATTAATTGTGTTTGAGCATTGTTTCTTTCCTCTAGTGAAGAATCTGAATCAAGATTAATAGAAAGAATGTTTTTCTTATTAAAATACATACTCATATATTTCGCATGATCTTTACTAACACAAAATCCTAAACCTCTAACAGCAGCAATGTCATTAATATATTTATCTAAAGACCTAATAATAAGGTTCGCCCGCATATCGTTTCCAGTAAAAACATTACTTAACTCAGATATATCATATTTTCCTCTAACCCAATTTATTGAATCCAAATCTACGCTATCTGTTACACCGAAATAGTGGAAAGGACATAGAAGACCTCTATCAATAGCTTCATGAAGCCTGACTTCATACGCTATTCTGTTATTAAAATATTTTAAAATATCTTCTCCATCCATTCTCTCTGGTGTAGCTGTAAGACCTAGAAGTATATCTGGTTTAAAATGATTTAAAATCCTATCATAGGAATCTGCAGTACCGTGATGAGTTTCATCAAGTATAATAAAGTCAAAATAATCTTCATTAAATTTTTTATATTTTGAGTCTGCATTTAATGTTTGAATTGATGCAAATAAATAATTATCAGAACTTGGGCTATGTTCTCCTACCCACAAGTCCCCAAAGTTTTGGTCTTTTAAAATTGTTCTAAAGGTCATTATACTTTGCTGCAAAATTTCTTTTCTATGAGCTAAAAAAAGGAGTCTACAATTAGGATTTTTCTTGTAGTACTCCTTGAAATCAAATGCTGACACCACCGTTTTCCCTGTACCAGTTGCAGCTACTATTAGGTTTTTCCTAGAGTTAAACACCTTTCTTTCAACCTCTAACTTATCTAATATTTCCTGTTGATAAGCATAAGGTCTGATATCAAATGTAATTCTAATTTCATCTGTAGTAGTTTCTTGACTCAATGATTGTTTAAGGAGCTTGGTATCATTTACATTATTTATATCAAAGGTCATAAAATCTTTTGCATTCCAATAGGTTTCAAAAGTTATTCTATACTTTTCTATTACTTCTTTTGATGTATACTCAGATATTTTCATATTCCATTCAGTACCTTCTGTAAGGGCAGCCTTAGATAAATTTGAAGAACCTATATATGCAGTACTAAACCCTGTTTCCCGATGAAAATAATATGCCTTGGCATGAAGCCTAGTTCTTTGTGTATCATAAGATATCCTGATTTCTGTATTAGGTAGCTCAGCTAACATCTTTATTGCCTTAAAATCTGTTGCCCCCATATAAGAAGTAGTTAAAACTCTCAGCTTTTTGGTTTTCGTATGCTCTATTAAGGAATTCATAATAAGCCTTAATCCACTATACTTGATAAACGATACTAATAAATCTACCCTGTCAGCTGTGGCTATTTCTTTATTAATTTCACTATATACAGTAGGTTCTACATGAGAACCAGTGAATAGTGAACTTTTAGATATAGAGGTTATAGGTTGTATTTCCTTAATATCCTTATTAATAATCTCCTTATCAAATACACCTCTTAATAGATGGTTTTCATTTATTTTATAATTCTTAAACTCTTCATCATCTATATATTCAGCAAAGGAATTAATTATTTTATTGGCTATTTCTACTTGTTTTAATACATCTTCTTTAGATGATTTATAGTAATTTAGTCCTTTTTTAAATATATAGCTTAAATATGTAGTTAAAATTAAATTAGCATCTGTATAGTCAATTATTTCTTTATATATTTCTACATCATTTATATTCTTTTTTATCTCTTCATTCAACTCTTCGTTTATGACCTGTTCATATAGTCCCTTCTTAAGGTTCATTTAGACCCCCACTTCCTGAAAAACATATATTTATTAAATCCACATTCTTTTAATATATCCTCTTCTCCGGTATTACTCCCCTAACTCCACCAGTAGGATTATCTAAATCTCCTTTATACCTTGGAATTAAGTGTACGTGTACATGAAAAATAGTTTGTCCTGCATCTTCGCCACAATTAATTCCAATGTTATATGCATCAGGTTTATATTTTTCATCTAGTAGTTTTCTACTTTCCATAATTAGTTTATCTATAGCCTGTCTTTCTTCTATTGTAGTATCAAAGTAATCAGCAACATGTCTTTTAGGAATTATTAGCATGTGACCAGGATTAACTGGGTATTTATCATATATAGCAAAAGCTAAATCATTTTCTAAAAATTTTTCTTCTGTATCGCAAAATACACAACTATTATTCATTACACTAATCTCCTTTGGGTAATTAACACCATTATACAATATTAGCCAATTTTTATGGAAGGATAAACCAGAAAAAGAAAAAGCTGAGATTTAATATCTTCAGCTTAATAAATTCATACTCAAAACTTTCATCTTAAGCAAACTAATATTTTGATGTAAATCCCTCTAAAAGGGGCTAATCCCTTATAGGTACGCTAAAAACAAAGAAATGTAGTAAAGCCAGTTAAGGAGGGAAACAAGTTTCAATTCCTTATAGGTACGCTAAAAACTATTCCACGGTTCATTGAATTTAAGTATTTTATTTTTGTTTCAATTCCTTATAGGTACGCTAAAAACTACAAAGTAATAACATCTAAAACCTGTGCTAAATGGTTTCAATTCCTTATAGGTACGCTAAAAACATTCAAACTCTATTCTTTCTTCATTATCCATGTGTAGTTTCAATTCCTTATAGGTACGCTAAAAACTATATCTAGCTACTTCACGAGCTGATGTTGCTAGAGTTTCAATTCCTTATAGGTACGCTAAAAACCCACTAGGGTGAAGAAGAATACATGGTTTTAGCATTTTTGCTTTTCCATGTTAATTTATTCTAATATTTATATTTTTCTTTGTAAAGCCCTATATTACAAGATTTTTATTTGTCGTCGACCCCTGAGGTTTTTTACACTACTGGAGGTCGACGACAAATTTTATGAGTTATATATTAATACATTTTGAAATATCTGCTTCATCAGACAAACTAGTTTTCATTTATTTAAAATAATCATCTTCATCACTTATGTCAGCCCAGTCATCATCTCCATGATAATAGTTGTAATTTTCATCTGAGTTTAGCTCTTTAATTAAATCGTCTAATTCTTCATCATGGTATTCTTCTTCGCAATGCTCTTGTTCCCAATAATCTGATTCTAAATAGAGTTCCTCATCAATAGATTTTTTAATAGGTGTATTACTTTTTTGATTAATTATATTAGGTTTATTTGTATTTTGTTTTTTTTGCTCATCATTCTCTGCTTTGCTTAGTAATACTAATTTATTTAATCCTTCTAACACTAATCCAGATTCAGTCATTTCTAATCCTATTTTTTCATAATTTTTAAATTCTTGTGCTTGTGTATATAATTGCAAAGCTAGTTCTGGTTCATTATTAAGTGAAGCAATACGCGACATTACATTTATAACATATGAATCTTTTCCAAAGTATTTAATCATCTCATTGCAGTATGCTTCTGCTGTACTTACATTACTTAAATCACAATAAACAGCAGCCAAACCAACAAGTGAAACAGGATTTTTTCTAATTCTTAAAACTTTTTCATAAACAATAATGGCTCTTTTTAAATAAGTATTATCTCGAGTTTTTTTATAAAGTTTTCTATAGGTTGCTCCTAATGTATTATAAGGATATATACTGTTAGGGTTAATTGCTATTATATTTTTAAGAGTCTTTGCAACTGCTTTTTGATTATTTGCTTTCTGATAATGTTTAACCTCTTTCCAGGCGATTCTTAGTTCAGCATTATCTTTCTCTTTAAGCAAATAATTTCTTTTATTCATCTTTACTTCACTCCTTCCATAATTCCCCTTATTTTTCATAACCTTTAAAAATGAATAAAGCCAATATAGTTATTTTACTTTACATTACATTTAAAAGTAGGACACAAGTATTACGAAATAAAAAAAATTCGCTTCAAGCGAATTTTTAAAAGATATTCATAATTTACTTTAGTATTATTAATATTAGATTATCGGATCTGTCTTGCTTTTTCTCTTAACTGTTGTAGATTTATTATTTCTGCTACTTCGAAACTAGTTGAAATAACATTACTAATTGGTTTGAAACGAACTATAGCTGGAAAATGTCCAGCAAGTCCATGAATTAGAGAAATTAATGCTGCTGTACTATAATTTAAAGAAGGTGGATTAATCAAGAAAGGTTCTGTTTGCCACTGATGTGATGTAAATCCAACTTCCTTTATTATAGAAAACAACTGCTCTTCTAAATTTTTTTCTATATCAATAAATGTATCTATATCCCTTATCTCAGTTACTTTAATATTTGTAATTTCTTCAATTCTTTTTATATCTTTATCATGCATGGGATGTGAAAAATTTATAATAATCATTAAATTACACCTCTATTTCAAAATTATCATTATATCTATTAATAGCTTGGGTTAAGGAATGTTGGAGTTTTTCTTTAAGACCTTTTGGTTCTATAAGTATAACCCTTGTTCCCCACTCTCTAAGTTTAGCTAAAATATAAACCTCTTCTTCATCGTAGTAATATGTTTCTAAATAAAACTCTTCAGTATCTTCATGCCAAAATACATGGGTATCTAAAAAAGAAAACGAATTAAATAATCTAATATTTTCTGTTGTAAGTCCTGCTGGAATCTTTATAACCATTTTCAAACGTCTTTGTTCTAATTTATTTTCTAATACAATAACATTTTGTAAGAATTCATCTTCTGAACATTTTAATAATACAACTCCCGATATTAGATTTAATGGTGTTCGCATTATAAAAGGAGCATAATCTCCAGTTTCTCTATACCAAAGCAAATACCATTCTCCTCTGGGATAAAAAAATTCTAGTTTATATGGTATTCCTAGTCCTGAAAATTCTTCTTTATTTCTATTTCTATACTTTAGTTCTAACCTATTTCTATTTCTAATAGCTTTAGATAATAATCGATAAATTGTTTTATCTACGGGTTTAACCTTTGGCAATCCTTTTAAGATAACATGTTCTGGTAATATATAATCATCAACATTATTTAATTTATTATTAATTTTTGAAATTGTTGATTCTTCTAAAAATATTTTTGCTTCTTCTTGTTTGAGCATATATTTTAACCAAGTAATTTCCTTATATGTAGGAGGAAATATAATTTCTTCATTAGTATGACTTAACCTATAGTATTTTTCAAATAAATCAGCCATGTTATTACCTCATTTTTTCATGTGATAAACTCTTCTCTTTTTTTAGTTTAATACTCCAAAAATTACTAAAAACCTTCTATATATTTATAATATAAAAAAATCCCGGTCTGTTAGTTTGTAAACTGAACAGCCGGGCTACAGTAATTTTTTAATTTGTTTGTTCATTATATTGTTGTTAAAAACTTCCATATTGCACTTCCTTTCTTATTTTTAGTTAAACCTTATATTATTTTAATTGCATGTATAAACATTAATATTATTGACATCTTTTTCTCACATCCTTTCATAATTTTTGTTGTTACATTTAACGGTAGTATTTTTTTCATCTCTTTCAAAATCTATATTAATAATACGTTTGTTTTGCTTCTTTTTAAAGGACATATCTATTACGAAGGAGGATTTATTTTTTGAGAATGAGTAAGATTGTCAAATTAGAAAATAAAGATATTTAGATAGGTTTTAAAGAAAAGCTTCATAGGAATAGAGGGGGGGTATCAATCTGTACCCCCCTTTTTAAAGTGTCTATCTCCTTATAGGTAAACTAAAAAATATAGTCAAGCCCAATTAATGTTCGATGCCCCACTGGGATTTCAATTCCTTATAGGTACGCTAAAAACGCTTTTGTCAATCGTGCTTGCTGTAACATGATAGGTTTCAATTCCTTATAGGTACGCTAAAAACGATTGTACTCCATTTGTTCTCGATTTAAAGCCAACCTGTTTCAATTCCTTATAGGTACGCTAAAAACCAGGAGAAAGCAGCTATAAAATACTTGAAACGTTAGTTTCAATTCCTTATAGGTACGCTAAAAACTTGTCCAAGTTTTTTTCACATCCCCCCTTGGATGAGTTTCAATTCCTTATAGGTACGCTAAAAACCCACTAGGGTGTAGAAAAATACATGGTTTTAGCATATTTGCTTTTCCATGTTAATTTATTCTAATATTTATATTTTTCTTTGTAAAGCCTATATTATAAGATTTTTATTTGTCGTCGACCCCCGGGGTTTTTTACACTACTGGAGGTCGACGACAAAAATAATGCTATTTTAACTGCATATCATTTTCAGCTTTGTTCAGCAGAATTAAAAAACTATTCCAATCGTCTGTGTTTTTTTCAAATATTATATTATTAAATCTTTTTTGTAACTCTTTTATTTCTTCTTGTTTATCTAAAGAAGCTAGAAATGGATTTTCTCTATAGCCACAGTGGGTTATATCATTACGCAGTTCTTTTAATTGTTTCCAGAAATCGAGTATTTCTATATCCTTTGAGTTTGTTTTTACTAGCTCATTTAATAGATCATTATATTTATCACGGTATTTTTCAATTAAATAGCCTTCACCACTATAATTTGGATTATTAAGAATCAGTTTAGTTATTAACACTTCATGCATATTTGTCACTGCTTGCCAATATTGAGAATGATTTATTAACCATTCAACCAGATAACTATAGCGTTTATCAAATTCATTTTCATTTAGCTTTTCAAATTCATTTTCAAAACGTTCTAAAATTGGTATGTATGGTTTAGCCCATTGCTCTATTTCACTACTCATTTTAGTGTAGTCAATTTTTTCATATAATCCCATAACCTGCTTTAGTTTTTCACTATTATTAAAATTTAGACAGGAACTAATATTTTCTAAGTTATTAGAAACTTTTTTCATTACTTTAGGTGTTAAGTCACTATTCCTCTGGTATGCTAATTGATGTTCATTATTTATTAGTTTTGCTAATAAGTTTTGGTCACCATAATCAATAAAATCATATATTCCTCGAATCCAATCTAGCATTGTTACAAAACGTGTTAAGTCAAATGTAGGAGATATCTTTACCCCATCTTTATCTTTTCTTGCTTCATAAGCTCCATAATAAACTGCTTCTATAACACAATTTTTCACAACTTTTAAATAATAAATTGCAATTAAATTGATAAAAGGAATAGAACGAAAACCATGAGTAATATCAAATATTACCTTACTATTATCTTCTACATTATTAATAATACTAAAAAAGATATCCCATAATTCTTCCTCATTACGACCATCGGGAATATCTACAAAGTTTAGTCTATCGTATTCGGTTAATTCATCTTCTAGTGCTTTTTTATGAATTCTTTTTGCAGCTTCAGTAACTATTATTATAGTTTTATCAGGTTTTAATGCCTGAACTACCACCTTTTGAAACAACTTTGTTTCCACTCTAATATTCTCATCTTTTTTCTTAAATTCATAGGTTGCTACTCCATAGTCAGACGTTCCTAATGTACTTATTAGTATAGTTTTGTCTGTTTCTTTACTTAAATTAATATCTTTTAAGTTATCTGTTTGAGGCTGTTTGTTATTATCTGTTTCTAATAGAGATTTACCTGTTAGTATAGAGGTTAATTTATTCCAATCGTTTTTACCATTTTCATTTATTACTGATTTAAATCTAGCAAATATATTTTCTATAGATTTTTTATCAAAATTAGGAGAACTGTCTTTAAACCCGCAATGTGCTATAGCATTACGATAATCTATTAAATTCCCCCATAAACTAATTATTTTTGGTTCTTTATTATTTTTTTTAAATTCTTCACTTAGTTTATTGGATATTTCTTCACGTTTTTTAAAGTCATATATCTCATTTTCACTAGAACCATATATCTTTATTAAGATTTTTGATATATAAAGTTCACGCATATAACTAAATGCTTGAGCATATTGCTCATGTGTTAACAGCCAATCAATTAAGTTTATAGAGCATTGAGCAAAATCACTGTCTACCATCATAGAAAAATCTTTTTCTATTTTTGCTAACATAGGATATAAGGGTTTAGCCCTTTTTTTTACTTCTGTTTCGATTTCGGTTCTATTGCTTTTTATATTGATACTATACTTAGTTAAAGCATCACTTAATTGCTTACTCCTACTAAAATGTAGACAGAGATCAATCTCTTGTAAATTATCTGCTAATTCATTTAAATATGTAATAGGCTCGTTATTTTGTTTCAAATCAATACTTTTTATTAATTCTACTATAACTTTACTATCACCATATTTTATAAAATCTTCTAGACCTTTTATCCATTCTAATAAATCTGCAAATATACTCAAATCTACAGCAGGAGTTACTGGAACCCCTTTTTCAAAAGCTCCATAATAAACTCCATTAACAGTACAATTCTTAACTGCTCTTACATAAGCTATAAGTAAGGCTATTATCATAGGTATAGAACGGAATGAGTTAGTTATATCAAATACTAGCTCCTCATTTTCACTTATTTCATTTATAAATATAGAAAAGATTTCCCAATACTCTTCTTCATTTTGCCCTTCTGGTATTATAACTGGTTTTATTGGTATATTGGTATCAAGATTTTCTATTAACAATTCCCAATTCTTTTCATATGCTCGATTAGTTAGAAAAACAATTACTTCAGTAGGTTTTTTGGCTTCGATTATAGCTTTTTGAAAAAAGGAAGTTTCTACACTTATTCCGTCAAACTCGTATACAGTTTTCTTATAATCTGTAGTTCCTAATAAACTAATTAACTTCATTATTCTCCACCCCTGTTTTTCTATTTTCGTTCCATTTTTTCTTTTAGGGCTTTGAGTTTGTCAAAATTTGCTTGGTTTAATGTTCCAGATGATTCATTGTTATGATTATTATTAGTTTTATTATTTTTTTCTATTTGTACCTTATTATATAAAGGGATTGTATTCTCTTGTGCTAAGCGTGCTAACCAACCACTGTAGTAGCTTAATTCACTTATACTTGCACCTTGTAGCTCTTTTCTTAAAGTTTTTTTCTTTTTACTTAAACCAAAACCCATTTCTAAAACAGTTTCATATTGTTCTTTAGAGCCTCTACTAGCTTTTATTAAATGGGATTGTGGTATAGTTTGTAATGTTTTTATTATTTCTGATTCTTCAATACCGTCAGGGTTTTCTCTTTTTAATTGCATTAATATAGTATTTATATTTTGAAAAACACCATTGCCAATGTTGTTTTCTCTGCCTCTTTGGTCTATAAAAGTACCAAATCCAGGAGTAGAGATTACTTTTTCAGCTAATTTTAACATTTTTATATTTTGCAAAATTAATCTCCCCCTTAATATGTTTTATTTCCATCACGTATAGGCCAAGGATTACCAGCAGGATTATCCCAGTTTAATATATTACTTAATATATTAATATTTGTTTTTATATCTTTAGGAGCTTTTTCTCTATATTCTTTAGCAAGTGTTGTAAAATCAAGCTCTTCTTTCTTTAAACCATAACGACTTTTAATATCTTCATACTTTTCAAAAGAAAATCTAACACTACCAAAATAAGCTGGTTTACCATAACCTATTTTGGGGGTTATAGCTTTATCTAGTCCAAAAGAGAAAGCTAATAAAGACAGTTCTTCATAACTTAAATTATTTATTATTACACTACCAACAAGTGTTGTTCCCGCAGGTATGAATTCATGAGGAATACCATTTTTTCTTTCTTCTGTTTCTTTAGAATGATAATAAAACTTCCTACCCCGGAATCGGTAGTTTCGGGAGTTATTATTTAATAATTTTAGTTTTTCTAAATATTCTTCTTTGGTACAAGTATTGCATTTATCAAAATCATTACATACTTGACAATAATATAACCTTTCATTTCCATAGCCATTTTCGGGAAAGGGACGTAATCTATTTTTTGGATAGTCCTTTTTAAAAGGGCTTTGTAATTGTGGTAATAATCTGGTTTCTAACTTCACTTCTTCAATAGGTGAAAAATCTTCAAAAATAATTTGCCCTTTATAAGATACATCTCGTGAGCTAAAACCAAATAATCTACAACTTACACAGGCATCTTGTTTTTGGCATACAAATCTATTACTAGATGGTAAAGCTTGATTTAAAAACCTTTTTGGTGGTTGAGGAGCACATGAATATGATACTGATTCTGTAATACTGCGAATAGCCCCCTTAATGCCGGAACCGGGAATATAAACTCTATTATTTAACTCTGCAGTCATAACAGTAAAATCATTTTTATTATCTTCAAATCGGTATTTGCCCTGCGAAACATGGACTGGACTTAAGGTTTCCATTTTTAAAAACAATTTGCCGCTATATCTGTCTGGATGTATTTTATTATGACCTATGTATTTTTCACTTTCCTTTTTTTCAAGTAGTGGAACAAATGCATACGGTTTTTCTGATAAAATGGTACCTTTACTCATGTTACCCACCTACCTTTGTTAGGCTTTTACTTACATCTACTTCATAAAGAGGACTGCCTTCTTCTAATAGTTCTTCCCAGCCATTTAGATTAGAAGTAAAATAATAAGCCTCTTTTTTATAGTCTAATTTTCCTCCTATATCTTCCTTTTCTCTACCTAGTAAAAAACCCTCTTTATTAGAACGATAATCTCTGATTTTTATCTTAATATCTGATACAGTGACTCTACCCATTCCACGTGTAGTGCCACCACCAATTCCATATAATCCATCATCTAAATCTTTTATAGCCCAAAGACTTAGTTTTAATTGTTTTAGTTCATAATTAGTCAAAAATATAGAAACATTAAAAACAGCACTCTCTACTACTTCTTGGTCATATAAAGCACCCTGTTGAGCAGCTCCTGTAATGCGATTTATTCCTACACCTTTTTTTATGCCTGTAATCACTTCACCTATTGGATAAGCATCAGGAAAAGCTATTCTAGAAGCAGTTAAGGTACTACCAAATAATTGGCAAGCAAGGCACATGTTTTCATATTTTTCTTTTGCAGTATTATCACTTAATTCTTTTTGTTTATTTGAACAAGACTGGGAACTATTAGTAACATTACAGGTTACGCCCCCTAATAGATTAATTATTTGTTCACAACGAGTTCTGATTACCCCTTTTAAACTTGCTCCTGGAATATATACACTTTCTTTTCCTCCATAAAAAGATCTAACACATTGCATATCTGGACGATTAGGCTCTAGTACATTTTCTTGACCACTTCGTATAGCTAAAGGGGAAACAGGTTTTATATTAAATGAGATTATGGCTTCATTTTTCAGATCTTTAAACAAGCTTATCTCTCCCTTCCAGCATTAGATTCCAACACTTGTAGTAGTTGTTCAATAGATATATCATTGGCACCAATTTGCTCAACTGCTTTAAGTAAATCATCACGATTGTATGTTTGAGATTCAAGTGGCTTTATATCCACCTTTGCAAGCTCGTGTTCAAATATAAGTTTTTCTTCCTTTATAGTTTTTACTCCAGAATTATTCTCATCTATATATGTTTTTGCAATAACAATATCTTCTAAATGAACTTTGCCTAGACCACGTGTGCTTTTCCCACCTAAAGAAATATCTCCATTAGATAAAGCAAATAAAGCTAACAAAAAGTTATGCCATGTATCATCTTCTAAATTATCTGCAATAGCCTCGAAATGAAAAACAGTTCCAGCAGGTACAGCTTCAAAGTCATATAATAATCCTGATGATGCAGTTTTAGTATCTCGGTCTATAACTACTCCATTACGTGTTTCATAAAAACCAACCCATTTTTCAGTATCAACTGTTAAGTCTCTTAGTTTTACTTTTCCAGCATAGTTGTGATTTCCAAACAATCTACATACAGGACAAAGGCCTGTATATACCTCATAGGCATTTTCTTCAGGACTTTTTTTGTTATTTTCTTTCCATTTTTCCAAACAAGGTTTTTTAACTATATCACATGCATCTGCCCCATCAGGTTTACCCCAATTAGCATTTATAATTCTTTCCATAAATGAACGCCAACTACCTTTTAAAGAAGATGCTGGGATCAAGGGACGTTGTAAGCTATCCTTTATTACTGGACTATCACTAATACTAGGACGAAAACCAGTCTCATCTCCACCAATATGTAATGCCGTATCACACACTAGGTAAGCAGTAATCTTATATCGATTGTGGAATTGATTTAGCAAATAGTGTATATTTTCACCCATTATCGTTTACCTCCTCTGCCTTTTGGATTAGATTCTTTTTTCCCTTGTTGACGATTATTATCTGAATTAACAACATAAGAACCCTGCCAATAAACATAGCCCAAAAAGCGTTGGATTAGTTGATTTTCTATATTTTTTTTATTTATTTCTTCTGGTAAATCTATTTTTTCAACCTGAGTAATAATTTTTTCTATTTTTGACCACAGTACTTCACCCATTACTTTATTCTCACTACCACACACTTTTGCCCAACCTGAATTTTTATCTCTTCCAATTTTATAAAAAATATAAGCCTTTAACTCTAACGCTACTGTCATTTGTAATGATGCTTCTAGTAATGTTCGGAGTTGTGTTATTCCAAATCCTCTACCTTTTATAATGTTATCGATTCCAGAAGTATTAAAAAACTCTTCACATAATTTTAGTAAAAATTCACTTTGCTCATCTATTATTTGTTGTTCTAGTTGTTTTTGTTTAATTTCATTAACTAACATTACAATTAATCCCTCCCTACTGAATACTTAACATGAAAATCATTACATATTATTATTTCCCCACAACCATTTTCTGTGTTTTTGCCTATGCCATTCGACTCTAAATTTACTAGCTTATTAATAAAGGAACCATCAACTAATTCTTTATTAAATGCTAAAACTATAACACTACCTGCTAATGTCCAAATAACTGGTGCAATCATTTTTTCTGCTGTACCCATACGAGTATCCCAACCTCGGCGTATTTCATATTCTCCAATAAAATCTATTAGTTCAAATTCTTCATCTATTTCTATAAGGTTTAATGACTCCTTAATAGAGTTCTTTATAGCTTGCATATATTCATTATTACTATAATATTTATCAGTAGTAATATATTGGTCTAGGTTTAAATCTGCATCACTTTGCAAATCTAGACTTAAATATATTTTATCTTTTGATTTCTTTGTAATTTTTTTATTAAAAGCATTTATTCTCTCTTTTAAATTGCTAATTACATCAGTGTTATCAGTATAATAATCAATAATTCTACATTTACCTAATCCAGCACGTGTATATGCTCCAAACCTTAAAACATCAAAAGGAATTTTTAAACTCTGTTCATTTAAAGCAATATTTTCTGGTATATCCCATGTTGTTTCCATTAATAATCTTTGTTCTATACTTTGCCAATCAGCTATTGTATCAATGGAATACAAACGTCCTTGTGCATTAGTGCCTGTTGTAGCATCAATACCACCTTTTGTAATCAGTTGTCGTTTGAACGATTGAGGTGTGTTTTTTTCATTTTTAAACTTTGTTGGTGGGCTTTCTAACCTTTCAGAACAGTCTGGACATACTAGTTTTTCAGCTTGAGTTGCATTTAAGCTTTTATGCAATAAATCAACTGGGCGATGACTACTGTTATACTTACACAGCAAACTTGTTTTAGACCAAGGACTACATCCTTTTGCTTTAATATTAGTCAATTTTATTTGGTCAAAGTTTTTACACCATGAAATATATGTGCATTTTTTACAATACTCACTATTTTTAAATTCTAAAATATTAGTAAATGTATTATCTTCATAATCTAACGCTATACAATTATCAAGAATATGCTGTACTAATGAAGCACGCACAACATTACCCGGAATATATTCTAAAGAACGGATATAGTTGTTATTTTGTTTGCGACCACCAGCTAGCAAAGGGGATAATGCTTCGAAAATAATCTTGACTTTCATCATGCACTTCCCCCTTCACTGATATCATTTATTTCATATTCTTTTTCATTCACAAAAAATCTAGGAGTTATATTTACCCAACCTAAACCCCTAGTTTGATTTCCTCCTAGCGTTCTTATATGTTCAATAGATAAACGGAGTAAGTTAATTTGCTGATCTATACTGACAGTATTTAATCTCAATGAACCTTCAAAACTACCGGCAAAAGCTATAGCCTCACTAGGTGAAAATACCTCTTGATTAAATAAGAGTTTATTACCAGCTACACCCCTTTGTCGCTCTATAGTAACACCCCTTCTAGGCATCATTAAGGAAGCAATATAGCTTTCAGACATGTTATCTAAAACAGGATATAAATTATCAAAATATAAAGCCCCCGGATATGTGTTTCCTGCTGCTCCAAAATATGCGCAGACTATACAATTTTTGCAGGGTTCATTACCATTGACATCATTATTGCAAACCTCAATATCTAAAGCTCTAGCCATTATAGTGGTATTATACCTCATTCTACCTTTTATAGTTGTCCCAGGAACAAATGGAATATTTCTAGCATCCCTTAAAACATAAGAATCCATAATCCCAGCCAAACCTGTACCAGAACTAATACTATATGCTGAATCAAACCTAGCTTCAAGCTCTACTTTTAATCTAGTTGGCATTTTTCTCATCACCTACTTTCGGGCTATCTTCTGTATAACTCCATATTTCTAACATATCACTCCAAGGTGTATATAGAATTTCATCTTTCATTCCTTTTTTGAAAAATGGTTCATCACTAATGAAGTTAAAACCTATTTGTATTTTATTTAATGCACTAACTATACGTTCTCTTTCCTTATTCTTTAATCTCCATACATTATATAAATAATAAAGTTTAAATTCTTCGCGAGTCATTTGGAGTTGTGCCTGCATAAATCTGTATATCAAAGATTTTTTACTCTTTGCCTCATCATTAGTTTCAGATAGTATATGAATTGCATCAGTAAGTGCTTCTGTTTCTAGCCAAGTAAGTGGCATTAAGCCATTACTTTTAAGTAAATTTGCTTTTTCTTTGCGAAGTGAAAGAATATCATCAGTGAAGCTACCACTAGATTCAATAACCATTAA
Organism: Candidatus Syntrophocurvum alkaliphilum; assembly: GCF_009734445.1. Taxonomy (NCBI): domain Bacteria; kingdom Bacillati; phylum Bacillota; class Clostridia; order Eubacteriales; family Syntrophomonadaceae; genus Candidatus Syntrophocurvum; species Candidatus Syntrophocurvum alkaliphilum. The sequence goes on from NZ_CP046457.1 coordinate 1,212,953, forward strand.
ATCTAAAGTGCCATTTTTCTTTTCCTTTTCTCGTAATACTTGTGATCGTTTTTTAGCATTTTTAAGTAAAGCCTTACAGTTATCAAACATGTGAATAAGTGGGAAATTATATCTAGCTATAACCACACCAGCAGAAAGGGTGATAGCTTCTTTATCTGAGGAAAGGTTCCGAAAGCTATCATCAAAGAATTTGCCCATTTGAACAGTTAAGGAGATTGCTCGAGATGCAGGTACATACATTAAAACATCGTCTCCGCCCAAAGCTATTATCTCAGCTTTTAAATCTGGCATAACTAAACTCAATGCTTTATATACAGCTTCTTTAGTGACTTTTTCTGTCTTATCACTAAATGTTTTACTAGCTACTAAATTATCTAGAGACATTACAATTTGTCCCATGTTATTACCATCAGCATATATTAATGCAATATGATTATTATTAGAATCTTGCTTAGCTAAACCTTCTAAATGCTGTGGTAAGTTCAATTCTTTTGGTTTTGGTATAGAGTTCAGTTCACAATAGTAAAAATATTCCTTATAATAACTTTTTCTACCTAGATGGGCACCAGCTAATACTCGATGATAACATGATGAGCAAAGATATTCTTCTTCATCTAATAATCTTTTCTTATATGCTTTGCGCATATTACAGTGAGAACATAATGTATCATCTTTACAAAAACTATAAGAATCAGTAATTTTATCATTTTCATCACTTAATCCTGCATTAATATCATTTAAGTTGTTGTCGTGATGAATAATAGGTATTTTAATCCTCTGTCTTCGTTTTAGTTGTTCTTCTAATTTTGCAAGGGTTCTTCTATATTTTTCCCCTAACCACAACATAGCAATATTAATTGTAATATGTGCTGTACTACACTGAGCTGTAACACTAACCTGTCGGTGTAGAGTTTCAATTTCTTGAGTTAGCCTTTTTCCTTCCCCGGCAGGGACAATTGCTAAAACACTTCCACCACCAGCATAAACTACAGACTCAGGAACAAAGAGGTTTCCGATTAGATGTGGAATTCGTTCACGATTTAGAATATCTAGTATCCGGCTAGCACCTCGAATATTAGGCAATTTATTTGTTTCTAAAAAATACTCTTTAACTTTTACTGCACTATATTTAACTATATCAACCTCATGAAGAAGGTTTTTGCTTTCACTTTTTCCTGTAATACAGTTATCAACTAATGAGGTCATCTGTACTAAGTTATTATCTTTATTTGCAAAATCACCTAGTTCTCCCAAACAATCACTTAATAAAAAATCTCTTATTTTTTCGTCCCATTGCTCTCTATCCGACTTGTTTAATAGAGCATAAACTAAACCTATTCTAATTTGTATCCAATCAATCCATGGCCAAAATATACCTTTTGCTCGTTCTGGTTCTAAAGCTTGTGCAGGAACATCTAGTATCAAATTAATTAATTCAAGCTTAGTATTTTGATTATTGATTAAATCTTTATAACCCTTATGCAAGGAATTAGACTTAATATAGTTTGAAAAATATTGCTTTATTTCATCTTTAATTATTTTTAAATCTTCTTTTTTCAAGTAATAGTTTGTTTTTGTCAATGGATCTTGCCATTTAATTGCTTCATTTGGTATTTGCTTTTCCTTAGCTATTTTTTCGATAATTCCATCACGCTTTAATTTAAACCAATCAATACAATACAAGCACTTCACTCCTTTCGTTTATTTCTAATATTTTTTAAGTTTACTGTATATAATGTTTAATTACCTCTTTATTTTATATCATGGCTTATATTTCCAGTAACTTTGACAATAATGTGCCTTATATAAATAAAAAGTTATATTTATATTGAAGTACAGTAAAAAGAATGAACTGTCCTAAGGCATAACTATTAATAAAACCTAAGTGTTTTACGAGTATGTAATGTCGTAATAAATAGTACAAAAGCAAGTATATGGGTTAATGCTAAGTATATAAAAAACTAATCAATTAATTTATACTGGTATTATGAGATAAATTATTACATGTTATTTGTAACCTACAGGATTGTAGAACAATCATAAAATCACCTGCCCATTATATGACTAATACCATCATGATTCTGCATAATTTCACTAAATCCTGCCAAAAAGTACTAGTAGTCTAATACTTTTTTCCTAAATTGTTATGAGGATTGTTTGTTCTTATTAAAGGAAAATGTATCAGTTACTTTATCCTTAACTTTTCCCATAGCCGATACACACGAATCATAGCTAGAATAAACAAAATCAGATGTCACTTTAGTTGTATTTTTATAAAAGAGTGTAGCTACAGATTTTATAGAATTTGATATTATTGACCCTAACATCTTTGAGGCTTCAGCAGTTGCACCTTTTAATATGGTAATCTTCTCTTCTTGTTTTAATGGCATACTATACTGTTTAGATATAAAACCAACACGCATAACCAAAAATGAATTTATAGCTCCTTGAAAAACTGAATTAGCAAATAAAGCCCCAATAGACCCTGCACTGCCAGCTATTGTTACATATATACCTTCTGTGAAGTTTTCCATAAAAGGTTCTAACTGTGTTTGTACTATTTCAATATCATCCATTTCTGTTACCACTAAAACAGTAGCAAAAACATTAATATATAAGTTTTTCAATTCTTTTATAGAAGGTTTTTGATTATATATAAGAGCAATTTTAGTAGTAAGTTTAATGAGCAAAATAAAAACAACTAAGCCATCGAGTTTTCCATACTGTGATATAGAAGTAAATAAAAATACTTTTTTAGCTGTTTTTTTTATTTCTTCATCAGCTAATTCATCCAATTTTTTCATTGCTATATCTACATTTTCATGAGTTTCTAGATTAAATTCTATTTCTTTTAAATTTTCATTATCTATAAGTCTGTTTTCAATAAGTTGTAAGTAGTTTTTATAATCTTCAGTATCTTGTAATGGTGGTTGTGGTAAAACTTCTGGCATTTGTCGCCATATAGATGCAATATATATAATCAATATTGTAAATAAAGCTATTATTATAACAGTTGAAACAATTCCCAAAATATGATTCATTGCAAAAATGCTTGATATAAAGCTAACAATTTGATTAATAAAGAATATTATGAGTATACCTAAGATCATTAATTTTATTGCTTTTAGAATTGCGTTCCACTTATCCAATCATCACACCTTCTTTTTGTATTAGTTTTATATTAATCTTGTATTAAATAGTCTTCTACATGTCCAAATGGTATTTCTACAATATCTTTCATATCATAATAGGTTATAAGTTTAGGGATGTTTGCTAATCTTCCAATAATACATTCTCTTTTATAATCTATTTCATCTATTAATACCCAAATATGCTCAGACCATTTTTTATCTATAGTAATAAAAGGTGCTTTAATATAGGCATTTTTTGTTTGATAGTTTTCTGATACTTCTTTTAGCCAAATGTCCCTAATTTGTTCTTTCCTATTTAGAATCCTATATAAATTAGTTTTTTCCAGATTATTATCTTCAAATCTCATAGTTTGCTCCTTTCATTTTTTAATAAACAGAAAAAATAAGACCTGATGGGTAGGCTACTTAAAAAACATGGGGTTGTATTTAATTGAAAGAATAAAATTATTTTTAATGAGTGCTTGCATCCTTTATTTTTATGTTATATCTATAATAATTTTTTTTATTTTTATAGAAAAGGACACAACTATTACGAAGGAGATTTTTTAATATGAGAAGTATAAAAAGTTGTTGAAAATATTGGTATTAGACATGACATTAATATAAATTCCTTATAGGTACGCTAAAAACGAAGGAGACGAGTTCGAAATTGATGCCGAAACGTAGTTTCAATTCCTTATAGGTACGCTAAAAACGTTGCTTGGTTTCCGTTCTCTACTGGATTATGAGTCGTTTCAATTCCTTATAGGTACGCTAAAAACCGTTGGTACAACCTTTTTCTCACGTAACCATTTATAAGTTTCAATTCCTTATAGGTACGCTAAAAACTTAAAACAAGTAGTTAAAATTGGCAAAAGAGAATTAAGTTTCAATTCCTTATAGGTACGCTAAAAACCGGAAAACTACAAGGGCATTTAATAGCACTTCAAAGTTTCAATTCCTTATAGGTACGCTAAAAACACCAACCCATTCAAAGAGTTCCTGAGTGGGCAAAGAGTTTCAATTCCTTATAGGTACGCTAAAAACACGTGCTGTGAGGTAACTCTTGCAGCACGGATTATGTTTCAATTCCTTATAGGTACGCTAAAAACATGAAAGGATGATTTTAATGAAATTAATAAATTGGGGTTTCAATTCCTTATAGGTACGCTAAAAACTATGCCATGCTTGTTGATCCGAATGTAGTTCTGGTAGTTTCAATTCCTTATAGGTACGCTAAAAACATAATACAGGTGACATAGGAGCACATCAAGATTTTGGTTTCAATTCCTTATAGGTACGCTAAAAACCTGGCGCGCAATTTGAAATAGTAAAGAGCACTGAGTTTCAATTCCTTATAGGTACGCTAAAAACTTTTAGCACTTAAAAAAGTGCGAGGATAGGAGGAAGTTTCAATTCCTTATAGGTACGCTAAAAACTTACAAAACGGGAGAAGCAACCGCAGAATATAGATGTTTCAATTCCTTATAGGTACGCTAAAAACACCTATCTTGGTCAAGGTAAACTTCTCCGTTTTCGTCGTTTCAATTCCTTATAGGTACGCTAAAAACCTTTCACTGATTTATCTATGTCTTTAGCTATATATTTGTTTCAATTCCTTATAGGTACGCTAAAAACGGGGTTTATTGGGCTAATCATTTTTCTACTATTGGTCGTTTCAATTCCTTATAGGTACGCTAAAAACCCACTAGGGTGTAGAAAAATACATGGTTTTAGCATTTTTGCTTTTCCATGTTAATTTATTCTAATATTTATATTTTTCTTTGTAAAGCCCTATATTATAAGATTTTTATTTGTCGTCGACCCCCGGGTTTTTTTACACTACTGGAGGTCGACGACAAATTTTAGAGGAAGTTGTCTTCTCCTCCTTTTTCTACTCCCATTATTTGCCGTTCTGAGTATTTTGTTGTTCTAAAGGTATAAAATATTACTGAATCATATTATTTATCAATTATTTTTGCTAATTCTATTTTTAATTTTTTAAAACTGCTTTCATTGATATTTCCTTCTAAAACAGAGTTTTGGACCCAGTATAAATATTTGCGTGAAGTTTTTAAAACTTTATTTACTCTTTTTTGCCCTACATCATATACCATTATTACAAAAATAATATCACCACCTTGAAACAAATGGGGTAAAATCTTTTTCGCCCATCAAATGTTTTTCTAATTTGTATAATTCCATTCGTATAATTCTTCGATATGATACTTCTCGACCTAGATCTCTATGTTTTATAGTAGTTCTTAGTTTTTCTTCCCAATTTTCCACAAATATCTTTCTTCCTTTTTCATTCATTAATATACCATTTAGTTTTTTTTCAAAATGTGTTTGCCTTAGCATGTTTTTTGCTAATAATGAAAATATCAATCGGTCAACTAGTATAGGTTTAAATATTTCTGCAATATCTAGGTTTAAAGTAAATCTGCGAAAATTTGTGGTATGTAAAAACCCTATTCGTGGGTCTAGGTGAGTTTTATAGATTTCACTTAATACTGCTGTATAGACTAAGGTGTTTCCAAAGCTAATTAGGGCATTTATTCTATCTTGTGGAGGTCGTCTATTTCTTCCTTCAAAAACAAAATCTTTTTTATCTATTATGGTATTGAACGCAGAATAATATATTTCTCTTATATTACCTTCTAATGCCATTAGTACTTCAGTTTTATCACATTCTTCTATGTTATCTGCTAATGCATTTATTTTTTCTATTTGTTCATTTACTTCTTTACCTCTGTTATTATAGTATTTTAAAACTTCTAGCATATTAGATACTGCCCCTTGAACAATTAACCTAGATATATTCATACGTTTATTATAATCTAGATAATATTCTGCCTGTCTTAATATCATATAACCGGAATTTAGATGTTCTCTAGGATAAAAAGAACCAACATAATATCCATAATTATTTAGAAAATGAAGTATTATTTCTTTTTGACTTAGGTATTCTAAAAACCTTTTGTTTAGACTTACTTCTCCAAATATTATTATTTCTTTAACATCTTCTACTGGTATATATTTTTTACCTTCTGCTCCATCAAAGTATATGGTATTATCTTTACGTTTGAATTCACCATCATTAAAGACATATATTGTTTTTTTCAAGATGTAATCACCATCCTTTATGACCAGCAAAATTCATTATAAGCACAGTTATAACAAAGTTTTATTTTTTTAGCTGAAGGAGCTTTTGTTTCAGCTACTATTTTTTTTATATTGGTAATCGCTTTATTTATCTCCTTTTCATCAACATCTTTTAACTCTATTTCTAATTTGTCTTTTTCTTCTGGAAATAGCAGTTCTCCTTTAGCCTCTATACCCATTTCTTTTAATTGTAAAAGGTAAAATTGCAGTTGTCTTTTTGCACTTTCTATATATTTTGAACTTTTTTTAACTTCCCCTACTATTACTTTATCTCCTTTGGTTTTTATTAAATCGATTTTTGCATTTCCTAAATCTATTTCTTTTTTTTCTCGGTTATATGTATTTTCACTTATTATTCTACCTATACGAATATTTTCATTATCTTGATCAGGAAATAATTGATGAGCTAAAAGCCATACTTGTCTATGACATATGTAGTAATACCAAATATATGTTCCAGTAACCTGAAAATCCATTTTATCACCTCTTTACTAAGTTAAAAATATAGCTCATAATCCTCTTTTCCTAGGTGATGGGCTAGTCCTGTTTCCCATGAGTATAAGTCTTTATCTATTAATAAATGTATAGGTAGGTCTTTGTTGCTTACGCTTAAAGAAAGTAGTATTTTAGGAGTTACTGCAACAATAAATTGCTGCATTAAGGCCATAAATAGTTTTCGTTCATTATGGGACAATTGGTTATATTTTTCGCGATCACTGTAAAAATCATATATTTCATCTACTTCATTCAGATTAAAAATTTCCATTATATTTAATGTTTTTTCTATGTTAGTAGAGTTTTTCATCATTATTTTTTCAGGTTTATTTTCATAAAAATTTTTCAAGACAATAAGCTCTTGTTTGGTTGGACGAGCTATAAATAAGCTATGTTTGGTATAGTTTTCACCAAATGGTTGTTGACCTGCTAGTAAGCTCCACTCTCCTCTTGCTGCCTTTGGTAGTAGATTTAATATTGCTTTATTATCATTTCTTTTAAAGGTGTTTTTATAGTAGTCATTTAGGTGCTGTAGAAATTCTTCTTCTTCCCAATCTTTACATTTATGTATTAGTCTATCTGTTTCTTCTCTTTCAACTACTGAGTTATATACCCATTTGCGAGAATCTTCTTTACCATTTTGCAGATAGTTTATTATTTCTAATGTACCTTTTTCTTGTAACATATGGCGATTTATTCGTCCGGCAAATTGAACGTGTGAAGGATAAATAGCTATGGGTCTTATTCCTTTAGTAAAACTTAAATCTACTCCAGCTTCTAGTATTTGAGTTGATATAACGATAATTTTTTTGTTTAGTAATTTTAAGCTGTAATCTATAAAAGCAATTATAAAAGCCTTGTGTATTGGTGTCATTAGTCCATTAAGGTTAAAAATAATTATCTCACTTTTGGTAGATACCGCATCTATTTCTTCATTTCCTAAAATATTGTTTAAACTGATATGGTTTTTTTGTTCAGCCATAATAGTATCTTTGCAATTAATAAATACCTCACATGCATCTTTTATAGTATTCATTACTACACATATACTTTGAGATTCTTCGGTATGTATTTTTTGTGTTATTTCTCTTTCGGAATGAATTAAATCATTATATGAAACAATGTATCTTGCAGGTACTGTAACAGAAGTTTCTATTTTATAAGGTGTATTTTGTAATCCATATTCAAATGGTGGAAGAGTAGCTGATATAAACAAAACTTTACAATTATATCGTTTGCAGGCAATTTCTAATTGGGCTAAAAAGAGATTCCACACTGCTGAATTTATTATTTGTGGTTCATCAATTATAATAAAGGCATTTTGCAAAGCTGGTAAGCGTATAAGTTCTTGAGCTCTTTTAGGAAAAAATGCACGAAAAAGCTGATTAAAACTAGTACATACTATTTCTGATTGCCATGATTCTAATGTAATAATATCTTTATCTTCATGTATTTCTTCAGACATAAATGCTAAATGATGATGTTGCATTACATCTATTTGTGTAGCTTGACTAATTTCTAATGATGCTTGGGATAATATAGATAAATATGGTGCAGTGTAAATTATACGACTCTTCTCATTTATTAAACATGATTCCATAGCTATACGAGTTGCTGTTATAGTTTTTCCTAACCCAGTAGGTAATACTAGTGTATAAATATCGTTATTTGAGTTATTGCGATAAATCTCTAAGGCTTCTTTTTGTGCCTGTAATCTTTTTTCAATTATTGTGCTTGCTTTGTCTTTTTTTATTAGTTCTTCAGCAGATAATTCACAGTATTTTCCAATATGCTCTATTGCGCTTTTCACCTGGTTTTTATCTATTTTTACTTCATCTATTTGTGCAGCATGAAATCGATCAGCACTTATAAATGAGGCTGTTTTGTCTCTTAGACATAACAGCCTAGCTATATAGTTTTCATTAGTATTTTCTATTTTAGCTTTTTTGTTAATAATATTACTCATTTCTAAGGCTTGCCACTTAGCCCATTGTTTTGAAAAAGCTTTTTTATTCTTTAACAATATTTCATTACTAGGTGCTTTTTCATTTAAGCTAGGGTAATATTTGCTAATAAAATGGTGTAATCCTATTAAATCAATATCAATAAAAATAATATCTTTACTTAAAAATTGTTCATATGGAGATTCTGCTATAATATCTTCTAGTTTTCCATGATGGTCACATATATCTCTACTTATTTTTAAAATTGTAGTTTTGGCAATAGTACGTTCGTTTTTATCTGCTAGTAAATCTTTTTCCCATTGCTGGTATAGTTCATGGGCATAAAAAGTAAATATTATAGCACCTAATACTGAATGTATTGGTCTTTTGTTTGCTGTTAGTTTATTTTGCCATTCTGTTCTAGCCTTACCTAAGTCGTGACATAATCCACCTAAGAAATATAATTGTTCTTCATAAGAATTTGCTTGATTTCCCCATGCTTGTGCTACTACTTCTAAGTGGGTGGTTAATAGTTGTTTTTCTCCATTTATATCTGGTCTAGCTAGACAATCTTCAAATTTTATTACCATAGGCATACAATTTCTCCATTATCTAATTGACAAAACTTATAATCTTCTATTTTATTATTTTTTTTAAAGGAAATATCTTTGCCAGAGGTTTCATATATAACACTACAGGTTTTCCCAAATGTTCTATTACCTAAGTATTCGTAATGTAACCCTCCTACCCTTGCATATTGCATATTTTCATTTGGATATAGTTTTTCTATAGCATTTATAGGAATGACAGTTGCACAATTAATTTTGTCATTTACATGACTTTTCAATTCCTCAGCATTGTAGGTTCCTACATATTTAGGAAAGCATAGAGCAAAGGCACTTCCTAAATATGTCTGATAATGACTCCAAGAGTTTTGTAAATAGTGCTTTAGTTTATCTAAATGCTCACCATACCAGTAAATTCTATAGTATGGTTCTACTAATAACTCTATACTGGTGGGACGATTAAAGTCACCACTGCCCATCCAACCTTTACCTAACATAGAAAGCTGTTGCACACTTTTACGAACTGGACTCATAACCCTTATACCAACTTGAGCTTTTCCATAATAATCTGGTAAACCTATTATTGAGCCTGCTAATCCTCTTACAGTAGTTGGAGGTATAAAGGGGTAAGTAGCATGGGTATTCATGGTATCTGGCATTCTAAAATGAGCTATACTACTTTTTAAATCAAAAACTAATATTTCCACTTTTTCACCCCATTCAAATAGCCTACCATGGTTTTTGTAATGTTCCTTCTATATTACCTATGGTTTTTATCCTATTGTCTATCCAGTATCTTACATTTTTTATTTTATCTATATTGGATTTTATGGTTTGTTCTAATACCTGTAAATCTAAGCATATATCTTCTAAACTATTGGGAGTTTTTTCATCGGTATTATGTACTAGTTTTACACCTTCCTCTAGGTATCCGATTCTAAACATAGGATCATTATATTCTATGTGTAATAGGAATAATGGTTGTTGTATTCCTCGACCTCTAGCCTGTCTATGTTTTGTGCCATTCCATAAACCTTCTAGCAATAAATCTACATCCTCAGGTTTCATTTTGCTTTCCTTAGCTATATTAGCATTTATTATTGCTGGTACTGCAAATACAGCAAAAGGCACGATATAACTTGTCCAGATAGTACCTTGACCTACTTCTTTTGTTTCTGCTCCTTCAGCGGTATTTTTTATGTCACTAGATGGCATTACTACTGTGCCTTGTATATATTGACTTTCTACTGGATGCATAGAGTGTGCCCAGCCAAATTGAACTGGTCCAGTTAGTTTAAAGGTTTCTTTTTTAACACTATATACAATCCCAAATGTTCTAACATCAAATGCGTTATCTGTTAATACTTCTTGCATTTTGGCACTTTTATGTTCAGACTTTTTTTTAATTTCTTCGGCTAGACTTGATCTACCTAAAAGTTTTCCTTCTGGAGTTCTTTCTTCTCTAACAAATATATAATTAGTTTTTCCTCCATCAGGATATTTAGCAGCTACATAGTCTCTTATGTCTCTTTTTATGCTTACATCAGATAAAGATATTCTGCCATCTTCTTCCCCAAATATCCTCCTAGCATTAGAGTCATTTAAAGGGTCACGATTAGGTATGCCATCTTTTACACTTTTTACAAAAAGTATTTCACCACTATTTATCATCACCGTTTACCTCCTTATTATCTTGGTTTCCTTTCTTTTTTCGCCCCATTGAATAACCTGCCCAAAATGCACACATAAAACGATCTTTGTCTTTTTTTATTTCATTTTCAAAATCAGGGTAATTCATAGATATAACTGCGGCTCTTTTGAGTAAATCATTACTAACCTCAAGATTTAATCTAGCAACATATTCCTCCATCTTGCCTAGTGCTTTTGTTCTAATGGCTTCAGGAGTTAAACTACTACCGTAGTTTAATACCCTATGTTGTATAAAGTCTTTTTCGTGGTTTTGCATATAATATATGCTAGAAAATCTTTGTACTATTTGACCTGCAGCAAACCCTAATTCATCTATAGTAGTAAAATCCATTTCTTCAACTGGAGTATCAAAACTTAATTTTATTAATTCATTAATGTTTTTCACTTCTAATATCCCCCCTTGCTTCTTTGAAATTTCTTTATTATAACGATTTAATAGAGTGTAGATACTAAAATAGTCTATGGCTTCTTTTTGTAAATTAAATATAGAGGTTGGTAACCTACTTGCTTCTTCTGTCATTTTTAATGCTGTATGACGAAAAAACATTTTATCATCTACCGGGAGTTTTTTAAGCATTTTTTCCATTATTGACCATAGATAAGCTGCTCCATAAGCTGTTGATATTAAATATGGCAGACTAGATATTTGTTGCTTTTTATAAAGCACACCATTTTCACTTAATAAAGTGTACTTTAACATGTTTTCTTCCATATTTTCTCTGATTTCGTCAATTATAGAACCAATGCTTTCTATTGTAGTAGGCATAATATCTTCTATAATGGCTCTTAGATGGATATTTAGTTTTCCAGGTTCACCCGAAAAGTAGATAAGATATAGTCTCCACTCCTCGTTTAAACATTGTTCGGGTATTCTAGATACAAAACCAGTGATATTGTCTAAATGTTTTACTGCTATGTTTTTATTTGGGGTGTTAATAGAGCTATCCATAGAAACCTGTAATGCTGTAATCCAATCATGTATTTCATCATTATCATTTATTTGTTTATCTAGTAAAGGTAGGGCTAATATGCTCCCATATATATCCGCAATATCAGATTTTTTGCCATGTTTTACTTTTGCTACAGGAGCAAAAAGCTCTTTAGTTAAGTTCTTATCTACTAAATGCGCTAGTTTGGCAAAAATGTTTGCTCCTATACTCAAACTAGAATAACATTCCTGACAAAGTGCCATACTATTAATTAAGCTTTTTTCATTACCATAGCTTAATGGAGCCTCCCAAGTTGTAGGTATCCAGTAAAGTGCTTTGTTATATGCCGAAACTACTTCATTTTTTTTATCACAGATTGTGCATATTCCTTTTTCTTTAAATCCACCTTCCCTACCTTCGGTAAATTTTGAGTCCCAGAATTTATCCAGAATTTTAGCTGTGTCTGCTATTATGTAGATATTTTCATCTGTAGCACTTTCTCCTATCAGCACCTCATTATTAGCACATTGTGAGGTTTCAGAATAACGATAAGGGCTATCTTCATTGTCAATATATATAATTGCCATTAGTCCAAGTTGTTTTTTATCTAAAAAGCCATTAATACCTATTAAACTCTCTTGTAGTTTTTTAGCTATAGTCTCTACCACGTCATTGTCTAATTCTAAAGATATGGTTTTTTTTAAACGACCATTAAGAAATGATTCTATATGTGTTTTGTCTTCTATAAAGTTTTTAAAATGAGTTTCATATATTAGGTAGTTTGGAACTGCATATCTTCCCTGAGCATGTAATGGATTTCCTCCACTAGGTATGATAAAAGGAAAAGAAAGTGATTGTTCTATATCGGGCATAAAAACCTCTTTATTTTTGGTTCCTTTAGTATAGTTACCACATTCTTTTTTAGGCCATATACTAACTTTAGAATTAGTAGACCTTTTATCAATTTCTATGATTATTAGATTTGTTAAAAAATTTCTAGCATTAGGACTAGCATTATCAGTTATTAGTTCTAAAATTTTAACATTTGGTATAGTCGATTTTTTAATGTAGTCGCCTATTCTAATGAAGTTTTGAAATAATATAGCTTTCACCTCCTGACTAATAGTATTTTTTTCTCTTAATTAATCTCTTCCCAACATCCAAATCCTTGTGAGTTTTTGGAGCCTAATCCTGTAGAGTAAGATAGTTGTATTAGTTCTGGATTACCTGTTAGTTTAAATAATCCATCATAGCCTATTATTACTGTGTTTTTATACGTTATAATCTTTTTAAACTTTTTTTCTTGATTGCCATTAGGAATAATATTAAAGTTTTTATCTTCTGGCTCTACACCATTTATAGCTTTATATTTGTTTATAAGGTTTTGTCTTATTATTTCAACACCTTGCTGATTCCATGGTGAATAATATTCAGTTTTTTTGTTGTTTTCATTGTTAAGAGTTGTGTAAGCTACCATTGGTGAAATCATTTTCACTTTTTTTTCTGCTGAAAATTGTGGTGTACGATGTACATTTATAGTGCTTACCTCTAATAGGTTATTTCCTAACCAACTATCATCTTTACGCATTAAAGTTTCAGCTAAATCAGTTATAAATTGCTCTACTGCGGAAGAAACAATTAATTTTACTGGTGATTTAAAACTAATAATGCCTTTTTCGGGATTAATCCTAAATGTCCCCATTAGACGTGAAAATGTAAAAAGCTTAAATTTTTTCTGTTCTAATTCATATCCTTTTTCATGGATAAAAGCACTATAGTCTTTATCACTTAAATTGTTGTAAAGGTATGCCTGTAAAAAATAGTTATAATGCAAAGGTAATATAATGTCACGCTTAGAATTAAATTCGATACTTATTCTCAAAAAATCACCCTCTTTACCTTGGTTAATATTTCCAAGTTTCTACAAAATACACCCTAAATCCTGCCATTGTTTTATAAATATGAGTATATAATCTTAGGACTAAGTTTTATAGGTCAAAAGTATTACGATAGTCAGAAATATAAAAAAACCTCTATTAAAATATTTTTAATAGAGGTCAATTCCTTATAGGTACGCTAAAAACAGGCCTTCAGACTTCCCTGTGTTGGATATAGCCAAGTTTCAATTCCTTATAGGTACGCTAAAAACTCAAAGGGTTTATAGATTTCTATGATCCAGACAACGGGAGTTTCAATTCCTTATAGGTACGCTAAAAACATTAACGAGCACGCACAAGAAGATCATGTTGATTTCAGTTTCAATTCCTTATAGGTACGCTAAAAACTGATAATGAATGGGTGTTCGAAGTCTTTGAGGATTTCGGGTTTCAATTCCTTATAGGTACGCTAAAAACCCACTGAAGGGTAGAAAAATACATGGTTTTAGCATTTTTGCTTTTCCATGTTAATTTATTCTAATATTTATCTTTTTCTTTGTAAAGCCCTATATTACAAGATTTTTATTTGTCGTCGACCTCCGGGGTTTTTTACATCACTGTAGGTCGACGACATTTATTATTAGTTATTTAATAAATATATCATTTCCTTAAATTCTTCTTTTATCTCCTGTCGCAGTTTAGAAGGGGCTATGACTTCTGCTCTATGTCCAAAGCTTCTTATCCATGGTTTTATTTCTCTAAACCCATTAACTGTTATTTTATAATCAAAATAACCTTCATTTTCATTATATATTTCTCCCCATCGGCCTTGAGTTATAACTCGTTCTTTTAAAAAGTTATTATTCCCTTTGATGTCATCATGATAAAAACGAATATGTATTTCACAGTTTAATCCTGTTTCTAAAATCCAACTATTAGTCAAGTCATTATCTATAGTATTTTGTAGTGATAAAAACTCGCTTTCATCTATTGTGTTTTCACCTATTTCTATATCATGTATTCGATCTAATCGCAGTCTTTGCATTTCACCTGTAGATTTGTTTTGTGCTAATAAGTACCATCTACCATAACTACAATCAAAGATCAATTTTAAGGGATATAAATTATATTTTTTATATTTTCTATTATTCTGGTTACTGCTACTACTACAATAAGCTATTGGCATATGTGATGGAAAATAGGATACAATAGTATTTTTCCTTTCGCTTATTGCCTGACTTAGTATATGAGAGCAGTCTTCATCTAATATTCGGCTTAACATAAAGTATCGATGTAATGCTACAGGCGAATATTTGATACTGTGCTTATTTGATAAATAACTATCTAAATTATTTAATAACATATATCCTAATACTGAAAAAGGCAAGTAATGAATACAAAAGTATATGTAATCGCACAAATGTACTATTTCATCTTCACTTAGGTTATCAATTAAGTCATTATTTAATGAATAGACTAATCTCCGATTATTTTTACTAGTGGATATAACTTTTAAGTCTATTAAATATTTTATATATCGACGTAGTGTTTTTTCGTCTATTTCATCTTTTTCGCTTAATAAATCTAAAATATTATTAAGCGTTAATTTTTCATGATTGAGAATTTTTATTATTTCTTCATATCGGCTTTTTTCTTTTTCTTTTATACTTTTCAAACAAAAAAGCTGGCTAAGAACAAAAACAGGACTATTTTTATAGTAATCATTATATATCCCCTTAAAAACTTCTCTATTTCTAATGTCTATGGCTATTTCCTCATCCATTTTTTTTGCATCACTTATTTGATACATTGCTTTGTCTACCATATCAATAGATATTCCTAATCTATCAGCTAATTGTTTTCTATTGAATCCTCCCCTAAATAAATATAGGAATCGTATTAGCTCTTTTTCTAGTTTAAATTTTTCTACTGGCATACATATAACCCTTCCCTTTTTTCGCCAATTAGGTAATGGCACATACTTTCACCCACTTTTTTTGGTTATTATTTCCACCATTCTACAATAAACCCCTAAATCCTGCCAGTGTTTTGTAAATATGAGTATATAATCATAGGACTAAGTTTTATAGGTCCAAAAGTATTACGATAGTCAGAAAAGTAAAAAACCTCTATTAAAAATAACTTAATAGAGGTCAATTCCTTATAGGTACGCTAAAAACATGGGTTCTACATGGACCCTGAGTTGATAAAGAAAAAGGTTTCAATTCCTTATAGGTACGCTAAAAACCACCGATCATTATAGCGAGGATAGTTAGTCCGATTGGGTTTCAATTCCTTATAGGTACGCTAAAAACAAGGAGTACATCAAAGACAATTACAAATGCCATGAGTGGTTTCAATTCCTTATAGGTACGCTAAAAACCTAACTTCAATATGTCACCCTTTTCCAGAAAATAGTTTCAATTCCTTATAGGTACGCTAAAAACCGCAGGTATGGTTGTGCCGACATATAAGAAGTTCCGTTTCAATTCCTTATAGGTACGCTAAAAACATAGTCCTAGTCTGTAAGGGTTGTCCTGTATGGGTGAGTTTCAATTCCTTATAGGTACGCTAAAAACCAAATAAAATAAGAGGATATGAATATACCCTCTTATGTTTCAATTCCTTATAGGTACGCTAAAAACACTTAAGTCAAAAGAGTGTTTGGTTTATTGAAGAAGGTTTCAATTCCTTATAGGTACGCTAAAAACCCACTGAAGGGTAGAAAAATACATGGTTTTAGCTTTTTTGCTTTTCCATGTTAATTTATTCTAATATTTATCTTTTTCTTTGTAAAGCCCTATATTATAAGATTTTTATTTGTCGTCGACCCCCGGGTTTTTTTACACTACTGGAGGTCGACGACAATTATTATTAGTAATTTAATAAATATATCATTTCCTTAAATTCTTCTTTTATTTCATTTCATAAGTTTAAAAGGAGCTATAACTTCTGCTCTGTGCCCAAAGCTTCTAATTAATGGTTTTATCTCTCTAAATCCATTAATTATTATTTTATAATCCAAATAATTTTCATTCTCTATATATTTCTCCCCCATCTATCTTGTGTGATTACTCGTTCTTTTAAAAGGGTATTGTTTAAGTAGATATTTCCAAAAACAACCAAGCTTTGTTATTAGTTATTAAACAAAGCTTGGTAACAATCCTTGTATTTTTAGTTAATCTTTTGTTTATCTAAATACATTCTTTTATCAGCTAGTTGTAATAATTTTTCTATATCAACACTATCATCAGGATATGCAGATATACCAATACTCAAACTCAAATCAATATCGTGTGGCCAATTATAATTCGTTATGTTATTTTGCAACCTATGTTTGATTTTTAACGCTTCATCACTTGATGTATTAGGTAAAATTATAATAAATTCATCTCCACCATACCGGGCAATGATATCATTTTTACGACAATGGTATTTTAGATATTTAGCTACTTCATATAGAATTAAATCTCCTTGTAAATGACCAAACATATCGTTATATAATTTAAATTGATCTAGGTCTAAAAACATTATACTTAAGTTGCAGTTTTCTTTACTGTTATGTTTTTTCATATTTTGTAGTATTTTTAATGCCTTATCTCGAGTGTATATCTTAGTAAGTGAATCATATGATAACTTTTTTATTAAGACCCCTTTTTCTTGAAGTAAATATATATATATCAATAAAAATCCTATGGTTATTGATAAAGTAAATATGAGCTCACAATGTCTAGTTACATCAAGCATCACACTTGCTATTCCTGCTAATGTACCAATTATGAAAAAAATATATCCAATACTCTCTAAATAGCTACTTTTTTTATATGATTTATATTTATCTCTATTACCCCAAAAATAACTAAATATTGCTACAATTAATAACAGTATTCTACTAACTAATAAAATAATTTTCACTCCCTCCTGTTTAAAATAAGTTATTTGCATAGTTATTTTAAAGTTAATAGGATTTTTAAAACAGGACAGAAGTATTACAATATAATAATTTGCGTAAAAAAACTACCTGTTGATATATCAATAGGCAGTTTATAATAAATACTGTTTAAATTATAAAATTATAATATAGCTTTTTTTAATATATTGTAATCATGCTTAATATCAGAATACTTAATTAATTTAATCCTCATAGCAATTGCTGTTTCTTTGAGATCAGTAAAATTATTCTTAGGTTCATTGTAGTATACTAAGATTTTGTTTACAAAAGTACCACCTAAAAGGTCCCCATAAACTTCTAACTCTTCTAATGCATTTAGTTGCCAGTTCCCAATTTTACATGAAATAATTGTTAGGCGAGAATTACAGCTTAATACTACATCTAGTTCATTATTGGGTGGATCTATATCAGATAAACTCCAATCAAAAGATAAACTTACCTTTATATCATCAACTTCAGGAAAGTCTTTAACAGTGAAGTATGTATATAATTCAAGGGGAGTTCCCTCTTTTTTTAGTATGCTTTTGTAATTACTAAAACTATTTGTTTCTTCAAGTTCTGGTTTTTTATTATCTTTAATTTCATATTTATTAACAATACCTAATTTTTTTAATCCTGATAACAGTTTATTATCGATTCTAGATAATAATTCGGGATTATTTATACGTGAGAATATTGCTCTCCAACTTTCAATATATTTAAAAACTAAGTCCACATATTCTCTTAATGTTTTTTCATGTTTTAATACTTCTGTTGTTTCTTCTGATTTTATTTTTACTCTACATAGCTTGATATAATCATCTATAATTAGTTTTGGTAATAAATCATTTCCATCTAGGAAATGTAAATCAGTTTGACCAGTGTTTAGAATTACTCCATTTTGTGTATCAACATATATAATATGAGAGTTCTTTTCTACCCCAGCTTGTAATACACCAAAAGACATAGGTTTAGTGCCAGTGGTTGCATTAATTATAGTATTGTTATTACCATATTCATTTATGATTTCTTTGCTTATTTTATAACTAACTGTTGCATCAAATGAATCAGTTACCCGAATATAAATGTTTGTATTTGGTAATTTATTTTTTATAGTATCGCTTAGGTTCTCCATTAGTTTTATAAAACGAAATTCTTCTGTAAATATAAAATAAATATTGCGGGGTTTAAATTTTAAAACAGCTAAATAATTAGGTATTATTTGGTCACTTATTAGTAAAACCATACATTCTACACCTTGCCTCGAAGGTGTTTCAGGTAATAAAACTTTTTCTATTATTTTTTCAGGATATTTATTTACAATATTGGCTTTAAGTATATTAATTCCCATACGGCTAGCTCTTTTTTGAAATTTATCTTTTCTACTTATATCACTATCCATCACTAGAGTTTTGTTAGTAAAGATACCAGCTATATTTCGGGCTTCATTTTCTATAGAATTTAAATATTCAGTTGTAGCTTTATAATCATTAGCATAGCGAATTATATTTAATTGAGAATTTGTACTTATATATAATTCAGAATAATTATTGATACCAATATCATCTATATTTTTGTGATTCATTAATTTATAAAAGGAGTATATTAATGATGGCATGTAAGGTTTAAAAAACCAATGCCTAACATCTTTATTAATAATACATTCAATATGATCAGAGTTTATGTTTAATTTGTTTGTTTTTATAAAGTTAACTTTACTAAGTAAAAATATAATTGATGTATATATTGAAGGAATAAGGAGTTCTGTTTTATTGTAATTATCTTCTTTATTAAAATATTTGCAAAAATCTTTCCATTTATCATTCATGTTTACAATGTCATTAATAATTTGCTCTAAATGTGGTCTTTTTTCTTTTAAGAAATTATTTAATGTTTCATCATAAGCTTTTCCTCTAAGTCTAATAAAGTGATGGATACTTAGCTTTGGTAAATATCCATCTATATCACCTGTTCTCATATTTAAAAAACAGTTGTTATCTGTATTTACATAAATAATGTGGGCATCCATTTCAAAACCTGCTTGAAATGCTCCAAAAGACATGAGTTTTGTGCCACCAGTAACATTTATAATAGTTTTTTGGTTTTCATTTTTTAATATCTCCAAACAAGTATTATAACTAGAAGTTGGATCTAAAGTTTGTAGTTTTTTTTCGATAAATTTAACTTCATCGATTTCTTCAGAAATAGTAGTTTTTAGGTCATTTTTGAGTTTGATCATTCGTTCTTCTTTACTATGAATAAAATAGATAGTGTTTGGTCTATAGTGCATAACACTTAATAAATTAGGAATTGTTTGGTCACTGATTAATATAATCATTGATAAATATTTTTTACTTGTCATAATAGTCTCCTATTAAATAATAGATTTAATTTGGTCTTTGCATAGGTCCCCAACATTCATAACCTTTATTGGGAGTGTTTTGGTATATCAGAGTTGATGTCATATTACTAAGTTCTGCACCAATTACTGCTGCTAACATTATAGGACCTGCCATAAACAAATGTATTTTATCTACACCTTTTTTTTGTATCTGGCTTTTTGATTTTCTAATATCCTTAACTATTTTATCAATATTACTATTATTGATTTCATAATTATGGCTATAATATATAATCATGTCTTTTGGAATTGTACCGTTTCTTTTAAACTGTTCAAATTCAGGTTGATTAGCAATGTAATTTTCTACTTGTGCTTGAATATCTTGATCTACTAAAGCATCTACTATTAAAAATACTGGTCTTTGTCCTGGCTCTCTCCTTATCCTTTCTAGCTCTTGTTTTCTTTTCTTAGTAACAGTTATTAGTAGCCATAAAGCATATAAAACTGGTATAAATGCAATGATGCTAGTAATTGAACCGATGTAAGAAACAATGTCTAAGTAGGGCATATAAACCTCCATTCGTTAGCTAAATGTTTTTAATATACAGAACCATGTTCAGCAACTCTATCATGTATGCTGTAGGCTACCTGGCAATAATATCAGGAAGTTCCTTATATGGAGTTAAAGTAAACTCTTCTTCTAAACCTACTACTCTATGAATCATGGGTCCTGTTTGATTAGTTTCAAGACAACTAACGTTTTCTGTAAAACTAATCTCTATGTCTCTTTTATATACTTTATTTGGTTTTAATCCAAGATCGTTTTCTTTTTCAGGTTTTAAATAAATTATACCTTGAACAGCATTTTGATTTTTTGCATTATTATAAACTAAATGAGTAACACTCACAAAAGATGCGTTACATATATTTAAATGTTCCTCATAGTATTCTTCAGCTACTTCTTTCCCGAAAAAGCACAACCTACCAGTTTCAATAAAATCTTCTGACATTAATTCATATGAAGAGCGGTAGTCACCGTCGCCTATATCACGACCAATTACTGTATAACTTCTATGAATGCCATCGTCTTCCTGAAATGGATCATTATTAATATCTTTATACTTTGGGTAATCTTTAAACCTTTCATAGTCTTCTAAGGTAAAACCAGGCATAATTTCATCATTTTCTATAGCAAACAGTTTGCTTAAGCATTTATTTTTAAAATCCTCTGCTGTCAATGACTCTATAAAATCTATCTGGCTTTCATGACTGGTTTCATTTTCTTCTTTCTTCTGCCCATTATCAGAGCAAGAGCATCCTGACACCATGAATATTATTATTAATATCATGATTGATAAAACGTTTAATTTATTATTTTTCATAAACATCTCCCTTTGTAAATTCAATTTTTACATATCCTTTAATGAGGAATTGAACTAAGTTAGATTCCTCTAATATGTCATTTGTATCAACCTTGGTAATAACTTGTTTTATGTCCCTTCCCTTTTAATGGCAGATTTTATATGTTTGCATATACTCATCTCCCTTAAAGTTTTTTTATAAATTATAATCAAATATTAATCAGGATATATAATTTTTATCTTATATATCCAACTTAGCATAAGATAAGAAAACTTATTGCTATTTAAAGCCTAGGTTCTATTTCCCACCCCCTTATTTAAGAAAAAATTATAACTATGTTTATATAATAAAACCCAATTATTCTTTTAACTATGACAAATGTATTACAATAATATAATTAATACTTCATTTAATTAATTAAATCTAATAATTAATTGTATACGCCATAATATGCCAATAACCTCTTAAAAATAGTAAATTCTTACTAATAAGTGGATATTTTTTATTAAACATTGTAATAGATTTGTCCTAATAACCATTTATAAATTTGATATAATATGAAAAATTAGAAGATTTCAAAAAATGAGCTGGGTGACGCAAAATGATTTATATACCAGATGAAATACACTTTATAATTAATAAGCTTAACAGTTTTGGAAACCATTGCTTTTTGGTAGGGGGTTGTGTAAGGGATTACCTACTTAACAAAAAGCCTAAGGATTTTGATATAGTTACTACTGCTACAATAGATGAAATTAAGCGGCTATTTACTAAGGTTATAAGTACTGGTGAAAAACATGGTACTTTGACAGTTGTTAATGGCAACTATGCTTGTGAGGTTACTTCTATTAATAGTGGTGAAAGTAATTTGGATATTAATAAACTGTTAAAAAGTAATTTATTAAAACGTGATTTTACTATAAATTCACTGGCTATGGATATTAATGGTGAGATTTATGATTTTTGTGATGGGAAAAATGATTTGTTTAATATAATTATAAAGTTTAATTTTGACCCTGTAGATAGGATAAAAGAAGATCCCCTTAGAATGATGCGATTTGTTCGTTTTGGATGTGAATTAAATTTTAAGCAAGATGAGCAGAGTAAAGTAAGTATTTTTAAAAATGCACATTTAATTAATAATGTTTCAAGCGAAAGGATTCGGGATGAGCTTTCAAAAATTTTGCTCTCAGATTATCCTGCTAATGGTGTTAAGCAATTATTTAGTTTAGAGCTTTTGCAATATGTTATACCAGAGTTAATAGACTCATATGGTTTCAACCAACATTCTCCCTATCATGATAAGGATGTTTTTAGCCATACTTTAGAAGTATTAGAGCATAGTCCTAAAAAGTTAAATATTAGATTAGGTGCTCTTTTACATGATGTAGCTAAACCAGTTACTTTTAGTATTGATGAAAATAATATTGGTCATTTTTATAATCATCCAAAAGTTGGAGCACAAATGGCTGAAGATATACTTAGAAGTTTAAAATATGATAATAAAACTATAAATAATGTAAGTATTTTAATTAAAGAACATATGCACAGAAATAGATTTTCAAGCCATGCTGAAGCTAAAAGATTTATAAATCGAGTAGGAACAGATAATATAGATGATTTATTTGATTTACATATAGCTGATATTAAAGGAAGTAAATATTCTAGTGCTATAAGTGATGTTGAATATAATAAAAAGCTAGTTAAAGAAATATTGGAAAGTGATGAAGTATTAAGTATAGCTGACTTAGAAATAAATGGGTATGATTTAATGGAGTTAGGTTTTAAGCCAGGCCCTAAAATAGGTGATATTTTAAAAAAACTACATGAATTGGTTTTAGAAAATCCAGAATTTAATAGAAGAGATAAGTTACTAGAAATAGTGCAAGATGAATACTGCTAGATGTCATATAAAAGAAACCTTCCTAATGAATGATTTCAGGTGCAAATTTGGTGCAAAAAAGATTTAATTAAATACTTTTTTACCTAATACAAAGAAACACAGAAAAAGAAAAAAGCTGAGAACTCTGTCTCAGCAAATTACCTATATAATGGTGCCCGAGGCCGGGGTCGAACCGGCACGAGGGTTTAACCTCGCGGGATTTTAAGTCCCGTGCGTCTGCCTATTCCGCCACCCGGGCATGATAGCTTATTAATTTGTTGTTGCCATTTTTTATTCTATGGAGGGCGGGACCGGATTCGAACCGGTGCATGGTGATTTTGCAGACCACAGCGTTAGCCTCTTCGCCACCCGCCCATAGTGATTTCGGGCAAGCTAATTATATCAATTTTGGGGGACCATTGCAAGAAAAACAATGGTTATATTTATCGCAAAATAAAAGCGCTACCTTTGTAACGCGAGATAATCAATGGAGCGGAAGAAGAGATTCGAACTCTCGACCCTCGCCTTGGCAAGGCGATGCTCTACCACTGAGCTACTTCCGCTTAACTAATGGTGCCTCGAGGCGGAATCGAACCACCGACACGCGGATTTTCAGTCCGCTGCTCTACCGACTGAGCTATCGAGGCTTAGGCACTCTTTAGTGCAAGAATCATTATAAATGGAGCTCGTTAAAAAGTCAATAGTTATTGTAAATTTAGAGATTTTATATTTTTTAAGATCCATTTGTAAATTTATGGCGGAGCTGACGGGAATTGAACCCGCGATCTCCGGCTTGACAGGCCGGCATGTTAACCGCTACACCACAGCTCCGCAACATTAAGAATTATATCACCTGGCATTAGTATAGTCAAGAGTACCATGATAATATTTTTTTAAAATTTTTCTTTTACGAATTATCCATAGTATTGTGCTTCTCTAAGTTCGATTAGTACTGTGAATTTCTCATTGGTAATAGAATACTTAATTTCTATTACCTCCATATCAGTTGTAGATATAAATGTATTAATTAGTTTTTCTAGTTCTCGAGATGATCTTGCTTCAATTACTTTTACCATTCTATTTATTTTCATTTTATCCCCTCCTCCCTTTTATTTATAATATGAAAATAAATATATAACGTAACACAATGCACTAGTTTTCACAGTAATTATGTATCATATTAAAAAAATTATGAGCCAACATATTGCTTTAATAATATAAACTCACCAAGTAAACACTAATTTAAAGGAGGTGATAAAATGCCCAAAGATGTTCAGATGGGTCGTTATAAAAAGGATAAAGAATCAGTAGCAAGTGCCAAAGGTAAACTTAAACTTAGCTATGCATCCGCTGTTTTAGCCAATTTCAATAATCTTTTTCAAGAATTTAGCATTAAGGGTAAGGATGCTTTTAAGAAATATTCAAAAAAATATCCTGAATAATTGAGTATTACACCGAGTGACACTCGGTGTAATGTCATGAATTAAATATATCTTCATAATACTAATAGTATCTTTAAGTACATTTGTTTTACATGATTTTATTCATACACCCCTAAATATAGCCATTTAATTAGGGTATGTATTAGGAGAATATAAAAGTATTAATAAATATATATTATAATTTTCCCTGATAGTTCCTATAATAATCTACTTGTTATTGCATATTAATCTATATGGCATTTGTATATATTAGGTGTTTCTAATAGAATAAATAATATCATAAAGCTTATAATTTATATCCATTTTTGGCATATACTGGCAAATGCTTTTTGGTGCTCAAATTTATTGGAGGTGTATAGTTATTAATACTTTGGAAGTCGATAGTCTAGACTTAAATCATGAATGGTATGATTGGAAATGGCAGATTAAAAATAATATAACAACTATAGAAGAATTAAAAAAGTTTGTTGAAATATCAAAGGAAAATGAAATCAAAATTAAAAAAGCAATAGATCTTTTCCCTATGGCAATTACCCCATATTATGCATCAATTATGGATCGTAGCAACACAAAATGTCCTATTCGAATACAAGCAATTCCTAGTGAACTAGAACTACATACTAGTGATTATGATTTAGAAGATCCATTACATGAGGATGCTGATTCACCCGTACCAGGGTTAACTCATAGATATCCAGATAGGGTGCTTTTACTTTCTACTAATGAGTGTTCAATGTATTGTCGTCATTGTACAAGAAAGAGAAAAGTTGGAGAAGAAGGATCTACTATATCATTATCTGCTATTCAAAAAGGCATTGATTATATAAAAGAAAATAAGAGTATTAGAGATGTAGTTATATCAGGTGGAGATCCATTTTTGTTAGAAACAAAGCGACTAGAAAAAATTATTTCTGAACTAAGAAAAATAAAACATGTGGAAGTAATAAGGATTGGTTCTCGTACTCCGGTTGTACTTCCTATGCGAATTGATGATGAGTTAGTTGATATGCTTAAAAAGTATCATCCAATTTGGGTAAATACTCACTTTAATCATCCTATGGAAATTACACCAGAATCAAAGGCTGCTATTCGAAAGTTAGCAGATGCTGGTATTCCTTTAGGTAACCAATCAGTTTTATTAAAGGATGTAAATGATTGTCCAGTAATTATGAGAGATTTAAATCATCTTCTAGTTAAAAATAGAGTTAGACCATATTATTTAT
This sequence comes from Candidatus Syntrophocurvum alkaliphilum, assembly GCF_009734445.1. Taxonomy (NCBI): domain Bacteria; kingdom Bacillati; phylum Bacillota; class Clostridia; order Eubacteriales; family Syntrophomonadaceae; genus Candidatus Syntrophocurvum; species Candidatus Syntrophocurvum alkaliphilum. The sequence continues at coordinate 1,238,950 of NZ_CP046457.1, forward strand.
ATCAATGTGATTTATCTAGAGGTATTGAACATTTTAGAACTCCTATTTCTAAAGGTGTAGAAATATTAGAATCCTTAATAGGTCATACTTCTGGTTTTTCAGTACCAACTTTTGTTGTAGATGCTCCTGGTGGTGGAGGAAAAATTCCACTACAACCAAATTATCTATTATCTTATGGTTCAAGAAAAACTATTCTTAGAAATTATGAAGGTGTAATCTCTGTATATACCGAGCCAGAAGACCAAACTTGTACATGTCCACCAGATTGTAATATATGTAATAGTAAGAAAAACAAAAAACGGGACATAATAGGACTAGAGAAACTTTATAGTGATGATAATGATACTATAAGTCTTATACCTGAAGGAAATACACGAAATGCAAGAAGGGATAATGATGAAACAGACTAATGATGTACAAATTTATACTGAAAACAATGAACAGTTAAATGTATCTAGGTGGGGTATAACAAGAGAAATAGAAGGGGATTTTTTTAGAGCTAATTTAGATTTTTCTCCATATAATGAACGAATCTCAATTTTAGATTTTAATATTATTAATCCTGATGGTATGAATGAATTTATAGGTATCATTGATGACTTAGCAAATTATAATGAGTTTGGTAAGGTATGGGGAAAAATTGACGAAAATAATTCTAGTTTATTTCTTGATAATGGCTTTAGTGCAGAGGCAGTCATATACGATTATTTTGGATTTAAGAAAAATGCTGTTATATGTTCAAGGTTTTATGGAGATAGAGGCAAATCAAAGACTCATAGTGAAAATTTATCAGTATTAGAAACTGTTTTAGCTAAAGCAGAGGAAGCAAAAAATAATAATAATATGCCAGATGGATATAGTTTTAAAACAGCGGATACAGGAGACTTGAATAATTTAGCAAGTTTATTTAAAGAAGTTTTCCCAACATATCCATATCCAGTTTGTGATCCAAATTATCTTGAATCTACATTAGATCATATTATATATGGTTTGTTATATAATGCTGAAGATAAGTTAGTAGCTGCAGCTTCTGCTGAAATAGATTATTCAGTAGGAAGTGCTGAAATGACAGATTTTGCTACACTTTCTTCTGAACAAGGTAATGGACTTGCATCCATACTTTTGGAAAATTTGGAGTCTACTTTACCTGAAAAAAATATACATTGTCTTTATACTATTGCTAGAAGTACTTCTTTTGGTATGAATATGGTTTTTGCTAAACATGGATATCGTTATACCGGTACTTTAGTTAATAATTGTAATATTTCAGGTGGATTTGAAGATATGAATGTATGGTGTAAAAGCACCTATCCACAAAAAATTTGTTAGATAATTCTTAAAAGGGCTAGTTGAAAAAACTAGCTCTTTTTTTATGCTAAAAAATAAGTTATTGCTTTGAATTTAATATTTTTTGTAAAATTGATGCTTAATTTCACATCTTTATACTAAAAATAGTATAAAAGGATTTCAGGAGGTAAATTAAATGCGCAATTATGTAGCGACCTCTTTGTATAAGGATGTAAGTAAGGAGGATTGGAATAGTTGGCAGTGGCAGTTACGAAATAGAATAACAACTATAGAAGATTTAGAACAAATTGTTAATTTAACTGATGAAGAACGACAAGGCATTGGTAAATCTTTGGAGTTTTTACGGATGGCTATAACACCTTATTATGCAATGCTAATGAATCCTGAGAACCCTATGTGTCCCATTAGGAAACAGTCAATTCCTACAGTAACTGAGATTAATTCAATAGATAATGATAATGATATGGATGATCCTTTGTTTGAAGATGTAGATTCACCAGTTCCGGGAATTACTCATAGGTATCCCGATAGAGCTCTTTTATTGGTTACGGATCAATGTTCAATGTATTGTAGGCATTGTACTAGGCGCAGAATGGCTGGGACTACTGATAAGGCTCTACCTGTAGAGATGTTAGATCAGGCACTTCGTTATTTGCAGGAAACACCATCTATTAGAGATGTAATCATTTCTGGTGGAGATAGTCTTTTAATGTCAGATGCTAATATTGAAAAAATTTTAAGAAAGCTTAGAAGTATTAAGCATATAGAAATAATTCGTATAGGCACAAGAACACCAGTAGTTTTGCCTTTTAGAATTACAGATGAATTATGTAGTATTCTTAAAAAGTACCAACCGATATATATTAATACTCATTTTAATCATCCTGATGAAATAACTGAGGAAAGCAGTATAGCATGTGATAAATTAGCCGATGCTGGTTTTCCTTTAGGTAATCAAACTGTACTTCTTAGAGGTATTAATGATTGTCCTTATATAATTAAAGAGCTTGTTCATAAGTTACTTAAGATACGGGTGCGTCCTTATTATTTATATCAATGTGATATTTCAAGTGGTCTTGCCCATTTTAGAACTTCTGTAGCTCAAGGTATTGAAATTATAGAGTTTTTAAGAGGACATACTTCTGGTTTAGCAGTACCTACTTATGTTATTGATGCTCCTGGTGGAGGGGGTAAGATTCCTGTTTCACCACAATATATGATTTCGCAGTCTGATCATATGGTAGTTTTGAGAAATTATGAAGGCATGATAAGTAGTTATCCAGAGCCGGAAGAAAGGGTAGTTAATCATTGTAATAATTGTGAGGAGTGCAAAAAGCATTATGATGATCCTAAAGTAGGGATTGAGAGAATAATGTATGAAGGAAAAGGAAGACTTATACCTGAAGGTAATATACGGCAGATGCGAAGAAACCGATTTAAAACGTATTAGTGGAGGTTTTATGGGTATTAAAGCTAAAAGAGTTTTTTTTGAAAAAGAAGCACTAGATTATCCTATAGGTAAAGAAATTATAAAAAAATTAAGGAAAGAAGATATACCTATTGATTTTTTAAAATCACATAATAGGGTTACTGGTATTCCTGGTAAGGATTCTAGGGAAGCCTTTTTTCAAGGAAAGAATACCTTAGTAGTAGGAGTAAGACGCACTTTGGATTTTGCCACTTGTAAGCCTTCAGCTCATTATCAGTTGCCTTTGGTTACTGGTTGTGAAGGTATATGTGAGTACTGCTATCTCAATACTCAAATGGGTAAAAAACCATATACTAGAGTATATGTAAATGTAGATGATATTTTAGCCCAGGCAAAAAAGTATATAGAGGAAAGAAAGCCTGATGTTACTTTTTTTGAAGCAGCTGCTACATCAGACCCTATACCAGTTGAACCTTATAGTGGAGCATTAAAAAAAGCAATTGAGTTTTTTGCTAGTGAAGAATTAGGTAGACTTCGTTTTGTTACTAAGTTTAATCAGGTAGATACTTTACTTGATATAGATCATAAGAAGCATACGCGAATACGTTTTAGTATAAACTCTGATAAGGTTATTAAAAATTATGAACATCGTACACCTAAACTAGCAACGCGATTAGAAACTCTTTCTCGTGTAGTAAAGCATGGATATCCAAGTGGTGTTATTATTGCTCCAGTAGTTTTAGAAAACGGTTGGAAAGAAGATTATAAGAGACTTTTAGTTGATATGAAGTATCAGTTAGGTGATAGAGACTATTCAGAAATAGATTTTGAGGTTATATCCCATAGATTTACCCGTAAAGCTCGTTCAAATATTATAGAAGTTTTTCCTGATACTAAATTATCTATGGATGAAGAAAAGGACCGACAATTTAAGTATGGTCAGTTTGGTTATGGTAAGTATGTCTACACCAAGGATATGCTAAAAGATATGGAAAATTTTTTTAGAGAAAATATTAATGATATGTTTCCCGGCTCTGAAATTAAGTATGTTATTTAAAGATAAATGAAACAGGGGACGGTTCTTTGTTCTATCATCAATAGAACAAAGAACCGTCCCCTGTTTCATTTATCTTGTTTTTTGTGTTTACATGTCACACTTAAGCTTTTATAAATGATATACTATAGTAGCAATTATTCACAGGAGTTGATATTAATATGAAGTATCTGTTAATAGTAGCAGACGGAATGGCAGATTATAAAATCGAGGCTTTAGGTAACAAAACACCTCTGCAATATGCTAATACACCAAATATTGATTTTTTAGCTAGTAGCTCTATTATTGGCACTGCCCAAACAATTCCCCCGGGATTTCCACCTGGAAGTGATGTGGCAAACCTTTCGGTTATAGGTTATAATCCCGAGGTTTACTATACTGGCAGATCGCCTATAGAGGCTGTTAGCATGGGTATAAAATTAGATGAAAATGATATGGCATTAAGGTGTAATTTGGTTACCTTATCTGATGAAGAAGATTATAGTGAAAAAACAATGGTTGATTATAGTGGTGGTGAAATAAGTACTGAGGAAGCAGCTCAGTTAATTGGAGCTATTAATAAGGAATTAGGAACTGAAATAATTAACTTTTATGCCGGTATGAGTTATAGGCATGTAATGGTATGGAAAAATAATATTTTGGATACCTTAAACTTAACTCCCCCCCATGATTTATCTGAAAAGAAAATAAGTGATAACCTGCCTAAAGGAGAAGGTAGTTCACTAATTTATGATTTAATGGTTAAGAGTGCAGCTATCTTAAAAGACCATCCAGTTAATCTAGCTCGTATGAAAAAGGGATTGAAGCCTGCTAATTCTATATGGCTATGGGGTGAAGGTAGTAAATTAATTCTTCCTAGTATTAAAGAATTATATAATCTTAATGGCTCTGTAGTTGCTGCTGTTGATTTAGTAAAGGGACTAGGAATTGCCTCCGGACTTGATATTATAGATGTTGAAGGTGCAACTGGTGCTGTAGAAACAAATTTTGCCGGTAAAGGTGAAGCAGCTATTAATGAATTGAAAAATGGGAAAGATTTTGTATTTGTACACATAGAATCTCCCGATGAAGCAGGTCATCAAGGTGATGTGGATAGTAAGGTTTGGTCAATAGAGCAAATTGATAAAGAGGTCATTGGAAGAGCAGTTAATGATTTAGACAGCTTTGATAAATTACGCATTATGCTTTTACCTGATCATTATACTCCAATATCTGAAAAAACTCATACTAATGATTCTGTACCTTTTATGATTTATGATAAGGATTTAAGATGGGTTAATGAAAGTAAAACCTATGATGAGGAATTATGTGAAAATGGAATGCATTTTAAAAAGGGTCATGAACTAATATCTTATTTTTTCTTAGGCACTAAATAAAAGAGTTTAAAGCCGCAGTAAAATACTGCGGCTTTTTTTATACGTATTATTTTGCTTTTATTTATCCTTTATATTTAAGAAATTAAGTACTGTTTTTTCAAGTTCATCTCTGGTGCTTACCCATGTATGTCGTATTTCACGTTTATCTAAATTTTTAAGTCCTTCTGGTATTTTTATATTGGTTTTTTCTTTAAGTATATTTAGTATTTCAAATTCATTTTTGTTATTTATAACTTCCTTATCTAGTACAGCCTTAGCTACACTACTTCCAAATTTGTATGGACTAGCTGTAGAGATAATTACTGTCTTAGTTGCATCTTTTGTTTCTTTAGTGTATTTTTCATAAACATCTTTAGCAACAGCCGTATGGGTATCTAATAAGTAGTGGTCTTTTTCCCAACATTCTTTTATGGTATCTAAGGTTTCTTGATCTGTACTATAGTCTGACCAAAATATTTGTTTTATTTTATCATGAATTTGTTCATCTATTTTATAGATACCCGAATCCTTTAATTCTTCCATCCATTTACTAACTTTGATGGAATCATGATTTGTTAGTTCGTAAAGTAATCTTTCTAAATTAGATGAAATTAGAATATCCATTGATGGTGATAGGGTTTTTTCAAAATTACGATTTTTATTGTATGTTCCAGTATTAATAAATTCGGTTAAAACATTATTAGCATTTGCTGCACATATTAGCTTATTTATTGGTACTCCCATTTTCATAGCATAAAAACCGGCTAGTATATTACCAAAGTTACCAGTTGGAACAACAAAGTTTATTTTTTCTCCTTTTGCAATATTACCTTGGGTTCTTAAATCTATGTAAGCACTGATGTAGTAAACTATCTGAGGTAAGAGTCTCCCCCAATTAATTGAATTAGCCGAAGATAATTTTTTATTATTTTTATTTAATATTTCCGCTACTTGCATATTACTAAACATATTTTTAACTCCACTTTGAGCATCATCAAAGTTACCTTTTACCGCAGATACAAATACATTATTACCTTCTTGGGTAATCATTTGTTGTTTTTGGACTTCACTAACTCCATCTTCTGGGAAAAACACTATTATTTTGGTACCTTCTACATCTTTAAAACCTTCTAAAGCAGCTTTACCTGTATCACCTGAGGTAGCTACCAGTATAACTATATCACTTTTCTCACCTGTTTTTTGTCTGCTTACTGATAAAAAATATGGTAGTATTTGTAATGCCATATCTTTAAAGGCACAGGTAGGACCATGCCAAAGTTCTTGTATATATGTAGTATTGTTTAGCTGTATTATAGGTGCTATTCTTTCATCATCAAAGTTATGGGTGTTATAGGCTGAGTTAACACAATGCTCTATTTCGTCATTGGTGAAATCTGTTAAGTAATTTGCAAATATATAATTGGCTCTTTCTTGATAGGTTAGTTGAGATAGCTCTTCTATATTTTCTAAGTTAAGTGATGGTATAAAATCTGGTACAAACAAACCACCATCAGGAGATATACCCATTTTTATTGCTTGGGCAGATGTTATGCCAGAATATTTTCCTCTACTGCTTTGATATTTCACTAAAAAACCTCCTCTTTTATATAAACACTAAAATTATACAGTAAATATAGCTGTGAACTTATTAAATAATCTGTTATACATTTTATAATAAGTTTACAAAAAGGTAAAAATTTTTGTTCTTTTGTATTTTTTCATAAGTATTGTAAACTAATATTAATTTTTGTTACATATCTTGTATAATATATAAAGATAATAATTAGATTAAATAAGGAGGAAACCTAATGATTCAGCTGATTGGGTTGCTTTTAGTTATAGTCATCACTAAACTTGTTTGGGATTATGTAAAGGAAAGAGAAGGCAAACCTAAGGTTAAACCTTCTAAGCCAAATCAAGGTAAGGTTATAGATGTTGGTGATAGATGGAGTAATAAGAACAATATGCCTTATAGAATGCAAAATCATTTGATAACAGGCAAAGACCTCGGATTATATCAATTATTTTCAGAACTGCTAAAGGATAGTAAATATGCTGCTTTTCCTAGAGTGCGCTTAGCAGAAGTAATAACTGTTCCTATGACTGCTAATAATGCCGAAGAATATTATAATCGAATTAGGGATAAGACTTTAGATTTAGTGATTTTTGAACTTCCTGATTTAACACCTCAAGTAGTAATAAGTATAGAAGTTAGTGAAGATAAAAGACGTGGGGCTGGAGATAGCTTTTCTAAGAAAGCTATTGAATCGTGTGGGCTAGGTTATTTCTCCATTGATATTAATTCACCACAAGATATTGAAAAGTTAAAAGCAGAATTAATAGAATTAGGATTGGAATTATAAATTGTTTTAAACTTTAAAGGAGCTTGATTTTTGAATCAAGCTCCTTTTTATTTTCTTTTTCCTTATTTATTATTCTTAGATTTATTGCTGGTATCTTTGTCAGTAATTTTTTGATTTAACTCATCAATCTTATTTTGCAATTCTAAGTATTGATAAGGTAGAGGCATAAACATATAAGGATTTTGATATTGTTTGCTCATTTCTGTTGTCATTTGTATTGTTTGTTCCCAGTTATCTTTAAATGATTTCATTAGTTGCTCTGAATTGTTGGTAAATAGGTCCATTTGACTTTGTTGGTTTTTTACAAATTGTTCTACCATTGTAAAGAATTGATCACCTAAGGAATTTGAACTAGTTTTTATTTCTTCTTGTGTTTTTTTGCTAGTTTCCATAGTTTTACTTATAGCATTTAAAAATTGTTCATTAATGCTTTCAATGTTTTTATAATTAACTTTGTTCACCTCCCACATCTTTTGCGCCATTTCATTCATCATATTAAAACTTTGAGACCACATTGCCACCGGATTAATATTTTTGTTCTCTAACATTTTAACTCCTCCTTATAATAATAACATAATAGATTAAATTTCTTATCTCTAGAAATTTTTAAGTTGTTAACTTACTAATAGTATAAAGTCTTAAAGAAGATATGTAATTAAGGATAATACCTTAGTTTTTATCAGCAAATACCTTAACTTTTAGTGGAAAATTTATTCATTTTCATGAATTAGGTTTATCTTCATAGCCAAGCGTACTAAACTTGCTATATCGTGTATTTCTAATCGTTCCATCAGTTGAGTACGATGGGTTTCTACTGTTTTTACACCAATACCTAAATTATGGCTAATCTCCTTTGTAGTTAGACCTTGAGCAATTAATTTCCATACTTCACGTTGCCTAGGAGTAAGTCTTTCAAGATAACTTTCCTCTCCCTTTACTCGTTTAACATAATCAGAAACCACATGACTAGAAACCACAGGACTTAAATATGTTTCACCATTTAATACTGATCTTATAGCTAGCTCTAATTCTATGGGAGCTGCATCTTTTAATAGATAACCACAAGCACCTGAACGTAATGCTTGCCATACAAATTCTTCATTAACATACATAGATAATATAATTACTTTTATATCTGGATACTGTGAGTTTATCTTTGCAGTTGCTTCTATACCACCCATTTTTTCCATTGCTATATCCATTAAAACTAACTCAGGTTTATATAAAGAAATAAATTTTATAGCTTCTTCACCATCATTGGCTTCAGCAACTACTTCAATATCTTCTATAGTTTCAACAAGGGATGATATTCCTGCACGCACCAATTTGTGATCATCTGCAATAAGAATTTTTATTTTTTCCATCTTAGCCACCTTTCCTTTTCTTATTTTCTGGCGGAACAGTAAATGTTACTTTTACAGTTGTTCCATCACCTAGTGATGAAGATATTATTTTTAATTCCCCTCCAAAAAGTGCCACTCTTTCTTGCATTCCTATTAAACCTAGACTTTTTTGATAAACTCCTTCTTTAAGTTTTAAGTCTACATCAAAACCTTGTCCATCATTTTGTATTAGTACTTTTAAATGTTTATTATTATATTTTATCTTTATGTTTATTTTGGTAGGATTTGCATGTTTTATTGCATTTGTTATTGCTTCCTGCACAATACGATAGCAACTAATTTCTAAGTCGGATGAAAAACGAATATCACCTAAATTACTATTTAAGTTAAAGTGTATTCCAGTATGTTGAGCATATTTATCTAAATGCCATCTTAAAGCAGATTCTAACCCTAAGTCATCTAGGAGAACAGGTCGCAGAGAAAAGGAAAGGTCTTTTACATCTTCTAGAACATTATTTACCAAATCAATGCTTTTTTCTATATTATCTTCTGAATAACCTTGGCTGTTTATTTGTTGTAAATTTATTTTTAGAACAGTTAAAAGCTGACCAATTTGATCATGCAGCTCTCGTGATAAGTGTTTTCTTTCTTGTTCCTGTACATATATTAACTGTTGAGATAAGAGCTGCATCTGTTTACTAAAATCTTGAACTTGTTCAAACAGGCATATTTTACGATAAGCAACTCCTATTATTTGACCTATTGATTTTAAAAATATTTGATCATGATTATTTACCTCTATATACTTGGTATCAAATAAAAACAAAATCCCTTGCATTTGTTGATCACTTATTATAGGAATAGCTAAACAGCTTTTCCAATAATCTTCCACATTAATTTCTGATGGTATTTCATTTATCAGTTGAAAAATCTTTGCATTAAGATTTATATCATTTTGGGGCTCATAATAATGAGAAACAACTGACAATTGAGGTAGGAAATCTAAGATATCTTTAGTAAGACCCCAGTCCATATTCCTTTTAATTTTTGTTTCACCTATATTATTAAAATATAATGCTCCTCCTGGAAAAGCTTTGGTTTCTATAAATAAGGAATGAAGTAATGATGCGATATCTTCTAAACTATTTGAACGACTCATCGCTTGTGAAATGGTATTTAGAGCAAATAGCTCCTGATTTATTTGTTTTAATTGTTTTTCCGCTTTTATTCTGCGCGTTATATCTGAGTGAGTTCCTGCAATTACTGTTACCTCTCCACTATCACCCTTTTCTATAACTTTCCCCCTTGTAGAAACCCACTTCCATTCTCCAGATTTTGATTGTATTCTATATTCTATTTCCTCAAATTCGAGGTCACTTTCACCTTTTAATAATTTGTTTATCTTTTTTAATAGTTTATTACGATCATTATGATGAACTAGTTCAACCCAAGATGATATATCTGACTTAACTTCATCTAAGTCATATCCTAATATATTTATCCATAAATCATTTATTAAAAGATCTCCACTTTGAACATTCCATTCCCAAAAACCTAATTTACTTCCTTCTAAAATTTGCATTAACCTTTGTTTTTTCATAAACCCCTTCCCCGTATCTTTTTTATACATTTTATATTATAGATCATTTAGTGTATTTTTGTAATCTTTTTCCATTTTTAAGTAATAAAATGGAAGCATTTACTGCTTCCTAGGGTTTGTTATATTAATAGTTATAGTAAGGTTGCCATAATCATCTTCTTGAGAGTTAATAACCTCTCCTTTTATAGTAACATTTTCTCCTTCTCTATCTAATTTTAATTGTATCTGTTCATCTTTCTTAAAACCAGTAAAATGGATAGGCTCTGCTCTAAATAAGTTATCTTGGTCTTCTTTCTCATTAGTTGTTTCTTGATTTGCAGTGAATTCTTCAATTTTATTTGTTTTTTCATTATTATCTTCTGATTCTTCATTTAGTTCTTCTTTATTATTTGATACCTCTTCTCTTTGAGACTTTGTAATCCATGAAATGATATAATCCCTTTGCACTTCTTTAATGTTTATAAATTTAACTCCGACTAAATATTTTTTATCATCATTTTCTTGTTCTTCTTCTACTCTTACTACCTCTCCATTTAAGTGCATTAGTTCACCATCAAGTTCAATGTAAAATTCCACTTCATTAGCTGTAACTAATTCATTGCTTCTAAATAAAAGACCTCCACCACTTATATTTATAACACAACCCTTATAGTAATCCTTTTTGTTATATTTATCAGCTAATGATGAAGGAATCCACTGAATATCTAATTCTGTTTTTAATCTAAACCAATTTCTTTTCTGTCCTTCTACTGCTTGTGGTAAGCGTTTTATTCGTTGTTGCTTTAAAAACTCCTTATAAGCTTGCCGCGCCTCTAAGTTTTGTCTAACAGCTTCACGTCTTAGGAAGTAGATTATAAATGCTATTGTTAATATAATCAAAATCAAAATAAATAGATTTGAAAAACTAAATATGTCTACTTTATTAAAAGACCGAGACATACTACTAGAAAATTCATACCAACTATATGCCAAAACACTATCAATATTTATAAACAAATCATTTATTAATATTATTGATAATATAAAAAGCTTGTACTTTAAAAATAAGTCCCTTTTATTATTAATTTTCATAATCATCACCCATTAATAAAAATTAGGTAAATAATACTATTCTATTATTATATTACGATAAAAAGTACAAATTTTTAAAGAATATAATTTATTTTCTTTTGTAAAAAGCATTATTAAATAAATACTAGGGTAAGATATTTATAGTTAAGCAATATTAAAATTGTAGATTTACACGAAAAATGTAATAATATATATAGTAGTGCAAAATCTTCCAAGCTACTACTAAATCATTTATAAGGGAGTATGATATAATATGATAGTTAAAAAAGACTTAGGCGACATAGTAATTGATGAAGCTGTATTTATACAAATTGCCCAAGAATCAGCTAAAGAAGTAGAGGGCGTCACACTAGTTTCTGATTTTATTGGTGATGTAGGACAAAAGATAGGAGTTTCTACTAATTCAAAACGAGCAACCAAAGTAAAAGAAGAAGGAGAAAACATTGCTATTGCGCTAAATTGTGAAATTGATTATGGATTTAATATACCTGAAAAAGTTAAAGAATTACAAGAAGTAGTAGGTGGTACCATAACTGGTATGACGGACACAATACCTAGTGTAATAAATGTCAATGTGTTAAAAATTAAATTATATGATAATAGCAGACCCACCGGCTAAAACAAAAGAGAAAAATGCAAGGGGCGGGGAAGCACAGTGCTTCCCCGCCCCTGTCTTTAATCTACATAGTAATTAGTATTTGAATTTTGAAATTTGTTCTTGTAACTCTTCTGCTAGCTTTGCTAGTTCGTTACTAGCACTGGATATTTCTTGTATTGAAGCTGTTTGTTCTTCAATGGATGCAGCAGCCTCTTCAGTGCTAGCTGCATTTTCTTGAGCAATAGCGGATAGATTTTGTATTACTTCAATAACTTTATTTTTTTTCTGGTCCATCTCTGAGGCAGTTCTATTAAATTCTTCTATTATTTTTCTATTTCTTTCTATAGCTTCTGCAATTCCTTCAAACTTAGCTTTTGTATCTTCCACACTATTATTTTGCTCATTTGCAATATCTTTAACATTCTTTACAGTTGATACTGCATTAACAGTTTTGGTAGAAAGATCATTAACAATGTATTCTATTTCTTGTATAGAGTCATTAGATTGTTCAGCTAGTTTCCTTACTTCCTCTGCTACAACAGAAAAGCCTTTACCATGTTCACCTGCTCTTGCTGCTTCTATAGCAGCATTTAATGCTAACAGGTTTGTTTGATCAGCAATGCTTTTAATTACTTCACTAGCTTTTTTAATCCCTTCAGCACTGTTATTAGTTTCTTGTATAACATTATAGATTTCATCTGCTGCTATATTGTTTTCTTTTGCTTTAGCAACTAACAACTCTAATGATTTAAATCCCTCGTCTTTAAAGTTATTTATTTCATCAACAGAACTATTTAGTTCTTTTACATATTCATAATCTTCATTCATTACATCTGAAAGTTCATCAATTTTTACTGCTCCTTCTTCAGTATCCTTAGCCTGATCATTTGCTCCTTTAGCCATTCCCTCTATGGTTTTTGCAATTTCATCTGCTGCTGTAGCTGTTTGGTCACTTACAGCACTCATTTCTTCTGAGGATGCTGCTACTTGATTAGAAGCTTGACTAATGTTAATAATAGTTTTTCTTAAAGCTTCACTTAGTGTCTGGAACGACCTAGCCAATTGACCTATTTCATCTTCTCTTCGCATGAATTCTTCCGATAAATCATTACTAATATCTAATTTTGAAATAGAATTTGTTTGCTCTATTACTTGGTTCAATGGCTTAATAGTTATGTGTAATAAGTACCAAAAAATCATACCTGCTATAACTACAGCAAGTGCAGAAATTAGTACTATAATTGTTATAAGATTACTTACAGGCTCTAATAATGCATCATTTTCAACAGTTATTGCCATAGACCAACCTAAGCCATCATAATGTCTATAACCATCCATTGGAGAAAATGCAACAGATTTATCAAGACCTTCAAAATCATAATACATAAAACCTTTTTCACCATCTACCATTCTTTCAGCAACTAAACCTAAATCATCATCCCTTTGAAGAACATTTAATTCACCTATGTAATCACTTTCTGGGTGCCAGACAATGTAGCCCCCTGGTTCTACTATATATGGATAACTTCCTGGAATATTTCTAGCCTGATATGCTTCATATATAGGCATTAGCTTTTCATCTAGAAAGTCCATAATATTAACTCTTCCATTTATGTACCCTATTGTTTCTCCAGCTTCATCATATATAGGCATTACTACAACTATTAGATAAACACCAAAATCAATGCTCATTCTGTGTTCATAATGAAGATCATTTTTTCCTGCAGCACTTTGAAACCAACTAGTATCACTATAATCTTCTCTATATGTATCACCTGTAGTAGTAATAAAAGCACCTTGTGAATCTACCATAATTAAATCATAAAAAGCGTCACCAAATGCATTTTGATAATTGTTTAAAACTGTATTTTTTTCTTCTATGGTTGTATTTGGATCACTTAAAATATTGTTTGCTGATATTACTTGTATGTTACTTGTTTTTTCACTTATAAATAAATCTACTGCATCTCCTACTTCCATACTTGTCTCTTCTAAATTATGTTGTACTTCAGTTAAAATAGCATTTTCAGCAACATTGGTTGCTATTATAGATACTAATAATACAGTAATAAGTATTAATACTATACCTACAATAGTAATTTTCCCCTTCAAACTTTTTAAAAACCGTTTCATTACAACCATCCCCTTATGAATTTTTAATCATGATATGCGGTGTATACAATTCACATTTGTATACATATCATTTTGTAATCATTACATATATAATACTATAAATTTTTATCTACTTCTAGGTAGTAAATAAAATTTATAGGAGTTAACACATTTTTTTCCTTGGTTAATTAAAGGAAGCAAAAGAACCGTCCCCGTGCTTCCTTGCTCTTATACTCTTAAAAACACTTATTTCTGGGCATAAAAAATGGTCGGAGTGACTGGATTTGAACCAGCGGCCTCTACGTCCCCAACGTAGCGCTCATACCAAACTGAGCTACACCCCGACGCCAAAAGATATTTTATAACATAAGTATGTGTTTAGTCAATGTTATTGTATCTTTTTGTTTTATTTTATATTATCTAATTCAAACTTATTGTGCAGTGCATTTACTGCTTTTTCAATTACTTCTTCGTCTATTATGCATGATACTTTTATTTCAGATGTACTTATCATGTGGATGTTAATGTTTTCTTCTGCTAATGCTTCAAACATGGCTGCTGCAATTCCAGGATTACTTTGCATTCCAGCACCAACTATAGATACTTTAGCTACTTTATCTCCATAGGACATACCTGAAGCACCTAACTCATTTACCAATATGTTAACTACAGGTAATGCTCTTTCTAATTCATCGCTTTCAATTGTAAATGCTATATCATTTCTGTCTTCTCGGTTAGCACTTTGAACTACCATATCAACATTTATACCATTGTTTGCAAGGGTGGTAAATAAATCTCTAGCTATACCTGGTCTATCTGCTACGTCATATAATGCTACTTTTGCACAGTTTATATCATGTGCAACTCCACTAACAACTCTTTGTTTCTCCATCTTACTAACCTCCGTTAAAACTGTACCTGAGTTATTGTTAAAACTACTTTGCACTTTCACATCAACATTGTAAAGCATTGCAAACTCAACTGCTCGTGGTTGCAAAACAACAGCTCCTAAACTGGACATTTCTAACATTTCCTCATAACAAATACTTTTAAGTTTACTAGCATTTTTTACTATTCTAGGATCTGCTGTATATATGCCTTCTACATCGGTAAATATAATACATTCATCTGCATTTAAACTAGCTGCTAAGGCTACTGCTGTAGTATCTGAACCACCTCTACCTAAAGTAGTAATGTCATCTTCTGGTGAAATCCCTTGGAATCCAGCTATTACAACTACTTTATCATTATTAAGCTCTTTTAATATTCTTGAGGTAGTTATATCCGTAATACGAGCTCTACTATATGATGAATCGCTTTGTATTCCAGCTTGCCAACCTGTCAGTGATACTGCACTACAATCCATAGATTGAAGTGTTAATGCTAATAGTGAAGCAGATTGCTGTTCCCCAGTCGCTAAAAGCATATCCATTTCACGACTAGATAAATCGCTACCTACAAATGATGCTAATTGGATAAGTTCATCTGTTGTATCACCCATTGCAGATACAACCACAACTACTTGGTTACCGTTTTCCCGCTTTTGTTTAACTCTTGTGGCAATGTTTTTAATTTGTTCCATAGATGAAACAGAACTACCACCAAATTTCTTAACAATTAATCCCAAAATTCTCCCACTCCCTATTTTACTATAACTAAGCCTTTATCCTCTGGTTTTAAGTAATATAATTTACTCTCTACGCCATGAACGTTAAACCCTTGTTGCATTGAGCTACCTATTTTTTCTGGATTGTCATGTGCAAAAGCCAAAAATGATGGTCCTGCACCACTTAATGCAATTCCTAATGCCCCATTATCAATTGCATTATCAACTATGTCATTAAATCCAGGAATAAAATGTTTTCTTAAAGGTTGGTATATTAAATCATCCATAGCTTTATCTAATTTATTATAATCTTTATTATTAAGACTAGCTATTAAAAAGCAAGCCCTTTGTAGGTTGTATACAGTATCTTTTATATTTACCTTTTCAGGTATAACTGAACGAGATTTTTCTGTTGATAAAGTAAAATTAGGCACAACAACTATTATATCAATGTTTGATGGTATTTGTATCTTTTGATAATATATTTCATCATTATAAAGCATAACTGTTACAAATCCACCAACAACTGCTGGAACTATATTATCAGCATGTCCTTCTAATTCAACAGCCCATTTAATCAATTGTTGATCAGAAAATTTATTTCCAATTAGTTTGTTAGCAGCAAACAGTCCAGCAACAATAGCAGCAGCACTGCTACCTAAACCTTTCCCAATAGGAATCTCATTTTTAATTTTTATATTTAAATTTTTTTTTATTATAGCTTTAGATAGTAGTATGTTTGCACTTTTTAATACTAAATTGTTTTCTGGATTGTTTTTTAAGTCTTCTTCGCCTTCTCCTTTAAATTCAATAATTGCATCATCAGCAAAGTCCATTTCAACATCTAAATATAGGCTAAGAGCTAATCCTAGTGTATCAAAACCTGGTCCAAGGTTTGCACTTGTAGCTGGTACTCTTACTGCAACCATTAACGTTTTATGCCCTCCTATTTACTACTTTTTATCCATGCCTTCAAGTCTTATTACATTGTTTATTTCACCCACTATACTCATTCCTTTTAATACAGCTAAAGCATCTCTTAGATTTTGTTCACTAGTATTATGGGTTATTAATATTAATTCGGCCATATCCCAATCATTAGTTTTTTGTAATACTGAAGATAGACTTACATTATTATTTCCAAATACACCTGCGATACCAGCAAGTGCACCTGGGCGATCTTTGACTGCCATTCTTATATAAAATTGTCCCTCTAATTGATTAATATTTAAAATTGGTTTTTGATCATAACAAGTACATCCTATACGAGCATTGCTATTATAATTCTTATTACGTACAATCTCTATTATATCACCCACTACTGCACTAGCTGTAGGCATTTGTCCTGCTCCACTACCATAATGCATAATATCTCCTACTGCATCACCTTTGATAAATACAGCATTGTAAACACCATTTACTGAAGCTAAAGGGTGTTCAATAGGTATAAATGCTGGATGAACCCTAACTTGAATTTGACCTTCTTCTTGTTTAGCAATTGCTAATAGCTTCACTTCAAGCCCTAATTCCTTAGCATACTCCATATCAACTGCATTTATAGATGTTATACCTTCTACGTATACATCATCTAACATTACTCTACTGTTAAATGCTATAGATGCTAGTATAGCAATTTTTCTTGCGGCATCTAATCCATATACATCTGAGGAAGGATCTGCTTCTGCATAACCTAAGTCCTGAGCCTCTTTTAAAACATCATCAAAATCTTGCCCTTCACGACTCATTTTGGTTAGTATATAATTTGTTGTTCCATTAAGTATTCCAATTACCTCTTCAATATTATTGCCTGCAAGTGATTGTTTAAGTGGGGTTACAGCAGGAATTCCACCTGCAACACTAGCTTCAAAATAAAAATCTACTTTTTGATTTTCAGCAGTATCAAAAATATCTTGCCCTTTTACTGCAATTAAGTCTTTATTGGCTGTTACTACATGTTTTCCTTTTTCCATTGCTTCAATAATAAACTCGTCTGCAGGACTTATACCACCTAGTAGCTCTACAATAATATCTATTTCAGGATCATCAACAATATCCTTTATGTCTTCAGTTATGCAATTTTCAGCAAAACCTAATTCTAGACACTTCTCTACATCTCTCTCTAAGATTTTTTTGATTCTAATCTCTTTTCCTGTTTTCTTCAATATTGTTTCCCCGTTTTGTTCTAGTAATTTTACTACACCAGAACCTACAGTACCACAACCTAATAATCCAATATTAATCATAAAAAAATTCCTCCTTTTAACTTGTTCCAACTATCTCTACATTTACAACTCCATCAATTGTATTTAAAGTTGATAAAAGCTCATCAATAGTTATCGTTAATTCATCTACACTGATAGATAAAGTTACATGAGCCACCCCATGTAGTGGTAAGCTTTGATTAATAGTTAAGATGTTACCCTTGTTTAGTGCGACACAATTTAAGACCTGAGAAAGTATGCCCGGTATATGCTTTAGTAAAAGTGAAATATTAATAATATTTAAGCTATCAGCATTAAAAAATGAAAAAACCCCATCTTTGTATTTATAAAATGTGCTTCTAGCCATAGACAATTTATCAACAGCTTCTATTATATTATTAGCATCTCCATTTGCAAGCATTTCTTTGGCAATAGCTGTTTTTAAAATAGATTCAGGTAAAATATCTTCACGAACAATATAAAATTTTTTTTCTTTTTCTGTCATGCTTCACCTCTGTCTATATGTAGCGAATATGTTTCTTTGCAACACGGACATTATAACACTAGTATTTTAAAAAAACAATGAAAAGCAAATAAAAAAAGGGGTAGCAGAGGACGCTTTATTTAGCTTGCTAAACAAAATGTCCTCTGGCTACCTCATTAATGCCATTAAAAAAGGGAAAGCTATAAATAGCTTTCCCAACATTAATTAAATAATTAAAAAATTGTTATTATATTATTATGCATATTAATCCACCACTACCGTCATTGACTATACGTTGTAGAGTATCTTGTAGTTTAACTTGAGCATTTTCAGGCATCCGGTGAAGTTTGTTTTGTATACCTTCTCTGACTAAATCATGTAGTGATTTTCCAAATATATTGGACTCCCAAATTTTGGTGGGATCTTCTTCAAATTCATCTAACATGTAGCGAACTAGTTCTTCACATTGCTTTTCAGTTCCTATTATAGGTGTAAGTTCTGTTGTTATATCTGCTCTTATTATATGGAGGGATGGAGCTTTTGCTTTTAATTTAACACCAAATCGACTACCCTGTCTGATAAGCTCGGGTTCTTCTAAGAACATTTCTTCTAGTCTAGGAGTAACTACTCCATAACCAGTTTCTTTTACTTCGTCTAATGCAGCAGATACCTTATCAAACTCTTTCTTAGCAAAGCTAAAGTCTTTCATTAGACGCATAATGTCATCTGTTCCTTCAACAGAGAATCCACTGACATCACTAAGACTTTGATAAAAGAGTTCTTCAGGAACTGTAACATCAATAGTAGCTATACCAGTTCCTAAATTCATCTCCTCTAGGCTTACATAGCTTATGTGCTCAAGATCAGACAGTTGTTCTATGGCGTTATCAATATCCCTTATTTTGCGAACTTCATTTAATATGTCACGTATAGCAGTTTCTAATGTATCACGTAACCAAAAGTCCTCATCAAGTTCATTTACCCAGCTTGGTAGTTTTACGTTTACTTCATGTACAGGGAATTCATAAAGGACCTCTTCTAAAAGACCGTATATCTGTTCTATAGTAACATTTTCACAGTCAATTGGAATTACTGTAACATTGTATTTTTCAGTAAGTTCATCTACAAGTGCTAAAGTATCCTTGTCATACGGATGCATTGAGTTTAATAGAACAATATAAGGTTTGTTAAGTGCATTTAATTCATTAATTACTCTTTCTTCGGTTTCTATATAGTTTTTTCTAGGGATATCACTAATGCTGCCGTCAGTAGTCATTACAATTCCAATAGTTGAATGGTCAGTAATAACTTTCCTGGTTCCTATTTCGGCCGCTTCTTCGAAGGGAACCTCATAGTCAAACCAGGGAGTTCTAACCATACGAGGTTCATCATCCTCTTCGTAACCCAAAGCCCCATCTACTGTATAACCTACACAATCTACCATTCTAACTTTAAAAGATATCCCATTGTTTGTTGTTATTTCTACTGCTTCATTGGGCACAAACTTGGGTTCGGTAGTAGTTATGGTTTTACCGGCACCACTTTGTGGTAGTTCGTCTTTAGCCCGCTCTTTATCATTAATATCTTCAATATTTGGTATTACCATTAGCTCCATAAATCTTTTTATGAAGGTTGATTTACCTGTTCTTACGGGCCCTACTACTCCCAAATAGATATCGCCTCCCGTTCTTTCAGCGATATCGGTTAAGATATTATTTCCTTCCACTGTCATTTTCCCTCCCTCGTATTCAGACTTTTAAAAGGCACCCTCCCTCCGATTACGGATACCCCTTAAGTAATATTTACTTTATAACTCTATAACACTAATAATATATTTATTAAGATTCGCTAATATAACCAAAAAAGAAAAAAAGTGTGATTTACTCACACTTTTTTTACCATCCATTTTTTTTATTTTTTACCAGCTATCTATATTGTTAACAATTTCTTCGATTTCATGTTTTTTCCGCCGTTGCATTAAGTTTTCTACTTCTTCCTTCGGATTTTTGTTATTATAGATAATATTGTAGCATGCTGTTGTAATTGGCATTTCTATATTTAAATCTTGAGCTATTTTGTATACTACTCTTGTTGTATGAATACCTTCAACAACCATCCCAATTGATTCTAGAGTTTCTTCTAAGGATTTTCCTTGCCCTAGAAGATTACCCGCTCGGTTGTTTCGTGAATAGTTGCTATTACATGTAACTATCAAATCTCCAATACCACTTAAACCTGCAAATGTTCTTGGGTCTGCTCCTAATGCAATTCCCATTCTAACTACTTCAGTTAAACCTCTTGTCATTAAGGCAGCTGTGGTATTATCACCAAAACCTAAACCCCTACTCATTCCAGTTGCTAGTGCCACAATGTTTTTTAATGCCCCACCTAATTCAACACCAGCTACATCAGGATTTGTATATACTCTAAAGGATGTAGACATAAATACAGATTGTAATAAAAATGCTGTTTCTTTTTTATAAGCTGCTACTGTAACTGCAGTTGGAATATTTTTTATAACCTCTTCTGCATGACTTGGTCCTGACAAAACACCATATCTTTCTAGAATTTTTTCTCCAATAACATCTTTAATCACTTGACTCATTCGCATTTGTGTAGTTATTTCTATACCTTTGGATGTGTTTACTATATAAATATTATTATTTATGTAATGTTTAAAGTCTTCAATTACTTCCCTGACAGCTTGAGAAGGTACTGCTATCACTAATAAGTCTGAATTAGTTATAGCCTCCTCCCTGCTAGTAGTAGGATAAATATTTTCCAAAATAGATATACTAGGTAAAAATTTTTCGTTTATACGATGTTTTTTAATATCTTCAATTCCATCTTCTTCTCGTCCCCAAAGTGTTACTTTATACCCTTTAGATGCTAATAACATGCTTAACGCTGTACCCCAGCTACCAGCACCTAAAACTGTTATTTTTTGCATATAGAACCACCCCAACATATTAAATTGCTTTTTCGTTAATTTTTGATTCTGTTCCTTGTCTTAATCGGTATATATTTTCATTATGGCGATATACAACTAATGAAGCTATAATAGCTGCCATTAAGATATATGCAATAGGTTCACTCATTACTATTGTTAATACTGGAAATAATATAGCAACTGTTACTGAAGCTAATGAAACATACCTACTTACAAATGTTATAACTGCAAAAACTACTAATGAAATTATGAAAACCATTGGAGTTAACATAAGCATTACTCCTGCCGCTGTAGCAACCCCTTTACCACCTTTAAATTTTAAAAATATCGGAAAACAATGTCCTAAAACAGCTGCTAATCCACAAACTGCAGCAATAACAGTGCCTCCTATAGTAAGTCCTAAGAATGCGGCAATTAAACCTTTTAATAAATCTGCAAAAAGAGCTGCTACACCTATATAAGGTCCTAAGGTACGATATACATTTGTCGCACCAATATTACCACTACCTTTTGATCGGATATCTATACCACCAAGCAACCTACTTATTAAGTACGAAAATGGTAAGGACCCTAAAACATAGCAAAATATTATTATTAAAGCTTCTAACAATTGTCCTCCCCCCTATTCTTTAGAGTCTCTTTGACGTACATAAAATCTTATTGGTGTACCTTCAAATCCATAATTTTGCCTTAACAAATTTTCTAAGTATCTTAAATAAGAGAAATGAACCTTTTCTGGTTGATTAGAAAATAGCACGAAAGATGGTGGTGCTGTACGTACTTGAGTAGAATAGTATATTTTTATCTTTTTGCCTCCCCCGCCTGGTAACGGATTAAGCATGATAGCTTCGTTTATGATTTTGTTTAAATCTGATGTATTAACTCTTCTGGTATGTTGTTCAGCTACAAAATCAACAAGTTCAATTGCTTTAAATATTCTTTTACGAGTTAATGCAGAAATATATAAAATAGGAGAATAAGCTAAAAATTTCAGTTTATCTCGTATATCCTCATCAAACTCATTCATAGTACGTCCATCTTTTTTAATTAGGTCCCATTTGTTTACAACTATTACATTAGCCTTTCCCTGTTCATGAACATAACCCGCTATTCTTTGGTCTTGTTCAGTTACCTTGTCAATAGCATTTAGCATTATTAAAACTACATCTGCTCTTTCAACACTTTTTAAGGCTCTTATAACACTATATTTTTCTGTAGCTTCATTAATTTTTCCTTTTTTCCTCATCCCTGCAGTGTCAATAAGCATATATTTTTTTCCTTCAAACTCAAAGGGGGTATCTATTGAGTCTCTAGTAGTTCCCGGTATATCACTAACAATTACTCTTTCTTCCCCTAATAATGAGTTAACCAATGAAGATTTGCCTACATTTGGTCTACCTACAATAGCTATTTTTATGCGGTCGGTATCTTCTTCTTCATAAAACTCCGGTTTAAAGTGATCAATTACTGCATCTAAAAGATCATTTGTATTCATGCCATGCATAGCTGAAACTGGTATTGGCTCTCCTAACCCTAAGTTGTAGAATTCGTAATAATCTATGTGTTTGGAAAAATTTTCTATTTTATTTGCAGCCAATACTATTGGTTTTTTTGATTTGCGCAGAAGCTTGCCTACTTCTTGATCTTCATGAGTTATACCATCCTTGGCATCAACTACAAAAATAATAACATCTGCTTCTTCTATCGCAATCTGGGCCTGTAATTTAATTTCACTGGCAAAAGTATCACCATCATCAAAGCGAATTCCACCTGTATCAATTATAATAAATTCTTTTCCAGCCCAATCTGATTTATCATATAGTCTATCTCTTGTTACACCGGCTATATCTTCAACTATAGCTTTTCTTGCTCCAGCAAGGCGATTAAATAACGTGGATTTTCCCACATTAGGCCTTCCCACTATAGCAACAACAGGCTTTGACATATTTATTCCTCCGTACTTTTTAAGCTAATACTGCTCTAATAAGATCTCTAGCACTACCATCTACTATTTTTATATCTGCACCAGTTTTTTCTTCTATATCTTCTAAACTGGTATCATCGAGTAGGATTTGTCCTTCTTTTAATACAACATCAGGTAAAATAATCCTTTTACCCTTATGATTACCATTTATAGCTTTAATTATATCATTTCCTGTTAATAAACCCGTTACTGTTACGTCACCTTTAAAGTAATTGTTTTTTACTGGTATTAATTTAACATCTATATTGTCTATTTGGTTCAAGTAAAACACCAAAGGTTCGAGAACTTTTTGGGCTGATTCCCCAGTTACTATATATGATGATTCTTTGAAGGCTATAGTATCTGGAAGCTCTTTTTTTAATTCTTCAAATTCATCCAGCAAGATTCTGGCCAACCCTATACCATTTTCTATTTGACTAAAATCATCATAGTATTCTGCCTCAGGAAAATCTATATCAGCTTTAATATAAAATTCATCTGCTAAATATACTAATCCACTACCATATTTTTTTCTATTTTTCTTTTGATAATCTTCAATTAGGGGTATTAATTCATTAGCTAACTTAGGTGATACTGGTCTTAAGGATTCTAAATTCTCTCTATACCCTGTTAGACCTACAGGTACTATCCCAATTGAAAGTACTGATGGATATAAATTAATTAAATCATCAATGGTTTGTATCAACTCTTCTCCATCATTAATACCTGGACATAATACTATTTGAGTATGAACTTGAATATTTGCATCTTTTAGCCTTTCTAAGTCAGATTTTATTTTTTTAGCATTTTTGTTATTCATCAACTTTTCTCTTATTTCGCCATTTGTGCTATGTACAGATATATATAATGGGCTAAGACGCAGATTAATTATCTTTTCCCAATCATTTTCATCTAAATTAGTTAATGTAATGAAGTTACCATAAAGAAATGAATATCTATAATCATCGTCTTTAATATATAAGGTTTCTCTCATTAAAGGTGGTAGTTGATCTATAAAACAAAAAGCGCATTTATTTTTACATGACTTTATGGTGTCAAATATAACACCTTCAAATATTAAACCTAAATCTTCATCATAGTCCTTTTCAATTTCTATTGCCCATATTTCATTATTAGATTTTTTAATTTCTATATCTAATAATTCTTCACTAGTATAAAACTGATATTCTATGATATCAGTTATAGTAAAACCATTTATAGATAGTAAAATATCACCTGGCTTTATATCAACTTCTTCCGCAATACTGTTTTCTATTATATCTTTTATTACCGCTGCCATTAAATCCTCCAATTTGCAATAACAATTTTACCATTTAAACAATTATGTACTAAAAAGGATTTAATCGCAAGATGCAAAAAAGGTGGGTAGGACACCCACCTTTTTAGTTTAAAAGTTAAATACTTTTTTCTTGTTAGAGTTGATGAATTTTATAAACTCCTCTACGTTTGCTTTTATAGTATTATATTCTTTGTTGATTATTTTCTCCGCTATAAAAGTAGTGTGAGAATTGAATTTTACTGTAGCTGATATTCTATTTAATAAAAAAAGCGTTCGTTCCCCCTTAATGTGTACAGGTTGAACTATTAAATCGTCTGCAGTAAAACCTAGTATATCTACTAAATACTCTATACTTTTTTTGGTTAATTGTATGTCTTGTCCAACACCTAGTGTGTATACCTGATTGCCATGCATGTCATCTTTTATATATATAGGAAATCCACTAAAGTCTATAGCACTATCATCAAAACCATCAATTAAGGTAACTTTTTTAGGTTTCATGTTATCTAAGTATAAATTAGCCGCAACTAAGGTATGATGTACGCCGGTAGAGCCCAGAAATATTATTTTCATTTGCAACACCTACACTTTTGTCATTACCTTAAGTTTTATTTGGTCTACCACTCTTACTATGTCAAAGAATGAACTTTGGGTACCTTTTATAACTATTGGTCTACCAATCGATACCCATCCTAGTCTCCTAGACATAAAACCTCCAATTTTCATAATAACATTAATATTGTTCATAGTATTTATTGTTAAAATGTTATTTTTAACACCTAATATTTCAGCTATACCCATTAATATATTACTAAATCTATCTCCTAAGCTCTTTTTGCCTAAAACATATATATCATTACCGTATTCATCAATTCCCATAAATCTTATAGTACCAAAATGATTATTATTGGTTTTATCATAATAAGGAATACTCATTAGTTCTTCTGCTGTAGGAGGTCTGTGCTTTTGTAATAATCCCAAATGAATTGATGCAGCTACAACTGATGAATGTGCTCCACCAAAGCAATGATAAATAATTTTCATATATCCTCCACATTATAGTAAGAATTATGATGTTTTAATGTCTTGCTATAAAATATACTCCATTTTCTAAATCATGTACTATTCCACCTAATATACGGGATAAGAGTAATGCTATATACCTTTGTTGCTCTTCGTCTTCTGCATAAAAAATTGGACAACCGCCACCACCAACAAGATCTTTATTAATAGTTATTATAGCTAGGATATATCCTGTTAATCCTGTATCCATTAATCAGCCGCCTTTCTACCATATAAACTTGATAAAGGTGTACCTCGGGTTGCTTCTAATACTGGTACTCTTTTAATAATTTCTACGAGGTATTTAATATCAGGTTCATTTGGTAGTAGAAAGAATCCTAGATAACCTTCATCAATATTTTTTCTTGCTAATGGCATTAATTCTGGTTCATTTATATCAACCTTGGTTCCTAAGATAGATACTGCATCATACAATATAGCCATACGTTGTCCCGGACTATGAAGTGTAGCGCGTGCATTATCATCCTTTGGTTTTATTAATACTGCTAATCCTTCATTAAGTATTTTCTCACGTGTTTCCTCTAAACCAACATTCATTATTACTACATCTTCTACCATTAATAAAGAACCTTCAAAATGTAATTTTGATTCTACTACTTCTGCTATATCCCCTATAATAATACCACTCATTAATTTAATTATTAGGAATATACTTAAAGGTCCAGTTATTAATACCCAATACCAATCTAACCAAAAAGCTATACCACTATTAAATATTGCAATTAAAATTACTAAGTAGTTTCTAGCTTCAAAAACTTTTGCTATACCTTCAATATAATCTGGTCCACGTCCTATAAGTTTGTTTTCATCTGCTTCTTTTAATGTTTCTCTTTCCATTGTTCGTATATCTCGAAATTGTTGTGCAGCAAGAGCCAAAAAGGTTATAGCAACATAATCAGGCTCTGCTATAGCAGGAATTGCCACTGCACCTAATCCTGCTGCTATAAAACCTAATGATAAATGCGTTACATGACCGTGAGGATATGTTGGATAATAGCGATAATCGCTTTTCAGCATAAACCATCTGGCAGCAAATCCAAACACTATACCAGCGATTATAGCTACTGCATAGTCTTCCATATCCTAGCTCTCCGATGACCCACGATTTAGTAGATAAAATCCACCTATTGCTGCACCTAAAGCTATTAATATAATAAGAAGAGTAGTGCCTGCACCTTGGTTATCTCCGCCACCTAGAGGTCTTGCAGCTGGTTCTGCTTCTACACCAACAATTGTAGGAACTATTTCAGCGAATTCTTCTGCTGCTTTTAGAGCATGGTCTTTGGGTGTTTCATGAGTTCCTACTTCTAATAAGATTGCTTGTGGGCTTAAGTCTTGATTATAATCACCTTGGCCTATTAGGATTCCGTTAGAAAGACCGGGTTTTTCTTCATCCATAGCAGCCTTTATTTCTTTTGCAAATTCTTCATTGGTATTACTATTTGGATTAGATCTACCAACAACTTTTTTAATTTGTGCAATTGGTTCACCATCTACTTCACCTTCATACTCTTCTCTGGGTGTAGCATCACGATGTACATCTATTTTCATTGCTGGATCTTGCTTTATTAAATCTGTTGCAGTTCTTCTAGAACGGTGATAAGCATTTACATCATGAGGATTATGATTATTGTCACTATATACTACATTAATACCTAGCTCTTCTATTTCATCTCTCATTCTTTCGGCAACATCATAAATACCTCCACGCCCATCTATACTTTCTTCGCCATCACCTTCTATATATGACTCATCACTATGAGTGCAATAAATAGCAATAGTTACCTCATCATCATTATCCGCTTGAACTGGTATTACTCGGTTAAACCAAGAAGTTGTTTGAGAAGTACGCTTTATTTCAGGCATTTCTTCTTTACCTTTATTTTTACAGTAGGCTGTATATTTTTCGATTCTAACTACTTCATAACGAGTATTATCTGGAGCTATATATTCATCTCCTACATGAATAACTCTACCTGTTTTTATTATTGTCTTTTTGGTTTTTTCATCTACTAATGTAAAGTGTTTTTCAGGAGGTAATTCTTGGTGGACTGCATGTAATTCAGCTGTAACACCAAACATTAGTATTCCAACTAAAAGAAATACTATAAATTTTTTAGTCATTTTTTTCACCTCGCTCTTCTTGGTCTCCTTCAGAATTATCTTCAGATTCTGGTTCCGATTCAATTTGTTCTTCAACTTGCTCTTCTTCTGAAGGTTTTTTCGAAGGCTGAGGCTCTTTTAAGTGTTCAATTAAATTTGGGTCTCTACCCTCAGTTTTAGGTCCGCCTTGTATTCTTTCTAAAGTTTCTCCTACTACTTCGGCTAATAGTACAGCTAATATACCTGCTAGTATTAAAGCATCAAATGCCCCAGCTCCACCTAGAAATACAGTTCCTCTTACACCAGTAGTTGTCAGCCAAATATATTGTGCAATATCAATGGTTAAAACACCTATTACAGCGGCAAAAAATGCTCCTCTACGTGATCTACCCGCCAAATATCCTACTATACCAGCTACAATTGCATACATATACAGGGGATCAACTATAATCTGTTCAGGTTCAGCCCCCAAAAATCTACTTAGAATAAAAAGGGTTAAACCAGTTACACCTGCAGCAATAATAGCTCTGATTTTTTCAAATGATGTACCAGCACCTAAAAGAACATAAAACGCTAATCCTATTGCAATTACTCCACCTAAATTGATAGTAACTCTGTCAGTTACTGGAATATTAATAAAACTTCCAACAATAATAGCGGCTATTATTGCTAGTGCAGCTTTATCACTTAAACGAAGACGATCTAATACTCGATGAGCAACACCAAAGTATATTAATATCGAAACAACTATTAGAGCAATCATCCCTAAAGGGAAATCAGTCATATATTTTACTCCTTTCTTAATTTATATTTTCATAAAATATAATTCCCTTTTTAGATGATATTATGTATGTACGAGTCAAAGGTGAGTCAATGGGGACGGTTCCTTTTGACTCAAAAAATGAGTCAAAAGGAACCGTCCCCATTGACTCACCTTTGACTCGGTCGACGAAAAAAAGCCGCTTAAAGCGGCTTTTTTTTTGATTTTTATTTTTTATTTTTTTGACCATTGATAGGGGTCTACACCTCTTAAAGATAACCATTCTGCAGTATCTTTAGTAATGATAACTGGTTTTGTTTTTATTTCTTTAATGTTTTTTGCTCCTGTCATAAGAGTCACTGCTTTTAGTTTGTAAATATTGCTATCTACAAAACTACTTAATTCATCAACTCCTTGTTGAAGTAGTATTTTTAAAAATGGTGATGCAATGCCTACTAAATCCGCTCCAATTGCTAAGGCTTTAGCGGCATCGTATGCGGTTCGTATACCACCTGATGCAATTATTTGTATTGGATAGTTTAAATCTACTATTTCTGCTAAGCTACAGGCGGTTGGTATTCCCCAGTCATCAAGTTCACCCATAAACATACCTTTTCGTTGATCCTCAATGTTAATAAAATTGGTACCACCTTTTCCACCTATATCAAATATATTAATACCACTATTATATAGTTTATTAACTGAATTAGCTGAAAAACCAAATCCTACTTCTTTAGCTATTATTGGTACATTGCTTTTACTAACTATGGTTTCTATGTTTTTTAAAGTTCCTTTAAAATTTCTATCTCCCTCTGGCATTGCAAGTTCCTGGGGAACATTAAAGTGTAACTGTAATCCATCTGCTCCTATCATCTCAATTGCTTCTAATGCAATATCTGGATTAACACCTGCTGACACATTAGCTAAAACTATTCCATCTGGATTTTTTTCTCTTACTACTGTAAAACTATCTCTAACATTGTGGTCATCAATACCTATTGTTTGAGATCCTACTGCCATGGCTATATTTTTTTGTGCAGCTACATATGCAAGGGAGGCGTTAATTCTTTTGGCCTCTGCTGTACCACCAGTAATAGCATTTATTATTAACGGAGTAGAAACTTTTTTTCCTAAAAACTGAGTAGATATATCTGTATCATCAATGTTTAGTTCTGGGACTGAATCATTTATTAAATGAACATTCTCAAATCCGCTGGTTGAAGGACCATCATTTGCAGCATAAGCGATTGATAAATGTTGATTTTTTCTTTGTTTTCTTATTGAGATGACAATAACCTCCCTGCTAGTTTGTTGGCTCTTGTTAGTGATATTTCATCATTAATGTTTAAAAAAACATCTTCAAGATTATTTTTACTATGTTTTAATAAATTTTTTTCCTTAACAACAAGGGTATTTAGTTGTTCATATATTTTAATTAGTTTTAGTTTTTCATTTATTAAACAATTTTCTAATACCGTAATACAATTTTTAGTATATAAAGCTGATAAGGCCTGATAATAACCATTTATTTCTGGAACAACAATGTCGTGGTTGTTTTTTTTGTTTATTAAATATGAAACTAAATCCATATCAATAAAAGGCATATCACATGCAGAAGTAAATATTGTATCATTAGTAGCATTTACTAATGCTGAGTGAATACCACTCATTGGACCTTTACTAGGATATATATCAGTATAAATTGGCACTCCTAGTTGTTTATATAAATCTGGTTGATTACTAATTATAATAGTTTCATCAAAATAGTTGCTAAATTTAGCCATAATAATTTCAATAATCGGTTTTCCATCGATTTTGGCAAATGCTTTATTATATTTCATTCTTGTGCTTTTACCACCCGATAAAATAACCCCAGTAGTTTTCAAGTTAATCACCTCAGAAACATAAAAAGCTGCCAACTGGCAGCTAAAATTTCATTGCTCACCCACCGGTCCCGGCTGCACTACACCCGTGACATGAATTATTATTGTTATTGCTAGGTTTATTAGAACTACCAGTATTAAATAGAGATAATAACTGTTTTACGTTTGTAGTTTTGCATTTAGGGCATTTCGCTTTATCTTTATCATTATTAGATATCATTAAATCAAACTTATGATCACACTCTTTACATTGAAAATCGAATATAGGCATATAGTCACCTCACATATAACTACTCTTGATTTTCAAGATATTCATCTACTTCATTTCTTTCTACGTCATTTTCTGCTTCTTTAATGGAAAGACTAACCTTTTTTTGTTCAGAATCTATTGATAAAATTTTGGCATTAATTTTTTGATCTACATTCACAACATCCTCAGTTTTTGCAACTCTTCTATTAGCTAACTGAGATATATGCACTAATCCATCTACTCCTGGTATTATTTCTACAAATGCACCAAAAGGAGCTATCCTAACTACTTTACCTTCTATAATTTCACCTTCATTGAATTTTTCTAAAACTATTTCCCATGGGCTTTTCAGTAGTTTTTTTCTACTCAATGATACTCTTTCTTTTTCTCGATCTAGGTTTAAAATGTATACTTCTATTTCATCGCCTTCATTTAATATATCTTTAGGATGTTCTACTCTTACATGATCTAATTCTGATACATGCAGTAATCCTTCGTAACCACCTATGTCTACAAAAGCACCATAATCTACTAAGCGCTTTACTTTGCCTGTACGTACTTCACCTTCATTAACATTTGACCAAAATTCTTCTTTTGCTTTGTTTTTTTCTTCTTCTACTAGTTTTTTGCGTGATAGTACTATTTGAGAACCACGTTTCTTGTTACGGTTAAATTCTATTATTTTAAATTTTAATGTTTTATTTAGATAGTTAGTTACATCTTTTACATACCCATCTTCTATATGAGATGCGGGCAAGAAAGCAACAACTCCTAAATCTACTAGAAGTCCACCTTTAACTGTGTTAATTACTGTCCCCTCTACTATATTATCTTCTTTGTAATCCTCTTCTAGTTTATCTAATGCTTTTCTAGCATCAACTTTTTTCTTAGATAATAAAATGGTGCCATCATCATCCCATTTTAATACTAATACTTCTAGTTCATCCCCAACCTTAGCAATTTCTTTTGCTGAGGATACATCTTGTTTATTGGTTAACTCACGTAATGGTACTATTCCTTCAGATTTTCCACCAACATCAACCATCACTTCATCATTGAGCACTTGAATAACAGTACCTTTGATAATATCCCCTTTATCAGGAGACTCAAAGTCTGCCATTTCTGCCTCTAGATTAGCAAAATTCTCCTCATTATTATTCATGGCTTGTTCTTCTTTTCCAAGCTCGACATTCTTCTCGTCGTTCATCACGTCCAATACCTCCTTAATTATCCAATCCGGAGTTGAAGCCCCGGCAGTAACTCCTATTTTAGTTATACCCTTTAACCAATCTTTTTTTATATCTGAAGCAGATTCAATCTGATAAGTTTTTACTCCACTATTAATACATTCTTTAGTTAGGGTATTAGTATTTGAACTTTGTTTATCTCCTATTACAAACATTAATTCTACTTCTTTAGCTAAGTTGCGTGCTGCTTGAATTCTCTTTTTTGTAGCAGAACAAATAGTATTAAACACTCGTAATTCTTCAGTTTTAGGGAGTATAGTCGAGACTATTTCATAAAATTCTATCTCATCCTTGGTAGTTTGTGCTATAACACCTACTTTTCCTTTTACTGAAATATCTTTAGCTTCCTCTTTGTTCTTTACTACATATACATTTTCTCCAGCCCAACCGACTATCCCAACAACCTCAGGGTGTTTTATATCACCAAAAACTACGATTATATAACCTTCATTTTTCAATAACTTAGCAGTATCGTGAACTTTTTTTACTAACGGACAAGTTGCATCTATAATATTATAGCCTTTTATTTCAGCTTGATTTATCAATTCTGGAGGTACTCCATGTGACCTTATAATTATTCCACCAGATTCAATTTCATTTAAATCATTAATAGAGCTTATCCCTTTATTTTTTAAGTATTCCACTACGGACTCATTATGTACTATTGGTCCGTAGCTATACCACTTATTTGGTTTTTCTGAACTATTTTCAGCCATTTTTATAGCTCTTTTTACTCCAAAGCAAAAACCAGCATTTTTTGCAACCTTTACGTGCAATATTACACCCCATCAAAAATACTATTAATATTCGTAATAATCATATAAATTCCTTCTTTTATTTTGATAAAAGTTTGTCAATTTCCTGCAATATATCTTCACTTATTTCTTCTAAAACAGCAGAATTTAATTTAGATTCATAATATTCAGTTAGATAAATAGGCCTACCAACTTTTACAACTAAAGGTTTTATCCATCCAAATGGTATTTTAGCATTTGTACCAATACAAGCTATTGGCACTATAGGAGTTTTTGATTTTATTGCTATCATTGCTACTCCAGATTGAGCTTTTTTTTTCATTCCAGATTTAACTCTAACTCCTTCTGGAAAAATTCCTAGTACCTTTGAATCTTTTAATACCGCTAAAGCATGTCTTATAGCTTTTCTATCAGCAGTCCCTCTTTTAACTGGAAAAGCATTTAAACTCCTAAAAAATAATGAAAATATTGGATTGCTAAATAGTTCTTTCTTAGCCATAAAATGTATTGGTCTATCTAGTGCTACTGCAATTATTATTGGATCCCAGTTGCTAACATGATTTGATGCCACAATTACTCGGCCTTCTTTTGGTAGTTTATGTAATCCATCAATCTTCAAACCTAAAAAATGAAAAAATATTTTAACTATTCCTCTTAATAGAGTGTACAACATCTATAAATCCTCCTGAACAATACTTATTATTTTGTCCAAAAGTTCATCTATTGTTAATTCACTAGTATTAATGACTATTGAATCTTTTAATATTTTAAGCGCCCCTACACCTCTATTTTTATCTAAATTATCTCTTTCTAGTAAATCTTTTTTAAGATGTTCAAAATCTACTTCATATCCCTGATTTTTTAGCTCTATTAATCTTCTTCTAGCTCTTTCTTCTAAGCTAGCAGTTATATAAAATTTAAATTCAGCATCAGGTAATACACATTCACCTATATCTCTTCCATCCATTACAACATCCTTTTGAGAAGCCATTTCTTGTTGTTTTTGGACCATTATTTCCCTGATTTCATTAATAGCTGCTATCTTGGAAACTAAAGAATTAACTTGAGGAGTTCTTATTTTTTCTGTTACATCTTTTCCATTACATATTATTCTTTGTGTATTGGAATGATTTTCGAAGTGAATATTTATAGAATTGGCCAGCTGATATAGTTGTTGGTTATCTTGATAGTCAATTTTATTTTCTATAATAATATAAGTTAAAGCTCTATACATTGCTCCTGTATCTATATATATGAACCCAAGTTTTTTAGCAACTAGTTTTGCAATAGTACTTTTTCCTGCTCCTGCAGGTCCATCAATAGCAATTTTCATTTCAATAACCCTACTCCTAAATATTCTTATATATTTTAGCATACTAGTATAATTTGTAAAAGTATATAGTCTAATTGGATTACCCATAAAAAAAGATAAAGAGCAATCCTTTTTATTATATAATAAAAAGGAAACAAAATTGTTTCCTTAAATTTTTCTAGTATATATCCCCTCTTGAAATTGTTTTTTTAATTACTCTCCTCCTATAGTTTGATATGCTTCATCAACTACTATTACTAATTCAAATGGTAATTTAAAATCTAAAATATTAGCTACTTCTACATTTAGAGCAATTTGGGGACTACTTTGAAATGTTTGTTCAAGTTCACGTGGTTTTGCTCCTTTTAAACACTGAATTATATTATAGGCTCCAAATCTTCCAACATTTACTTCATCCATTACTGAAACAGTCATTAAGGCTCCATGTTTTACTTCTATATTACCTAATTGAGAAAAAATAGGAATTTTATTATCATAAAATGGCTGAAATAACTCTGGAAGCTTTTCACTTTCTAATAGTGATACAGTTACAAATACTGCATCAACTTGCTCTGATAATTTATTATAGGCTTCTGCTACTTCTTGATAATACCTAGGAAACTCCTCTGGTCTATTAGGCTCATCAACATGATATTCTACTATTTCAAAACCCTTTTCTTTAGCAAGGGTTTCTATTTCATTTATAGCTGAAAAAACTCTAGCAATTTCAGAGTCTTCATATACTATTCCAAGTCTTTCGAATTCTACGATATCATAAAAAGCTCTAAGCTGACGTTCAAAACGATCTTCATCCATATGTGCCCATACATTATCTTTACCCGAGTCATCTGCTGATTCAATTATTCCTGATAATACAGCATTAGAAGCAGCAAAGACAAAAATGTTAGTATTATGTTCAAATTCAGTTAATTTAACCCCTGCTAATGCTCCCATTGTTATCATTATATCTATATCATCTTGTTTTTTTATTCTATTTACTATTTCTATTTCATCTGTTTCCCAAAGGTTATAATAAGCATCATCAACAAACTCAATATAGGGACTAATATCATTAGATGAAAGCCAATTCCAAATGGTTTTACTATCACCTGTTTCTACTACTTGTTCGAAACCATCTAGATTATTAACCCAGCCCATCTCTTCAAGTCCATATATAATATGAACTAATGTATCAGTATACATAGTAAAATGTTCACTTTCACAATAGCCTATTCGCCATGTTCCTTTTATAGAGTCTTTGTTATCATCATAATCATTAGCCTGTGTAGCATAAATAACATTAGTAGTTATAAAACAACATAATATTAATATGCTCATTATTATAAGCTTTCTCAATGTTTATTTACCCCCACTGGACAGTGTTTATTTCCATTAAAAATGTTGTTTAGGATGTTT
This sequence comes from Candidatus Syntrophocurvum alkaliphilum, assembly GCF_009734445.1. Taxonomy (NCBI): domain Bacteria; kingdom Bacillati; phylum Bacillota; class Clostridia; order Eubacteriales; family Syntrophomonadaceae; genus Candidatus Syntrophocurvum; species Candidatus Syntrophocurvum alkaliphilum. The sequence goes on from NZ_CP046457.1 coordinate 1,274,496, forward strand.
AAAAATTTCTTTGCAAATTCATTATCTTTGCATACATAATCTTTATTCCATCTTTGTCTTTATATTGAAAAAATCCTCGATAACCATTGTTTAATAACTGTTTTTGTTCTTCTAGTGATGTACTAGATACAATAATTTTATTATTTGTGTCTAGTTTAATGGGATTAATTACATCTTTATATACAACATATCTATCCCAGCCATAGTACATTTCACACAATTTAGCAATCTGTAAACCCATTGAGGTTACAGTTTTAATACTAGGATAATTATACGGTGAGACAGTTGTAAATATATATCTAGAGCCTTTAATTTTATGTGCACGTTCTGCTAATATAGTAGCTAATTTTTGTTGTAGGTTATGACCACGTAAAGCGTTGTGCACTAATGAAAAGTGTAATTGAGCCACTAATGTTAAATCTTCATTACTAAAATTTAATTCTAATCCCATATTTTCTTCATAATCTATTTCATTTAATATAGAACATGCTGCATATAATTCATCATTAATAAATAAACCTATTGTTTCACCTTTTTCAATTAAACCATTTTCAAGTTCTTCTATAGTTATAGGCATATAATATTCTTTATTTTTTAAAGACTCAATTACAGTGTCTTGTAACTGCATGATAGCTGCAAAATCATCTTCATTTAAGACCCTAATTATGTATGAATTATTCCTTAAATCAGAATATAATTTTATTTCACCTTGTTCAATAAAATTTTTATTTAGTAAATTCATAACTACCCCCATAACTATCTAAAAATACTACTAATCTGCTATTCTAAAATGATTTTACATAGTCCAAAATCCAGATATTTTTTCAGCTTGGTGGTAGTTTTTTTTGATAATTTTTTCAAGCTGATACTGTGTAGCGAGACAATGAGGTTTTCCTTCCCTCATGCCTAAATCGGGGCAGCCCCCCATGCATATGGGAAGCATCTTGCAGCGAATGCATTTTTCACTATCAAAGGGCGACCACATAATCCACCTTACATGTTTCATTTTTTCTTCCTTAGTACTTTTTTGTGTAACAATATTACCTATTCTAATGTTTTTGTCTCCAAAATCACTCCAGCATTTATACATATCTCCTTCTGGGTCTATAACATATGATTGAATATGGTCAGCACCACAGTAATTACTTTTTCTTTTAGGTAACAAATGGGTAAAATCTTCCATCAAGCCTTTTTCAACCATCATCTCATATAGCAAAGGTTCAATTTTAGCGTATTCATTTGTACTCATCATTGTGTGTGCAGCTGATTTGCAAGCATCTGTATATGTATATACTTGTGCAAAGTTAACTGAATTTTTAGGTATGCCATTGTTTGCTAATATGTCTAATAATTCTTCTATACCCTCAACATTTGTTTGATCAATGTTCACACGAATTGTAAACTTTATATCATTTTTAATTAGGTTTTTTATATTTAATAAAATTTTATTAAAGGTATCATCATCTGATCCAAAAAGTTTTCTTCTTTTATTGTGTATAGATGGTGGTCCATCAAGTGTAATTTGTATTACTTGTATGTTTAATTCTTTTAGCTTAGCTACTAATTCGGGTTCTAAAAGATAACCATTAGTTACAATCTTAAATACACACTCACAACCATGCCCCTTTGCTAGGGCAGTTATTTTTTGTGATAAATTAATCAATATATCGGGTTCTAAAAGAGGTTCTCCACCGTACCATGTAATACTTATTTCATCTAGCTTTTTAACTTTGTCTTCTATATATTTTAAGATTGCATCTTCAACTTCTTTAGACATTGCCGGACGATTTCTTTCCTCCTGATCACAGTATATACAACGAAAGTTACAGGAAAGTGTCGGTGCAATTGTCAATGATAGTCTTGAAGTATCATGTTTATACTTTTGACTAGAGAATTGTAAAACTTTCAACTCATCTATTGAATGATGGATTAAGAATCCTTTTTTTAGTAAGCTTTTTGCAACAAACTTTTTTCCATCAGCTAATTCATTAATATCAAAGCTACCTTTATCTAATAGGTCACTATGTTTATTATCAATAACTATCATACGTGTAGAAAAACTATTATAAATTAGTAATTTTTTTTCTTCATTCATAGACCAAGAAAAATTATATTGTGAAGCTTTTACTAGCATTAATTAACATCTCCTTGTTCAATAAGTGCACTACCATCACCATTGTGGTTAAAAGCACATGAATAGTTATCCCCAAGCACTCGACAGGGTAGGCAGTTTTGTTCGAACTGGCAAGTTAAGCATTTACTGTCTTTATTTTCTTCATGCTGTCGCAATTGATTTAAAACTGTAGATTTCCACCAGTATTCATGTAGACTTGGATACGATTCCGGCTTCAGCAAGTGACGGCAAGGAATCCAGTTTCCATCTACATCCAGTGCAACTCCTGCACGCCCAGCAGCACATCCTTTACTAATACCAATGTTTTTATTCATAAAAAAAGTTTTACCCAATATAGCTCGTAAAGGAGAAAAGCAAGACTCAACTATAATTAGAGGTGATTTTTCTTTTCTTTGATGACTTTTAATGTGTTCTGCTAAATCTAATAATTGATTATTATTAAGTGGTGCTTGAGCCTGCATATTCGCATCTGGTTTTGATTCAAGAATAGCAATGCCATCTACATTAAATGTTTTTGCTAGTTTCACCAGATTTGGAAAGTCTGCAATATTATCATTGCGAGCTACCCAATTTATAAAAGTAATTATTTCACCATCTTTTTGTAATAACTCAAGTGCTGCTATAGCTTGTGAGTAACCATCTCTAGAAAGACTATTTACTTCTTCCACAGAACCATTTAGGGATACATATATTTCTTTGACTCCAGCATCTTTTAGTTCTTTAAGTCGCTTTTCATCAAATCCCCAACCACTAATGGCAATAGCAGAACTGAGTCCAAGTTCATTTATGAGCTTTAATAGCCTATCTAAATGAGGATATACAAGTGTTTCGCCACCACTGAGATTTAAGTATGGTACTTTTAGTCTAGCAGCTTCATAAATAACTTTTTCTGCAATATCAGGATTCAAATCTTTTCCTTTGTAAAGATCGCAATAGCATTGAGGACATCGTAGAGGACAACGAGTAGTCAGTTCTAGATTAATTAATTCTGGAGCAGTTCTAGACCGCAGTGGTGATTTAACTTGATTAACTTCATTTAGTATGCTTTTTAGTTCGCTTATTTCCAATTTTGAGGTAGGATTTTGAATAAAACCGTCTTCATACAACTTATCTATTAAAGGACTGGGGCGGCTAGTTTCCAACCAGGCAGTCAACTCCTGTAGACTAGAAGACCCAAGAAAAATCCTTTTACCTTCTTGCACAAGATAAGCAAATAGTCCGTTAGGTTCTGCCCGCCACATAGTTTTCACGTATTATGCCCCTTTCTGTCTAATTATCATTTTATTCTTATTTATACTTTTATTTAGTCTAGCTAAAGTTTATTTTATTGCTTACTTTTTAATGAAACAGCTTTTACTCTCAGATAAACCTTTGCACTAAGTCCATTATCAGGTGACCAAGTTAGTTTGAAATGACATATGTTATTTATAAGTGCACAATAACCTGCTTCTTTTCCCATATATTGACCTCGACTTCCGGACCATTTCAAAATCATAGCTTGTTTTTCTGGTATACATAAGCCAGCATCAACAAGAGAGTCTAAAAATAAGGGTAAATCTTTAATGGTTTTCAATTGAATTTCATATCCAATTTTTGATGGAATACCTTGTGTTGTCACATCAATATCAACATTATACCAACTGTCACTATACCTCTCTGAAAGATGCTTCCATTTATTTATTGGAGGTTTTACATCAATCCATTTTAATTTATCAAACCAAGTTTCAACTATATCCCATTTCATGCCATGTGTAACAAGTCGTATTCGATCATTGTTTCTAGCCAACATAGCACCTATCTGAAATAACCTCATACCTTCTGGTAAGGATTTAATAACTTTATATAAATTAGATTCCAGCTCTTTAGTTGTTTCTCTTCCCAATAATATTTCTAATTGATTATTTAACAAAGAATGCTCTATACCCATTTTTGACTTTATAGCCTCACTATTGTAAAAAAAACATGGCTTTGGCAGTGATGTTCTGTATTCTGCTTGATCCATTTCAATCCATATATCTTGTACCTTTGCTGGCCACTTATTGCAGAATTCCATAATTTTATGCCACGAAACTTCTGCTGTAAGTGGATAAAACGAGGGGTTTAGAAAAGCTTCCCTCATTGCTATAGCTTCCTCTTGTAACACTCGAAATGATATATCTACATCTCCAAGTTTATCTTCAAGGCTAGTTTCTAGTATGTATTCGCTAATGGATAAATCAGAGAAAAAATCTGTCAGTCTATGAATATCAGCAGCTGTTTGACTAGAAATTAATCCTTCTGGTGCATAGGGTAATGTCTGTTGTACTAACTCTTGCAAATTAACCGACATATTAATAAACACCTCTATCCAAATAGTGTAATCTTTTCTTCTAAAATATTAGTCGCATTAATGAATTCAAGCTTTTATTACTTTTTTTATTTGTAGTAAAAGCTTGAGTTATCCTATTCGCCACCCTATTGTTTCCTTACCCAACCAATATTCACTAGTATATAGTACATTTTCTTTTTACCAGTGTTTTTTATTTACCAACTCAATCTAACCCCATAACAATCGCCACCGCCGGCTACATCTTCTAAGGATTCATCGGATAATTCTCCTTGCTCAACCTCTTTTACAAATGCATCACGAGCCTGAAGTATTTCATCTACTGTTAAATCAAAACCTTCCTCTTTCAACACAGCTTGTACTTCTTCTGCTGACTCAAGGCTAAAAATCTTATCCTTAAACTCCTGATCATTATTAATTTTATCTATTACTTGTTTTATTTTATCTGCCATTTATAAATCCACCTTTCTTTGGTTAGTTATTATAAATTAATTTTAATAGGTAACGTTCTTAACTGGCTAAAAGTGTATTTACTTTTGAATTGGTAAGTGATAAAAGGTTTCACAAATTGGGTGGCAACTAAGATAACTCAAACTTTCACTAACTTTTTGTCCCCCTTTCATTTTTAATTTTTAGAATTAAAAATGAATACTTTCTACATCATCTGATGCGAGCTCTAATAAATTTGATTTTGATAACTTTAAAAGCATTTCATATCTACCTTTGTCAGAATAGACATATAATGATTTGGTAGTTATTTTCTAAGTACTAGTATCTAAAACTAAGCAAGTTGTCTTTGGGCTAACTCTGTAAACAAGCCACCTTTTTCAAACAGCTCTTGGTAGCTCCCCTGCTCTACTACCTTTCCTTTATCCATAACAACTATTTTGTTACAGTTAGCCACTGTGCTTAATCGATGAGCTATTACTATTCTCGTTGCACCTAAGTTATTTAAACTTTCACTTACTATTTTTTGAGTTTTATTATCTAAAGCACTTGTAGCTTCATCAAAGTATAAAATTTTAGGCCTAGATATAATAGCTCTTGCAATTAATAATCTTTGTTTTTGTCCACCGGAAAGTGTGCCTCCAGATGGGGTAACCACAGTATGCATGCCCATTGGCATACTTTTTATATCATCTTCCATCCCTGCCATTCGAGCAGCTTCCCATGCATCATTAATGGTTAAACCAGGGTGAGCAGCTACAATGTTGTCAAAAATACTTCCATACATTAATTGACTACTTTGTAATACAACCCCTAATTGCCGACGAACCGCACGAATATCAATGTTTTGTAAGTCCTGCTGGTCATAATAAATTTGCCCTGATTCTGGATTTTCAAAACCCAGTAATAATCTAAATAATGTAGATTTACCACTACCAGATGGTCCAACAATCCCTACATAATCACCTTTGTTTATCTCTAAAACTACATCATCCAATATAAGTGGACCATCTTCTTGATAACGGAAATTAACATGACTAACTTCAAGTTTTCCTTCTAGTTCTCCAGGGTCATTTTTTTGTTGATCATATTCTGGAAGAGTTTCTAAGATAGGTTTTGTTCTTTCATATAGTGGTTTAATAACATTTAATTGTATGTATACAGAAGTTATTTCTAACATAGCACGAAGGAAGCTAGAAAATGCTGCATTAAATGCGATAAACTGTCCAGCACTTAAGTTTATTCCTTGGACTCTCATCATGGAATAAAATATTATCCCTGTTGCAATTATGTTTGCTGTAGAATTAAACACTTCTAATTTGTTGGCTAAGTTTTCTTTTCTATAGGTAACATCACGGGTTTTACTAAAGTCTTCTGCCCAATTATTAAATGCACGTTTCTCTGCACCTGAGGTTTTAATTTTACTTATCCCACTTAACAAACCGAATATTTTACCTGTAAGGATATTATTTAAATCTACTAATTGTCGTTCATAACGAATTTGTAAAAATCCAAATAAAAGGGTTACTCCAATTACTACAATAACAACAGCTGTTACTATAAGTGCTAGACGCCAACTATAATAAAAGAGAAGTAAGAAATAAAAAATTGAAAATATTCCAGCAATTAATGAATTAGCAACTGCACCTGATAATATGCTTCTAATTTCACTAATCCCCATAGCACGATTGGCTAATTCACCTGATGAATAATCTTTAAAGAAAGCAGCAGGTAAACTAAGTAGTCTATCCCATATTGCAGCTTGCAGGTCAGCTTCTGTCCTACCCTCTATACGATGCATAGCGAATGATCTTGTTAAATTGAAGGCAAAAATTGCAACTGAAATTGCCATTAGCAAAAATCCAACTTGAGTTAATAAAACACTATCACCATCAGGAATAATGTTGTCGAAAATTTGTCCAGTAACAATAGGAGTTAATACACCTAATAATCCTCCTAAAATCCCCATAATAAAAACAGTATACATATCAGATTTCCATATTCCATCTGCTAGATAGTTTAGCAAATCTTTAATTCCAATAACTTTTGACGGAAGGGGACGGTAAAAGGTGTATGCCTCAACACTTATTAAAGAAGCTATTTGTTTATCAACTAAAACTCGACTCTCATTAGCTGGATCATACATTATATATTCTCTTGGTGATTTTGGTATGAGTGCTACCGGTTTTTTATCTTCTTCTTTGTATGCTAGTAATGCTCCATTATCTTCTTTCCACCAAGTATCTTTTAGTAAAATTTGTCTAGTTCTAATTTGCGAGGCTTGTGCTATATCCCCTAAAAGATCTTTGGATTCAAAATTTTGTTTTTTCATTTCATGTGATGGGAATATTTTTATTTTTTTAGCTTCACCCACAGCTAAGCAAGCCTTAAAAAGTAAATTGTCTATTGCTTCATCCTCTGAAATTAGATCAGGACTTTCATCTAGTTTTAAGGTGCTCTTTAATTTGTGTAAACCACTACTCATTTGTGATTTATCTTTTTCTATTTTTAATTTATTCCTTAATAGTTCATCTTTTTTAGCTAAAAGTGTTTTTTCTAAGATTTGTTTGAAAACGTCTTGGTTGAAATTATTTACATTATTAATTAGTGCTTCATTATTCCAATCAATTTCATAGTTATAAATTATATTTTGACTATCCCATTTTGATGTCCATTGCTTTAGTAACTTAACTAGTTCATTCCAATTATTTTTGGTAATATTATTAGCTAAATGATTGATATCGATTTCTAATAATTTTGTATCAGTATGTCCAACTGCCAGTAAGCTATATTTTTCATCATCTATCACCGTGGAATCCATTCCATATATAATTTCACCTTTATTGACTGTAAAAAGATAGTTTCTACTACCTGTAGTGTTATCACTTAAAACTTTAGTAATAAATAAATCGACCTTCCCATCTGTTACAAACCATATATTTTGGTTATTAAGATGAAAAGGGTTATTGCTCCCTACTTCTAATTCTTTATATTGCAAATTATTAAATAACTCCAAACCTAAGCACCTCTTTCAAGGTAATTAAGCACTAATCAATTGTGCATAAAGACCTTCAGCATCTTTTAGTTCATCATGAGTTCCACGCTCTACGATTTTCCCTTTATCCATAACTATTATTTCATCACAATCTCTAATTGTACTTAGACGATGGGCAACAATGACGCAAGTACAACCACGGCGACGAATATTTTCATCAACCTTTTTTTCTGTATGGACATCTAAGGCACTAGTTGCCTCATCAAGTATTATAATTGAAGGATTACCTGCTAAAGCTCTAGCAATTTCTAACCTTTGTTTTTGTCCACCACTAAAATTAGCGCCACCTTCACTAACTTTATGTTCATAAGCATTTTCTCTCATAGTTATATCATCATGTATGCAGGCATCTTTAGCAGCCCTAATGATGTTAAAATCAGATATTGTGTTATCCCACATTGTAAGGTTATCCCTTATTGTGCCATCAAATAGCATTATATCTTGGTCCACTACAGCCATTGAGTTAATTATTACATTTCGTGGCAATTTTTCACTATTTATTCCATCAAATAATATTTCTCCTGACCAGGGTTTATAGATTCCAGATATTAGTCTAGCGATCGTACTTTTACCACTACCAGAACCACCTACTAATGCTACTCTTGATCCAGGTTTGAGGGTAAGATTAAAGTTATCTATTAATGGTGGATCCCAAGGGTTATATGCAAAAGATAAATCTTTTAGCTCTATATATCCTTCTAATTTTTTATAAGCATCTTCTTCTTTAGCTACTTCTACTTCTCTGTCTACATTTTCATCGGTATTGTATTTAAATACATCCTCTAAACGATTAATGTCACCTTGTACTTTCTTTAAGTCCATTCCCATTTGAGTTATGTCGTTTACTGGTTCCATAAAAACCTTTAGTAACAACTGAAACGCAATAAGTGCTCCTATAGTTAAATTGCCAGTCATTATTAGAAGCCCACCTACAAATAGGATTAAAACATTAGAAAACTCAGCCAAGAAATTAGGCAATTGGATTAATATATTTTGTGTTTTTCCTAATTTCTGTTGAGAATTTATTGATTTGTCATGATATCCTGACCATTTAGAAAAATAATTTGATTCAGACGCTGATGCTTTTAAGGTTTCAATTATGAATAATCCAGAAATTGAAAAACCCATTACTTTCCCCTGGTCTTGCAAAAGTTTCTTGTTCATGGTTTCTATTTTTTTGGATGAATAAATTAGATAAGCAATACTGATTAGCGCTGTAATTAAAGAAAGTAAAGCTAGAATCACACTATAGTTCAGCATCACAATAAAATAAAAAATTATTGTTAAAAGTCCTATAGCTACTTCTGCTAATTCTCTAGATAAAAAAGCAGCAACAGTGTCATTACTTTTTAATCTTTCTGATATATCACCTTCAGAGCGTTGCTGAAAAAAGTTTACAGGTAATCTAAATATATGCCAAAAAAATTTCCCTGCATTGCTTACAGCTGTTTTAGTTTCTAATTTCAATAAATAGTGTTGTTGTAACCAAGTAAGTGTTGCTTGGATAATAACAACTACTCCCATTCCCCACAGCAACGGTTTTAACCAATTTTCTCTGCCTGCTATCAAAATATCATCAATGAAAATCTTACTAAAAGCAGGAACAATCAAGCCAGGTATAACAAGTAGTAAGCCAACTATAACTAGATAAGTTATTGCTACTTCAGATCCAGTTAACCAATTACTTAGTGATTCAAGCAAATTAGGCTTATTACCACTTGGTTTAAAATCAGAATCAGGTTCAAAGGTTAGTATTACTCCTGTAAAAGATAAGTCAAACTCTTCTTCAGATACAACTTTAGGACCACTTGCCGGATCATTTAGGTATACTTTATCTTTATCAAATCCTTCTAAAACAAGAAAGTGATTAAAATTCCAGTGAATAATTGCTGGAAGTTGCATTTCTTTTAAATCCTCAGGTTCTTGCCTAAATCCTTTAGCTATTAGACCATGTCTACGTGCTGCTTTTAAAATATTACTAGCTTTAACACCATCACGTGTGACCCCACAGTCTTCCCTTAGTTGTTCTAAAGGTAAGTATTTTTTGTAATAAGCTAAAATCATGGCTAATGAAGCTGCACCACATTCAACAGCCTCCATTTGTAATATAGATGGAACTTTATTTATGGTTTGTTTTTTAAGCAAACTATCACCTCAAAATTTCAAGTAGCAAATATACTAATAAATAGGTAAAACCCTTTTAATAAAAGGTATCACCATACTAATAGGCGTTCTTTCTTGAACTACAACTTCTCCTAAACAAATTGTACCTCCATCTACTTCTATGGGTGGTCCTTCAGCAGTGGACCACCTGTAACCACTAGGTGTAGTGCTGTCCAAAACAAGTTCTACTTTAACCTCAATTGGTGCACCTGCCTCCATTAACTGATTAACAAGGTTATCACTACCTAAAGTTAACATCATACCTTGAAAACTTGCGGGATACTCTGAAACACTTACTACATTTCCAACCATAAATCCATGCTCTTCCTTTTCAACTGTAGTAGGAGATATCATTGCTTCCATTCCTGGTTTTACTCTTTTACCTTTATCAACTGGAACATATATTATTGCTTCTAATGTATCTTGCTGTAGCTCCTCTTCCCCTACTGCAATTGTACATACTGTGCCACCCGCTTGGACCATATCACCTTTTGAAAACTGCATTTCTAATACTCTACCTGACGTATTAGCTATAATTCTGCTATTATTTAATAATTCTCTTTGAAGCTTATTAATGTTTTGTTTTAAATCTTCAGTAGATAAGTAAATATAATTTTCAAGCCATTTTTTCTGTGCCATTATATCTGATTCTGCCTGTATTAATTGAGATAATGGTAAATCATTTATGTTTTGCTTTTTGGTATTGTACTCTAATTCATGTGCCGTCAATTGTCTTTCGACATCTTTGAAATCCGCATGTGAAATAGCTCCATTTTCATATAATATTTTGTAGTTATTAAACTTTTCTAAACTGTTTTCATATTGCAATCTTGCTAGCTCTAAATGATACTCTGATTCAGCTTTTTGAGTATAATATTGTGTTCTTTGAGTTTCCAATGCTCCTTTAGATGCTTGATACTCTCTCAAATTTTGGCTAATGTTTCCATAAATGTTTAAATTGAGGTCAGTTTGATCTATCTTATCGTTTTCTAAGTCAATAGATTTGATAGCATCAAGGTCTTCCTTAAGTTGATTTATTTGATTAATAACATCAGGTTGCTCTATTCTTGCTATGGTTTGGCCAGCTTTTACATAATCGCCATCATTAACGGTTACATCAATTATTTGTCCATTTGCATGATGAACAACACTATGAACTCCACCACTGGAAATGATTATTCCATAACCTTCAGCTTTTTCAGGTATACTACCAAAAAATCCCCATATAATACCTGCAAATAATAGTAAACCAATAGCGCTTAGAGCTATCCAACCTATAGGGTTAATTACCGTTAATCGTTGATCAAGTTCTTCTGGAGAAGATAATCGGTCTAATGCTACTTTTCTAAATATTTGTCCTGACATTTTTTTACCTTCCTTTTATAAAAAATGTTTATTCAAGATATATAAATTCGCCATCAACAACTACCTTTTGATAATTGTTTCTACCTGTTATTTCTGAGAACTCATTAAAATGCACTTCTCCTAAAGTAGTTTGTACTGGATCCATATTGCGTAAATAATCTGCTAATACATCTGGTGAATATGAGTTTGTATTTTCAAGAGCGTGAGCAATAAGCATTAGTGATTCATATCCTTGTATTGCCCATAAGTCTGGATTTTCGTTATATTCACTTTTATATTTCTCGGTAAACTTTTGTAACTCAGGTGTATCGTGATATGGATTATAGCCAGTTGTTATTACTACACCTTCAGCATCTCCACCTAGAACCTCAATAAAGTTCCCTACATCTAAGGCATCTCCAGTAATAATTCCTACTTCATCATTTATATTTCTTAATTGCCTAATAAAATCAGCACCTTCTGGCATATTAAGGGCTACTAAAACAGCATCATACTCTAGAGCATTCCATTTATCATGAGCTCTTTTAAATTGTCCACTAGTTGTTAAACCTGATCTTCTATCAACAACTTTAATATCATGCTTATGAGAAATATTTTCTATAGTGTTTGCAAAGTTGCGACCATAAGTTGAGTCTTCATAATAAATAACTACACGCTGATAACCACTGTCTTGTGCAAACTCAGCCATGGAATCAGCTATACTATTATCACTTGCTATATTTAGAAAAATATAATTGTATCCGTGTCTGGTTAGTTCTGGATTTGAAACTGTTGGCACAATAGTTAGCATTCCTGCATCTTCATATATACTTGAAACTGGTATACAGATATCTGAAAACCAATGTCCTATTACCGCAAGCATATTGGTATTTTCGCTAAATTCTTGAGCTATATCTACAGCTTCTTTAAAATTACCTTTATCATCTCTTATATCAAGCTCTATTTTCTTCCCGTTAATTCCTTCTTCATTTATTTCATTTAATGCTAATCTTAGTCCATTTATAAATTTAGTATTTTCCTTAGCAAATTCCATAGGTAAAGGTACACCTATAAGAATTGTGTTGCCTCTACCTGCATCTCTTTCTCTTTGTTCTGCTAAATCAACATTAAAACAACCTGTTGTCCAAAACATAAATATAAAGCAAAGTATTAATAAACATTTGAATCTTTCCATAACAAACCCTCAACTCTCTTAAAATAATACTTTATCATGATAACGACTTATTGCTATGTATTGGCATTTGCCTATTTGAAAAAATAAATACTAATAGAAGTAAGAATATAAATAATGCTATAATTCCTATCCCCATTTTTATTCCTAAAGATAAAGCGATTCCAAACATGATTGGCCCAAGCATTCTACCTAGATTAACCATAAAGCTAAAATATGCCATGCCTTGATTTATTTCTAAATCTTTAATTCCTTTTAAGTTTAAAAAGTATGAAGTTTTCATGGCCATGCCGAAACTTTCAGCAATACCTAATAAAGCAAGGGTAACAAAAGCTGCGGCAATAGTTCCAAAAGCCATGAATGTTGCTAATGCACTTACTACTATAAACATAGAAAAAATTATTCCATTTTTGTTCCCTAATTTATTTGTTGCATATTTTGTTAACAGTGGCCCTAAATAGATAATAAAAAGCCCATGTAATAAAAACCCTCTACTAATATCACTTTGTGTAAGATCATGACTTGCAGCAAATAATGGGAAAAAGTAATCTAAAAAGGCTCCACTGATGAAAAATGGTATGAAAATACAAGCTAAAAATACAATTGCTTTTTTATCTGCAATAAAGTTTATAAACTTTGCTAGTGCAGATATATCACTTGTTTCTCTTTGTTCTATTTCATATTCACCCATTAATCTGCGAACAAATAAAATTGGAATAATAGCTAATATGGCTGCTAAATAAAATGTAGCATCATAACCAATTCGATCAGCTAACATTCCTCCTATTACAACACCACAATTTAAACCTGCTATAGCACCAGCAGCAAATTCTGCAATTGCTATATTTGTTTTAGGTAGTGATACCACCAAACTTCTTAATGACATCAAAATATAACCTAATCCAAAACCTGCTATTGCTCTTGAAACAATATATGTAATAGCATCATTGCTAAAACCCGATAGAAGATTACCAAGTAACAGAAACATGCCACCTATATATAGAATAGTTCTCCAACCCTGTTTACTTATTGACCAACCAGCTAGGATAATAGCAATTATCCCCCCTAGCATTTCTGCTGAAAGTGGTAGTCCTAGTACTACATCCTTTGACAAGCCCAAAATCGGTTGATATAAATTATTCATTACAATAGCAATAAAAGTTAAGGACATAAATGCACATAAATTAATAAAGAAAGTTAATCCTCTAACTAAACCATGGCTTGTTGCTACAGCACCATTACTTTGTAAATTTAAGTTCTTATCAGGTTTTCTTAGAAAAATGATAAATGCGAGCAATGTTAACTCTACCATGAAAAACACTGATATTATTAATACCGTAATCATATCCAACAGAATCCTAAACATCTGTTGATCTATATAGTCGTAAGAAACTAAAACATCAACCTTGTTTGCTGATGTTAGTTGTAACTCTGATTCTCCTTTAGTAACTAAACCAATCTCATCTATTTGTGGTAGACTAGTTTTTATGGATTCTATATAGCTTTCAAATCCCTCTATATTATCTAAACTTAGTCCTGATGAATATATATTTTCAATATTATTATCTATAGTACTTACAATGAACTCCTTGCTGGTATAGGCCATGTCATTATAAGCATTATGATAAACATGATAGTTTACACTGCTGTATAACATTTGCGCTATTCCCATAATGGCTATAAACACAATTAAAAATCTTTTTTTATTTATAGTGTTATCTTTATGAACAAGTCTAGTTTTTAAGAATATTATTGATAGAAGACCTAAAACAATAACTGCTATCAATATAAGATAAGTTACTAATTGCATTGTTAAAGGACTATCGAGTTGCAAAAATATATCTTGAGGAAAAACCATTACGAGGCTAGCTACATGATGTGAATTATAATCATTTATTTCTATGAATACATATGTTTGATTTTGAAAAATCTTATAGCTTAAATTTTCATCTACTAAACCTTCATTAAATACTGCAGCATTTATAAGCTCATCTGGTATATGTTTATCAATAACGAAGCCTTCTAAGTCATATAATATAGCACCATTAGGTGTAACTATCTTTATGTCATCTACATCTGCTATAACTTCGGTTAACTCTTCTAATGTTTCATGCATGCCAAAAAAGTTGTCTATTGGTTTACCATATTTAAGTGCATATTCAATCTCTCTTACTTTTTCATTTCCAGCTACTGCATAAGTTTTAGCTAAAGATTCATTGTAATTATTAGCAAAGCTTATATAATTAACAAATCCAGTAAAAGACATGATTATTACTATTAATCCAAATACAACTAATAATACTTTATAACGTGCAAAATTTAGATTATCTGCTTTGTTATTTTTCATTAGTTATTTATCTCCATCAAATACAAAAAAACTTTATAAACTACTAAATTATTCCCCAATAGGTAAAAAAACCCCTTTATTTTTGACCTTAAATTTACTTTAAAAATTTTTAAATAAACTTTAAGCAAACTTTAAAAAATATAAAAAAGACCCAAAACAAAGAATTCCACTTTATTTTGGGTCTTTTTTCTTTATTTCTACTTTTGATAATTACAATTTATTTAATCTCAGCAAACAATTACCAACTGGTAAGAGCACGACCAACTTTTTTTGCCGATTGTTTAAAACTTGAAGATATTCTACCACCAGAAATTATATCAGCAGCAGCAACAGTAATTAAATAACTAGCTACTGGACCTCCTCCAGCTACATTTTCAAGGTCATTATCAGATATCTCACCCATTTCATATGACATGTTTATTACATCTTTTAATTCATTGATTTCTTCTATGCTGAAATCCATGCCATTTTCACTTAAGTAACTTTGCACTTCTTCTGATTTTTCAAAGCTAAAAAGCTTATCTGCAAAATCTTGGTCACCCTCACATTTCACTTGTAATAGTCTTAATTTTTCTTCCATTTAATTCACCCTTTCTACTAGTATCTATTCGACGAGAAAATTATCCTAAGTTTTATTCCCCACCCCTTACTATATAATTTATATAATAGTTTTTTACTAAGACTATTCACTATAATAATCAATTATTAAGAATATTTTTAATTTCTATTTTTTTGCATATTATCCTTTAATTATTGCGTAGAAAATTTAATAAACACCTACATAATAATTCTGTAGGTGTTTAAATAACATATATATATTTTTCATTTTAATTTAAGTATTTTTTTATTTAATTGCGCTGTTTAAAATATCCCAAAATTCCGGAAAGGAAATACTTACTGCCTCTGAGTCATTTATTAACATTTCACCTTCCGCGATTAATGCAGCTATAGCTAAGCTCATTGCAATTCGATGATCTTTATAAGATTCTACTGTTGCACCTTTTAGTTTGTTAGGCCCTTTGACAGTAAATCCATCTTCTAATTCTTTTATGTTTACCCCTATTTTTTGTAGTTCACTACATGTAGATTTAATTCTATCTGTTTCTTTAACCCTTAACTCAGACGCTCCTGTAACTTTTGATTCTCCTTCTGCAGTTGCCATAGCTACAGCTAAAATAGGTAGTTCATCTATCAAGGTTGGAATTATATCACCTGATATATCGGTAGCCTTTAACTGCGAATAAGAAACTATAATATCAGCAACTGGCTCTCCACCTATTATTTGTTCGTTTTCTAGTTTTATATTAGCTCCCATGTTAAGTAATACATTAATTAAACCTGCCCTAGTTGAATTAATCCCTACTTCTCGAATTTTTAATTCAGAGCCTTTTACTATTAATGCTGCAACAATGAAAAATGCTGCTGAGGAAATATCTGCAGGCACTATAAACTCTTGTGGTTTTAGCTCATCAACTGGATTTAACTTAATCTGTAAACCCTCTTGATTGATATCTGCCCCCATAGCTTTAAGCATTCTTTCAGTATGATCACGGGTTTTAGCTGGTTCTATTATTGTGCTAGGACTATTTGCTTTCAATCCCGCTAAGATTAGAGATGATTTCACTTGAGCACTTGCTACAGGTAGTCTATACTCTATTCCATTTATTTGTTCTGAACCTTGTATTGCTATAGGTGCATAATTATCTTCCCGAGCATAAACTTGTACACCCATTGTTTTTAATGGTTCTATAACTCTTTTCATTGGTCTATTGTTTAGTGAGGAGTCACCACTCATTACTGAAAAAAATTTGTTACTAGCGAGAACTCCTGATAATAAACGCATTGTAGTCCCCGAGTTTCCACAGTCTAATACTTGATTAGGCTCCTTTAAGCCATTTAGTCCTTTACCTTTAATTATTAATTTTTCTGGAGTTATTTTTATATCTACTCCTAGCATATTCATACAATTAATGGTAGAAAATATATCTTCTGAATGTAAATAATTTTTTACTATTCCTTCACCATCTGCAACAGAGGAAAGTATTACACCGCGGTGTGAAATGGACTTATCAGGTCCTACTGTTATTTCACCTTTAAGTGGTTTTGAGTTAGTTAATACGCTTTTCATTTTTTCCTCCTATTTTAGCCATGCTTTTATATTTTCTTTACTTAGTTTTTTTATTGCTTCTTCGGCATCTTTGAGTGTGGGTACACCAATACGCATAGTTCCGCCATCACCTTCTCTAGCTCGCAAAATTTCAATATCTACTATATTTATTCCTATATTTCCTAATAATAATCCAACTTGACCTATAATGCCCGGCTTATCTGGAACTATGCATATTATATCTACAAAGCTAGGTAAAAGACCTTTTCTTATAGCTGGTATAGAATCACGAATGGTTTTTGCCGAAGTTAAATATTCACTTAACCCTTTAAGTTGATTGTTCTCTATAATTTCTTTATAATCTGTAAGAATGTTTATTAAGCTTTCTAATGCAGGAATCAGCTGGTTTTTATTAGTAAAAATGATATCTTCCCATATTTTGATGTTAGATGATGCAATTCTAGTAGTATCTCTAAAGCCACCTGCGGCTAACATTAAATCATTTGGGTTCCCTTTAGTTAGATTAACTAATGCTGCAGCAGTTATGTGAGGAACGTGGCTAATTATAGCTACAGTAAAATCATGCTGAACAGGTTCTAATACTTTGATTTTAGCTCCAGTTGCAGAAAGTACTTGTTTTAGTATGTCAATATATTTTTCATCTGTATTATTAAAAGGAGTTAAAACATAAATAGCATTTTCAAAGAGATATTTATCTGCACCTTCTAGACCACCTGTTTCAGATCCTGCCATAGGGTGTCCCCCTATAGCTATTACCTCATCGGATAAAATCTCTTGATAAAGCTGCATTACTTTTTGTTTAGTACTACCTACATCAGTAACTATCACACCCGTTTTTAGATTATCTTTTATTTCATTAAGAATAGTACTGTATGTACTTAGTGGTGTACAGATAAAAATAATATCTGCATCGCTTACCCCTTGTTTTAAATTTAAAGCGGTATCTATAATACCTGATGATACCGCTTTTTTTAATCCTTCTTCATTTGTGTCTATACCGATAATTTTATTTATTAATGGTGAATCTTTTAAAGAAAGGGCTAATGAACCTCCAATTAGCCCTACACCAATAATTGTAACATTATACTTCAACAACAGATTCTCCTTTGCTTGCTTGTAATGCTATTCTTAAATTATTAACTTTTTTTACTAAATTATTAAAGTTATTAGGTTTTAATGATTGAGGGCCATCTGATAAGGCTTCGCTTGGATTTTGATGAACCTCTACCATAACCCCATCACACCCAGCAGCTACAGCTGCTAATGTCATGGGTTCTACTAATTCCCATTTACCTGTTCCATGGCTAGGGTCAACTATGATGGGTAAATGAGTTAATTGTTTTATAATAGGAACTGCACTAATATCTAAAGTGTTACGTGTGTGTTTTTCAAAGGTTCTAATTCCACGTTCACAAAGAATAACATTTTTATTTCCACTAGACATAATATATTCTGCTGCCATTATCCATTCTTCTATTGTTGCTGAGGGACCTCTTTTTAATAGTACAGGTTTTTTAACTCTGCCTAGTTCTTTTAGTAAAAAGAAGTTTTGCATATTTCTTGCACCAACCTGTAATATATCTGCAAAATCAGCAATCATATCTACTATTCTAGGATCTACAATCTCAGTTACTACTGGAAGACCCGTTATTTCTTTAGCCTCTTTTAAAATTTCAAGTCCTTCTCTTTCTAGTCCTTGGAAGGAGTATGGTGAAGTACGCGGTTTAAAAGCACCACCCCTTAACATGGTTGCACCTGCTTCTTTAAGCATCTGAGCTACTTCTAAGTACTCATCTCTTCCTTCAACAGCACAAGGACCAGCTATAATCTGAACATTTAAATCCCCTATGCTCTGGTTATCAACCTGAATAGTAGTTGTTTCTTGCTTGAATTCTCTGGATGCAAGTTTAAAAGGATTTAGTATAGGTACTACTTTTTCAACTCCGGGTAAACTTTCAAATAGTTCAATGACCTCTTGAGTCCTTTGCCCAATACCACCTATAATAGTACGTTCTACACCTTCTGATAGGTGCACTTGAAATCCTTTAGATTCTAACTTTGATGTTACCTGACCGATCTTTTCGTGACCAGCATTTTTCTCCATTACAATAATCATTAAAAAACCTCCTTTTGTGGAGGTGAGAAAACACAATAAGCCATTAGTGACAAAAATCACCAACGGCTTTATGCCTACTGCTAATTTTCCCACCATCCTACCATACTACATTTTTTTATTATCTAACTATCCTACATAATAAATACTATCATTAAATATATTAATTATTCAAGATATTTTTAGACTAATATTAATTAATAGTTAAATAATTCTGCTTTTTAGTTTTTTGCAATTTATCTATATAAAGATTTGTTACTAACCATTGATTCTCTATTTTTCTTACTAAAACTCGAGCATTAATTATTATATTTTCAGGTTCTGACTGCGTTTTGTTAACTGCTGTCATATAAAATACTATAAGTTCTTTATTTATATCTGCCCTGTTTTTAGTTAGTATTGAATATGGATTATCAAGTTTGAAATATTCTTTTTTAAGGTTGTCAGCGTTTATATACACCATATCTATTTCATTTCCTAGGTGTAAATAGTCCTTTTTAGTATTTTCTAGTAAAGTTGGATTATTCAAAAACTCTGCATACACATCTTTAGCCCTTCTTTCAGGAACTAAATAGTTATAGTTAATCATAGCTGCAAATATTATAAAAAAATAAAGAGCTACCATTAAAATAGCTTTTAAAGGTAGCTCTTTGTTGTAATCTGACATATCTGCCTCCAAAATAGTTTTTCTTATTTTGGAGCAAAATTTATTATTTAATTCTTAATTTGATTATGCAAAAATTGGTTTCACTGCAAAAAGCTAAACTTAGGCTATGGAATCGGCTGAGCAAACATGTTTATCACGCCACTCATCGGTCTTTACCTTCATTTTAGCTTAGCACTTATTATCTAAAATGATTTTTTATTTATACTTAGCCGTGATCTATGCACCACGCCTTGCTACTTAAGGACTTAGATAAACATGTTTGCTCAGCCTTAAGTTTGTTGTAGTTACTTTTTGCAGCAGAATCAAAAATTGTAAAACATGAAACGCCTTTATACTTAAAGATATTTTTTTCCATATAACTCATAAAACTATTTTAATTTTTTGTTGCCTAATTTTGCTAAGGCTATAGTTTCACTGTAAAGTTTTTTATAGTTTTCCGGAGTTAAAGACTGTTTTCCATCTGATAAAGCACGATCGGGCTCAGGATGTACTTCGACCATAATACCGTCAGCTCCAGCAGCAATTGCTGCTCGCGAGACAGGTCCCACCATTTTCCATTTGCCAGTTGCATGGCTTGGATCCACTATTATAGGCAGATGAGATAGTTCTTTTATTAGTGGAATTGCTCCTATATCTACTGTGTTTCTAGTATAAGGTTCAAAGGTGCGAATCCCTCTCTCACATAAAATCAGGTTAGTATTTCCACCATTTAATACATATTCAGCAGCAAGTAACCACTCTTCAATAGTTGCTGATAGACCACGTTTTAACAGTATAGGCTTGTCTACTTTTCCTATTTCTTCAAGTAATGAAAAGTTTTGCATATTTCTACTTCCTATTTGAAGTATATCTACAGTATTATACATAAAGTCCAATTCTCTTATATCCATTATTTCAGTTATTATAGGAAGTCCAGTTTTTTTCTTGGCTTCCTCCATAATTTCTAAACCTTCTATACCTAAACCTTTAAATGAGTACGGTGATGTTCGAGGTTTAAATAACCCACCCCGTAAAATATGAACACCTACACTCTTAAGCGTACATGCTAAATCTATATATTGATCAGCATTTTCCACAGCACAAGGTCCAGCTATTATAGTACAATAACCTTCACCTATTGATACTGATTCTTCTGTAGCAGGTATAATTACTATAGAATCTTCTTTTCTGTATTCACGGGAAGCAAGTCTAAATGGCTTCATTGCTAACCCCTCCAAAATTTAATGCAATTTTAGTATTTTTAATTTATCAATGATTAATATTAAGTATAGCATTAAAGCAATATAAATCGTTATATAAAGATTAATTTGGCTATTACTTTAATAGAATTAATACTTATATAGTATACAAGGTGCTACTCCTTAATTCACTATAAATTATTTTGACTTTGTATTATAATAACATCATTTAGGATATGTTATCCTGATAATTTTTATTTCTTTAATATTAGGAGGTTTTATATTGAATATTTTAGCTGCCATATGTCAAATGAAAGTTGGTAGTGATAAGAAAACAAACCTTTCAAATGCTCAAAAAATAATTCAAGAAGCTGCAAAAAAAGGTGCTGATATGGTTGTTTTGCCCGAAGTTTTTAATTCTCCATATCAAACCGATTTATTCCCAGCTTACGCAGAGCCCTTTGGGGGTGAAACAACTAAGTTTTTATCAGAAATGGCTCGAGAACATAAGGTTTTATTAGTTGGTGGTTCTATTGTAGAAAAAGACAATGATGATAAGATTTATAATACTAGCTATGTTTTTGATGCTAATGGTAATTTAGTTAATAAACATCGCAAGGTTCATCTTTTTGATATTGATATACCTGGAAAGATAAAATTTCAAGAATCCGAAACTCTATCTGCCGGTAATACTATTGAAGTTTTTAAGTATAAAGGAATAGGAATAAGTGTAATGATTTGTTATGACGGTAGGTTTCCAGAGCTAGCAAGAATAGCTGCTTTAAACGGAGCACAGATTATAATTATTCCTGGAGCTTTTAATCTAACTACTGGTCCACTTCACTGGGAATTAATTATGCGAAGCCGAGCTGTTGATAATCAAGTTTTTGTTGTAGCAGCTGCACCTTCTAGAAATCCTGATGCTGGATATCAAGCATGGGGACACTCAATGATTGTTAATCCTTGGGGTACAATAATAGCACAAACTGATGAAGGTGAAGGAATTGTCATGGGTGAAATCGACTTAGATGTAGTCAATAAGGTAAGACAAGAAATACCTGTTTTAAGTCAAAGAAGAAATGACCTATATCAAGTAAACTATTACCCAAAGGAGGATTTTTAAATGAAGTTTTATACAGATTATTTATGGTTTAATACTGAGAAAAGAAGAGAGTATATACGTATCACCAATCAAGTACGTGATGCCTTAGAAAAAAGCGGTATACAAGAAGGTATGATATTAGTTAGTGCTATGCATATAACTGCGGGAGTTTATGTAAATGATAATGAACCAGGGATAATTGAGGACTTGGATAAAATGCTAGAAGAACTCGCACCATTTGGTCCTGAGTATCTACATCACAGAACTGGCGAAGATAATGGGGATGCTCATCTAAAAAGCCTTTTAATTCACCATCAAGTTATTCTTCCAGTTACAGATGGTAAACTAGATTTAGGTCCATGGCAGGAAGTATTTTATGCAGAATTTGATGGCAGACGAAAGAAAAGAGTAGTTATAAAGGTGATGGGTGAGTAAATACTTAATGTTGCTATGTACATAAAAAGCGCCAGACTCCGCAAGGTATATTAATCAACGATTCATGCTCCTAACGTTAAGTGTATACATTAAATTATTCAACTATTGTTTATAATCCATAGTAATGGGCACGAAAAGGGATGTTTCCTTTTCGTGCTAAGCTTTCTACTAAGATAAACACTACAGAAAAGCAAAAAACCCCAGCTACGGGGTTTAATTAAGGTCTTTTCGTAATTTTTTAGCCTCACCTATATAAACATGTTTAATATCCTTTTGAAGTTTATTAGTATTTATATGTATTAATACCCTTATACACTTTGGTAGTGCTCCGGGCACCTCAATTTCTTGAAAACACAAAAGTGGAACGGCATCCCACCCCATTGTTCTTGCTGCCTCTGCAGGAAAAACTGATTTTATATCAGAGGTAACTGTAAATAATACACTAGCTATATCACTAATTAAAAGTTCATTTTCTATAGTTATAGCATCAAGTAATTCACGGGTAGCTTTTAGTACTTCTTCTGCACTGTCGTTACTTACAGTAACAGCACCTCTTATGCCTCTTAATGCCATTTATGAACCTACTCCTTATTAAAATTATGATACTGCCCTATGACCTAAGCCAATAGCTACTTCATCAAGATGTAGTAATCCTATACCCAAAAATATTGCTACACTTACATGGTCAGCGTGACGGGCAACACCAATTTTTCCACCAACATTAAGTCCTAAAGCTTTGGGCATTATTTGCGAAATAGCTTCTCTGGCAGCACCAGCTACAGCCCCTTCATCTGCATGGCTATCTTTAATAACACCTTCTCGTTTTGCTGCAACTACAGATCTTTCCACTATTTTACCAACTGAATTAATAAATTCTCCCCCATAATCAACTGCTACAGCTTTAACATTGTACTGATTTAAAAATTCCTTTTTCAAATCTGCCTCTTCCTGTCTTGAAGTTGTTAAGGCAATTTTTATTGCTGATGTTGCAACAATTTTACTTCCAATATCCAAGTAAAATCTCCCCCTATTTTTCTTTTATTTTACAACTACTTTCCCAATCATTACTACACTTTTATTAGTAATAAATGATTGTTGATCTTTAGGATAAGCAAGATTGTCTGATATATCTATTATATTAAAAGTAATGGGGAAGTTGTAGGCTGTTGAATCAATTTTTATAATATCTCCTGCCATCACTTCTATCCTAACTTGATTACTTGCAAAACTATTATTTTTTTCTTCATTAATCATAACATAAGCTTTTGGTAATGATGAAAATTCTTGTACTTCTATTGTTAAAGTTGCGTAAGGAGATGTTACTTCATCAGTAGATGGTTTGTTAGATGTATATATTTCAGAATCTTCTTCATTAACGGGAAAATTTATCGCTTGCCCCTCCATTCTTTCACTCCAACTTAGATACATCCTCATAGGTTCATGAGTCATTAACCCTTGAACTAAAACAGTTGCTATAATTCCTAAAACAATAAACCTAATTAAGTATTTTTCAAGCAAGTTAAAAAAACGCTTCAATTTATCACCTCTCAGACAGTATTATCCTCTTCTATCTTATGCCTGAGATAGTTTGTTTATCCATGAGAAATTGTCCTAAGAATCGAAAAAGCTAGTGCAGCTGCTCCATATCCATTATCTATATTAACCACTCCAACTCCGTTCGCACAAGAATTTAACATGCTAAGAAGAGCCGATAAACCATTAAAGTTGGCCCCATATCCAATGCTTGTGGGTACGGCTATCACTGGTTTTGGAGTTAAGCCCCCAACTACACTTGCAAGTGCCCCTTCCATACCAGCTACAACAATTATTACCGAAGATTGATTTATTAATTCTAGTTTATCAAACAACCTATGTATACCTGCAACACCAACATCATATACACGGTTAACCTCTGCACCCATAACTTCTAGTGATACTGCTGCTTCTTCAGCAACTGGTATATCTGCAGTACCTGCAGTTATTACAGCTATATTGCCGGAAGTTTTAAAAGTTTGATTTTTTTTATAAATTATTTGAGCTGTTTCATTATACATTAATTCAGGTATTAAACTTTTAATTTCATCATAAACATCTTTGGGTATACGAGTACCTAATAAAGAATTATTATTTTTTAAAAGAGTTTTGAAAATTTTAACTAACTGATCTGTTGTTTTGCCTTGGCAAAATACTACTTCAGGATAATTGCTAGTTATATATCTGTAATTATCTATCTTTGCAAAGCCTAAGTCATCATAAGGATTTGTTTTAATTAAATCATAGGCTTCCTGTAAAGTTATTGTATTGCTTTGAACCTTTTGCAATATATCCATTACCTTTTTCTCATTCATATTTCACTACTCCTGATATCCATAAAGATCTAAAGATATTTTTTCAAACCCAATAACACTTAATCTTTCAATTATCTTTTTTCTTCTTAAAAATGCTTTATCAATATCCCAAGGTTTTAATTCTAACCTAGCTTCATCACCATTAATCCTTACCCGTATAAAGTTAATACCTAATTCTTTAATATATTGTTCAGCTGCTTCTATTTTTTTCAGTAAATTAATTTCAATTTTCTGTCCTGTTTTAATTCGTGTAGCTAGACATGATTCAGTTTCTAAATTAGCAAATGGTAATCCTTCTACTTTACTAATCTCCCTTATATCATTTTTATTCAAATCAGCTGCAATTAATGGACTTTTTATATTAAATTCTTTTATTGCTTTCATCCCTGGCCTATAATCATTTAAGTCATCAATTTGTGACCCTTCTAATATTATTGGGTTATCTAAATGAGTTTCTAAGCTGTATAAAAAAGCAAACCTTTCACGTTTGCAATAATAACAACGTAAAAGGTCATTTTTCATAAAATCTTCACAATCTATCTCAGGTGTTTCTACTAAAAAATGGTTTACACCTAAGTATTTTGTCATTTTGTGTGCAGTTTTTATTTCTACAGAAGGAGTAATAGCTGAATAGCAAGTTATTGCTATTAAGTTATCTTTTTTTATTTCTTGTGATAATACCCATAATAAGAATGAGCTATCTAACCCGCCCGAATATGCTAAAATAACTGAATCAAGCTTTTGTACTATTTTTTTTAAATTACTAAGTTTTTCTAATTTACCAGTTTTCTTTGGCATATTTTACTCCAGCTAAAAAAGCCTCCTTATTATTTTCTATCACACTTTCTTTTTTACCTTTAAAAATATCTTCAAAGTAATCTAGTGCGTCTTCAACATTTACAACACCAGTTTTTTGCAAATATGCTCCTATAAGTATCATGTTGGCAGATTTAGGATTACCCATTTCTTCTGCTAGTTTGTTAACTGGAAGTTCTAATACATTTAAATCATCACGACTAGGTTTTCGATCAACTAATGATGAATTAACTACTATAGTACCGTTAGGCTTAACCTTGGGCTCAAACTTATCTAATGAAGGACGATTCATAATAACTGCCATAGCAGGACTATCGGTTAATGGTGAACTAATTTCATCTTCAGCAATAGTTACTAAGCAATTAGCTGTACCGCCTCTCATTTCTGCACCATATGATGGTACCCAAGAAACATGTTTTCCAGAGCCCATTGCTGCATGTGTTAAAAATTGTCCCATTGATAAAACGCCTTGCCCTCCGAAACCAGCAAATAATACCTGTCTTTCCTTAGCCATACTACTTAATCCTCCTTAACTTTAAATTCCCCTAATGGATAATATGGTATCATTTTATCCTCTAGCCACTCTAGTGCGTCAAGAGGATTCATACCCCAGTTTGTTGGACAGGTAGATAAAATTTCTACCATAGAGAATCCTTTTTTGTTTATTTGATTATTAAAGGCTTTTTTTAATGATTTTTTAGCTTTAGCTACATTAGCTGGCTTGTTAACTGCAACTCTACTAATATATGATGAACCTTCGTTCTGAGCTAATAATTCTGCCATTCTAATTGGATAACCTTCTTGCTCAATTTTTCTTCCATAAGGTGAGGTTGAAGTTACTTGACCCAATAAAGTAGTTGGAGCCATTTGTCCACCTGTCATACCATATATAGCATTATTCACAAATACAACTGTTATATTTTCACCACGTGCAGAGGCATGAACTATTTCAGCCATTCCTATTGATGCAAGATCACCATCACCTTGATAAGTAAATATTACATTATCAGGTTGAGTTCTTTTTAATCCCGTAGCTATAGCTGGTGCCCTGCCGTGAGCAGCTTCTATCATATCACAATTAAAATATTTATATGCCATTACGGCACAACCTACAGGACATATTCCTATAGTCTGTTCTCTAATATTTAATTCATCCATGCATTCTGCTACTACTCTATGAATTATACCATGTGTGCAACCAGGACAGTAGTGGTATCTTGTTTCTGTTAAACTTTCCGGTCTTTTTGCTACAATTTTCATTATGCTCCCTCCTTTTCGGCAACTAGCAATAATTGCTGTGTTATCTCTTCAGGATTAGGAGTCATTCCTATTCTTCCATAAAAATCCACTGGTACTTTGCCGTTAACAGCTAATCTAATATCTTCTACCATTTGTCCCATACTAATTTCTATTGATAAGAATCTTTTCGCGGTTTCAGCAGCCTTTTTGATATGCTCATCAGGGAAAGGCCATAAAGTAATTGGTCTTATTAAACCAACCTTTACTCCTTGTTTCCTAGCTTCAATTACAGCCCTTTTTACTATTCTAAACATTAATCCAAAAGCAACAACAACTAGTTCTGCATCTTCAGTCATAAATGTTTCGGCTCTTTTTTCGTTAGCCTTAATTTCTTTATATTTATTTGCTAAGTAAATATTCCTATTTTCAATCTCATCTTGTGGCAAATGAAGTGTATTAATTATATTAGGTTCTCTACCTTTACATCCAGTGGTAGCCCAAGATTTATCATAAAAATCAGTTACTGGTTCTCTAACAATTATTGGCTCCATCATTTGACCTAAAGTCCCTTCAGCCATAAGCATAACCGGAATACGATAACGATCAGCTAACTCAAAACCTTCAATAGCAAAATCCATCATATCTTGTACACTTGCTGGAGCTAAGACCATAATATGATAGTCACCATGTCCTCCACCTCTAGTGGCTTGAAAATAATCAGATTGAGCAGGCTGAATTCCACCTAATCCAGGACCTCCTCTAGATATATTAACAATAACACTAGGTAGTTCACCTTCAGCTAAAAAGGATATTCCTTCTTGCTTCAAGCTTATTCCTGGACCTGATGATGCTGTCATTACTCTTTTCCCAGCTGAAGAAGCTCCATATACCATATTTATAGCAGAAACCTCACTTTCTGCCTGAACAAATGCTCCTCCTAGTTTAGGTAGTTTTTTTGCCATATATTCGGCAATTTCACTAGATGGTGTAATTGGATAACCAAAATAAGATCTACAACCTGCTATTAATGCACCTTCTCCAAGTGCTTCATTCCCTTTCATTAACACTTTGCTCATATCATCACTCCCTTTCTACCGTAATAACAAGATCCGGACACATCAGTGCGCAAGTTGCACACCCATTACAATCATCTGGATTAATTGCTTTTACCGGATGGTAGCCTAAAACGTTGATGATATGCTTGTCCAATGATAAGACATCTTTAGGACAAAAACGAACACAAAGCTGACATGCTTTACAGAGTTCAGCAACAAAACGAACTCTTCCCTTCGGCATCCTACATTCCTCCCCTTCTTCAACAAACCCTACAATATATTAGGCCTTAAGTATAATTTGATTTCTTTTACAACACTGCCGTAATATTTAACAACATCGTTGTAAAACTGCTTTCCTACAGTTATAAAATTTACTGGCAACTCTAATATTTTAGCAAATTCCTCAACTTTTTTGTGACCATTTATTATAGTTTCTAAATTAGTTTCTTCAACTAAATTCGGGTTACTTATTATGCCGGTAAATTTAAGTTTACTTGCGTTTTCAAGCGTTTCTTTAAGCTCTATAATACTTTCTGCATCTTGAGCAAACGGCCGATAAGGATTTAATACTAGATAAAAATTATATGGTCTTGCCTTAATGTATTTGTTTAAATATCCTAATATAAGTGATCCTACTTCATCGCCAGCTACATCTATAATAATATTACGATCTTGATTAAGAATCGAAATTATTTCTGAAGGAATATGTGGTACATCTCCAAAGGTAAATTCCCCTCTAGGTGCTGATAAAGTTATACCATTTTCCTCAAGCATAATTTTTAAATCTCTTGAAACAAAATATGGGTTTACTAAATCTAAGTCTGAAAGCACTAAATCTTTTGAGTATTTAGCCTTGTCAACTGCATAGTTTAAGGCAATTTCTGATTTCCCACTTCCAAAACCACCAGCAAATATATCTATATTACTTGTATAATCCAAATTATCTTTAACTGTTTTTTCCAATATATTACCTACCTACTAATTAGTATTTTTCTTTGTAATATTAGAACAGAATTTGAGTAAAATCAATACATAATTATGTATTAGTAATAAAAAACAAAAATTTTACTTCTAATTAACATTGGTTTTAAGAAAAACACCATTAAACCAGAATAATATATTTATTATACATGTTTAAACACATATCTTTATTTTGGAAAAACATAAAAAAATAGACCTTAATCAACCAAATAGGCCTATTTAAAAGCAAATTATTTTTATTTATTTTTTAGAAACTTTGTTCATCAGCAATACTATCTGTGAGATCTGAAATAATTTTTTCTATATCTAGTTGATTTAAGTTAAGTATTTCAATTGGCTCGCTAGAAACTGACTGTAACATTCCATCTATCCCTATTCCTATGCCCATTGAAATACTAATAAAATCAGCTAGATGAACAATAGCTGTAAGCTTTTGGTTTACTTCTGCTTTTTCTGGAATATGATGATGTTGTATAGCTTCCACTAGTTCAGCTGGTAAATTCCACTTTTCGGCTACTTTTGCTCCCACTAAAGCATGATTAAAACCAAGCACTTTATCTTCTGCCTCCATAAAAGTAATTCCATCATGCTCAACTAACTCAATAACTTTATGATAATCTTGTTTTAAAAAATCATTCAAAACAACTTTACCAATATCATGTAAAAGAGCACCTGTATAAGCTAAATCTAAGGCTGGAAACTTAGCCTTTTTAGCTATTGCTCTTGCTGCCATAGCAGAAGTCTGTGAATGTCGCCATAATTCACCAGGTTCTAAGGCATAAGCCTCTATATCTTGATTTAATATATCACTAACAGATGCTGCCATTACAATACTACGTACAGTCCTAAAACCTAACAATACTATAGCATCAGTTACAGTTGAAATTCTACGTGGAAAGCCATAGTATGCTGAGTTTGCCAGTTTTAATACACTAGCTGTCATTCCTTGGTCTTGATTAAGTACATTATTAATATCTTGTGCAGTAGAGTTGTGGTCTTCAGTAAGTTCTATTACCTGTACAACGATATGTGGCAAAGATGGTAAATGATCAACAGCTTTTACAATGGTATCCATCTCAAGCCTCCCCATGTTTTAACCTCCTTAAGGTTTATTTCCAACTATCTATTCGCCTTTCTAAGTAATTTTTATATTCTTTTAATTCTTCACTTGTTTTAAATATAAACCTTTCGATATCATGTTTGCTTAAAGTTATTTCTTGTGGTTCTAAAATTTCTATAGTTCTAAACTCCTCTTTCATCGTAAATCTAATCAGGTCTTCTATGGTATCTGCGCTTAAACTTATTATAACAGGTGCATATGTTACTCTTTTACCAGTAATATCATCATAAATAGAGTATATTTCTTGACTCATGTCTATATCTTCAATATGAATTCCTTGAACAGGTATATTCCTTATTAATGAAACTTTATGCTGTCTTATTTCTTCAGCTACATGCTCAGAATCTTTTCCACCCATAAACAACTTTCCACCTTTGCTTTTACCCATATAATCAAAACGCACCTTTATTTTAAGCTTTGACACTTCTATCATCTCCTAATGTTATTATAATTTAAATTCGTTAATACCTGTAACCATTTCCGCCAAGAATAGAGCAATAGATGATCCTAATCCTTCTCCATAGTTGAGGTCTAAATCGATCAGTGGTTTTATATTTAACTTTTTTAGTATAATTTGATGACCAATTTCTTCAGTTAGATTTGAAGCAATAAGATATTTTAAACACCTATTGTCAACTTCAACCGCTAATAAGGCAGCTACGGTTGTAACAAAACCATCTAACATTATAAATGTTTGTTTTTCAGCTGCTTTTGATATAAATCCTACTAAACTTGCTAATTCTAGCCCTCCAAATCGAGCTAAAATATCTACTATATTATTCGAATTAGGAGTTCGTATTTTTAAGGCTTTTTTTATAATATCGTTTTTTTTATCTAATACTTTATTATCCGATGAACCTCTACCAACTACTTTTTGCGGTGATACTTTCAAAAAAGATGAAACAACAGCCGAAGCACATATTGTATCACCAACACCTATCTCCCCTACTCCTATTATATCAAAATTTGTACCATATATTGTATCCCATACTTTTTCTCCTATTTTAATTGCTTGAATTACTTCTTCTTTTGTTAATGCATCTTCATACAAAAAGTTTTTGGTACCTTTTTTTATATTTTTATAAATTATTTCATTATTGTTAACAGTAGTTGATAGCCCTATATCAACAATATATTCTCTTTTATTAATTCTATTTAAAAAGAAGCTAGTAGGAGATTTTTTGTTTAGGTGCTTTAATACTATTTCGTGTGAACTAAAAGGGGTATAACTACTTGTATGTTCATAACTTATTCCATTATCACCTGCAAAAACAACTACACAATAATTATTTATATTACTGCAGTTATGCTTTTTTAATATATCTTTTATTTCGTTTATTTTTCCTAAACCTATATTTTTAATAGGATTCAATTTGTAATACCTCTTTTCTTAAACTATGTCTATATAGCTACATAACACTGATAATGAAATCTCTATACATACACTTTGGTGTGAAAACTATTATAGATTTTTAAAAGCTATTTTTTTTAGTTGGTTTATTTCATGCAATTTTAATTTTCTATAATCCCCTTTCTTCAAACCTTCGGTAGTTAGAAATTCTATAGCAGTTCTTTCAAGCTTTAATAGAGGATGCCCAACCTCTTTACACATGCGCTTTATCTGACGTTTTCTTCCTTCGTGGATAGTTAGTTCTATTTCACTTGAATCTTTTATATTTTCTATAAAATTAACCTTTGCAGGTGCAGTAATACCGTCTTCTAGTTTCACTCCTTTTCGAAGCCTTTCTATTTTTTCTTTGTTTATTTTACCTTTAATTAAAGCTTTGTATTTCTTCCTTATTTTATATTTAGGATGAATCATAAGGTTTGTAAATTCACCATCATTAGTTAAAATTATTAGCCCCTCTGTGTCAAAATCAAGTCTACCGACTGGGTATAATCTAGCATCTATATTTTTCACTAAGTTTAAAACAGTTGGCCTACCATGTGTGTCTTTCACACTACTCAAATAACCTGATGGTTTATTTAATAAAATATATGTCTTCTGTTCTGGTTTTAATAATTTACCATTAACTTCTATTTTATCTCTACTAGGATTAATCTTTATTCCCTGCTTTAGTATCGTCTCTCCATTTACTGTAACCTTTCCTTTATCAATTAATTCCTCAGCTTTTCTTCGTGATACTAAACCAGCTTCCGCTATATATTTAGACAATCTCACAGCTGTAACCTACCTTTGTTTTGTGTTAAATTAATTGTGGTTTCATACAAAAAGTCAAACTTAAATACGGAAATCGGCTAGCAAACATGTTTCGCTTAGCACTTATTATCTAAAATTTTTTGTAGTTACTTTTTGCAGCAAAACCAACTGTAATTTTAAAATTAAGCTATATAATACTTGTTCTCATTTTTTTATATTATTTCCTTTTAAATGTATTACAAAGCATAAAAATAGTGTTAAATATTAATAGTAGGGTAAGGGGGATTTTTAAATGAGTATTAATGATAAAGCCATGGGAGCAATTTTAGGATTAGCATGTGGTGATGCCTTAGGTGCTCAAATAGAAGGCTATCATAAAGCTGAAATAAAAAATAATTTTGGTCAGGTAACTGATATTAGAGAGAATGAAAATATAGAATTACTAATAAATAATGCCAATGACGAAAAATCTTTAAATTTTTTACAAAGGAAATTAAAACAAAAACGTATGCCAGGTATTTATACTGATGATACTCAACAAGCACTAATTCTCTGTGAATGTTTTAATTTATATAGAAATGTTGATCTTTCTTTTATAGCTAATCAATATATTAAATTTGCAAAATTTAAACCTAATTACGAATTTGGTTTGTTCCGCGGTGTAGGACCTGGCTTTGTCCAGGCTGTTTCCAACCTTATGCAATTTACTCCTTATGATGTTTCTGGAGTGAATAGTGCTGGAAATGGGGCAGCAATGCGTATTGCTCCCGTTGGAATTTTTTATCATGATAACCTTGATATGCAACAAAAAGCTGTTATTGATATTAGTCTATTAACACATCGTGATATACGTGGTATTGCCGCAGCTTGTATTATTTCGTATTCAATAAGTTATCTAATTAACAGCACAAATAATTTTTCTATATTTAATTTTTTGCAATCACTTTATTCTTTTGTTTATAATACTGAAGAATATATGGTTGCTAATTACCCCACTATTATGTGGGATTTAGAAACAAAGCATCAAGTATCAAAAGCAATCAAACTAGTTGAACAACTTATGGATTTAGATTATAATACTGCAATTGAGCATATAGATAAATTAGCAGCATCAACTAGTAATAACCCTAATTGTAACCATACTAGTCCTTTTGTCTTAGGATCAGTATTGTTTAGTTTATATCATTTTATAAAAACTAAGGACAATTTAGAAAACAGTATTATTAAAGCGGTAAATGAAGGTGGCGATACTGATACGATAGGAGCAATGGTTGGTTGTTTATGTGGTGCACTTCATGGAGCTAAAGAAATTCCAGATCGGTGGACAAAAGCACTATTAAATTGTAATTTTTTAAAATCTATAGGAAAAGAATTAATGGATAGTTTACCAGAATATTCTAATAATGAAACTCTATATGAAAATGAAAAAAAGTTATGTAATTTCGAAAAAAATTACAGATTAAAGTATATAAACTTGCTAAACCAACGACTAGGTTTATAATAGTAGCTATACTTTTATTTAAACTGAGGAGAATTATATGTCCTATACTAGAAACCTTGTAATTTTAACAGTAACTTTAATACTATTGCTAGGAATTTTAGCTTTAATAATGCCTCAAAGTAATAGTGTTAATTCTTCTAATGGGAATAGTTATATAAATATAATTACAGAAACAATAACAGATAATAATAAACTTAAATTTTCAGAAGAAAAAACGTTGTCAATATTAAACTTCTATCTTGGTGACCATTTAGATACCGACGACGAATTAAATATAAGTGTAAGCAATGTTGATATTTCTTCAGATATAATAGAACTAACATTCCTGATTCGTAATGAAAATAGATGGATTACCATACCTTGGTATATTACAACTAACATTTCACCTTGTTGTAATGAAGGCATAATGCAATTTAAAATTAAAAATGCAAAAATAGGTTATTTACCTGTTCCCCATAAAATTATAGATTACGTTATTAACAAATTGTCTTTTTCAAATTTTGAATACATTACTGTAAAAAATAATATTGTTTATTTGGATACAACAAATTTTCCCTTTACAGTTAAAGATATTATGCTTGATGAAAAAAATATTATAATACTCCTTGATGCCAATAAGATTATTTTATTAAACCCAATAAAAGAATTACTTGATCAGGGTGATATAAACTCAATTATAAGAGATCTAATTATACCTGAAGCAAAAGCATTTGCTATAGATGTTGCCGAGATGTTTGTTTTATCTGATACAGAAATCACATATAATGATGTTCATAATTTATATAGTCGTTTTATGGAGCTTAGCTTACCAGCTCAGTTAGAGCTTATTAATACTACATATAAATACATTGATGAAGATGATATAAATCTTTTGTTGGATCTATATAACGATTATTTATAACCAAGTTTAATAAGTTTTTTGTTTATAATATTTTTCTTGTATTTTGTCTAATTATTTTGTATTGTTTTAATTGTAGAAATAATCACAAAGTATTTCTAACATCAAATTTGGAGGAAAAAATGAATCCTAAACCAATTAATAAACAAAAAATTGAAGAAGCAATAAAAATGATATTAGATGCTATAGGAGAAGATCCATCTAGAGAAGGCCTAGTAGACACACCTAAAAGAATAGCAAATATGTATGACGAAATTTTTTGTGGTATAAATAATGATCCAGTTGAATTAATGGAAGTTTGTTTTACAGAACATCATGATGAATTAGTTTTAGTTAAAGATATTGCACTATATTCAATGTGCGAACATCACTTGCTGCCATTTTACGGAAAGGCTCATGTTGCTTACGTACCAAA
Organism: Candidatus Syntrophocurvum alkaliphilum; assembly: GCF_009734445.1. Classification (NCBI taxonomy): domain Bacteria; kingdom Bacillati; phylum Bacillota; class Clostridia; order Eubacteriales; family Syntrophomonadaceae; genus Candidatus Syntrophocurvum; species Candidatus Syntrophocurvum alkaliphilum. The sequence continues at coordinate 1,309,661 of NZ_CP046457.1, forward strand.
AAAAGGCAAGATTGTAGGTATAAGTAAATTGGCCCGTGTTACAGAAACCTATGCTAAGCGACCTCAACTCCAAGAAAGATTAACCTCTCAAATAGCAAACTGTATAAATGATACTATTGACCCTTTTGGGGTAGCAGTTGTAATTGAAGCTGAACATATGTGTATGACTATGCGCGGAGTTAAGAAACCAGGCTCTCTTACAGTAACATCTGCTGTAAGAGGAATTTTTCAAACACGTCCTGAAACTAGAGCTGAAGTTTTCTCACTAATTAATAAAAGATAAATTACCATAAAAAAACTCTAGCATTAAATTAAAGCTAGAGTTTTTTATTTTAGATTAAAATAGTCCTACTATTTCCCCGTCTGGTAATATATCTATTTTTTCTGCGGCAGGGGTTTTGCCTAACCCTGGCATTGTCATTATACTACCTGCTAAAGCTACTATAAATCCTGCTCCAGCTGATAGCTTAACATCTTTTACTGTAATATCAAAATCTTTTGGTCTACCTTTTAGTGTAGGATCATCAGAGAAAGAAAATTGTGTTTTAGCCATACAAACTGGTAAATTTCCATAGCCTAGCTCTTCAAATTTTTCAATCATGTTTTGTGCATCTTTACTATATGTTACTGCATTAGCACCGTATATTTCTTTACATACTTTTTCGATTTTAGATGATATTGGTAATTCATCTTCATATAAGAAGTTAAATGTACTGTCCTTCTCTGCTGCTGCTACAACTTTATTCGCTAAATCTTCTCCACCTTTTCCACCTTCTGCCCAAACTCTTGATAAGGCAACTTCTGCTCCTAATGCCTTACATCTTTCAAAAATCATGTCTATTTCTTCTGGTGTATCACTTGGGAATTCGTTAATAGCAACTACAACAGGAACACCAAATTTACTTAGGTTTTCTAAGTGTTTTTCTAGGTTTGTTAGACCTTCTGACAATGCTTCTAAGTTCTTTTCATTCAATTGACTTACAGCAACACCACCATGATTTTTAAGAGCTCTAGCTGTAGCAACTAATACTACTGCATCTGGTACTAAATTACCATAACGGCATTTTAAGTTAAAGAATTTTTCCGCTCCTAAATCTGCTCCAAATCCAGCTTCAGTAATCATGTAATCTGCAAGTTTTATTCCTAGCTGAGTTGCCATTACGGTATTACAACCATGGGCTATATTAGCAAATGGTCCACCATGGACAAATGCTGGTGTGTTTTCTAATGTTTGTACCAAGTTAGGTTTTATGGCATCTTTCATTAAAAGTGCCATAGAACCTTCAGCTTTTAAATCACCTGCTGTAACTGGTTCTCCATCATAAGTATATGCAACTACTATTCTCTTAAATCTTTCTTTTAAATCCATTAAATCATTAGCTAAACATAAAGCAGCCATGACTTCTGATGCCACACTTATATCAAATCCTGATTCTCTTGGAACACCGTTAACTTTTCCTCCAAGACCTACAATAATATTTCTAAGAGCCCTTTCATTTAAATCCATTACTCTTCTAAATACTATTTGACGAGGATCTATGTTTAATGGATTACCTTGATGAATGCTATTATCCAATAATGCGGCTAGCAAATTATGTGCTGAACTAACAGCATGTATATCACCTGTAAAGTGTAAGTTTATATCTTCCATAGGTAATAATTGAGAATATCCTCCACCAGCTGCCCCACCTTTAACACCAAAGCTAGGGCCTAAAGAAGGCTCGCGCAATGCAATAATTGTCTTTTTTCCAATCCTATTAAGAGCTTGTCCTAATCCAACTGTTGTTGTAGTTTTACCTTCTCCAGCAGGGGTAGGATTTATAGCTGTAACTAAAACAAGTTTTCCAGAAGGATTTGATTTTACTCTTTCACATGCGTCTAGAGTAACTTTAGCCTTATACTTACCATATAATTCAATATCATTTTCAGATAAACCTATTGTTGAGGCTATATCAGCAATTGGTTTCATTTCTGCATTTTGAGCAATTTGAATATCACTTTTCATTTTTTTACCCTCCACTTAAAAATATTGAGATGATTTTAGTATCTCCATAGCTTTTTCCTTATCATCAGCAGCTAATAAAATTACAGGACCAGTACACCCCATGCCACTTGTAGCATAGATATTATTCTTCCACAATAACCTCACGGCATCATCTAATTCTAAAATATCTATTCCATCTATTTGACTATTGGTGGTTTTTTCTGGCGGACATGTTATGTTCTCTTGTTGGTTTAAGTGCTTAGTTTCTTTTGGTTTATTAATATATTTATCGGCATTGGTTATTAATTCTGTAGAAATCTTGTTTAAATTATTCCTTATCATTGAGGCACAATATTCTATGGCTCCACATACTACTGGCATTCCAGAAGCACGGGATACTATACATACTATATTATCAATATCGGGTCCAACTCCTGGTCCATAGCCATACCCCATTGTTTCATACTCCCCTCCACTATTATAAGCACTAAATAGTTTCATGAGAATATTACCTGTTAGGGTATCAGTTATAACAACATCAACACTTCCCATTATTAAGTCATTCCCTCTTAAAATTTGCCCACCATCACTCCTTTTTGAATGGCCCCATGTAAAATTGAATCCATTTTTACGCATATTATTTAATTGTCTTTCTACTTGCCTAGCACCCTCAATATTAAGAATGCCTACAGTAGGATTATCTATACCATCTGTTTTGGCAACTGCAATGCCATAAACAGTGTTTTTAACCATACTTTTTATTCTATCTGTGTCTGATGTACCTGTTGTTGTTGCAATATACATTGGTTTACCAGTAGCAGGAGCTATTACTTTACCAACAGTTGCAACACCTATAGGAAAGGAATAATTCATAGCAACTGCACCATCAATAACATTTGCTTTAAGAAGTTCATTTAATTTTTCATGGACTTCTTTTTCATCTGTTACATTGTAAACCTGTAAGTTTGTTTCAAGCGACTCACCAATAATAATTACTTCTAAGCTAGGATCTTTTTTCATAACTAATTCTGCAGCTTTTATTAGTTCACTAGCATCTATTTCACTGCCAGATATTGTTAATCCTATTTTTATTCTTGATAAGTTTTGTCCGGTTCGTAGGTTATAAGCTAGTTCAGAAAATACTTCTAAAACTAAGTCTTTTTTTATACCACTTTTCAAGATATCACCTCCGGACGGTAGAATCAACTACATTTTCTAAAATTTCGGCAATTATTTCTCTAATTTGTTGTTTAGCATCTTCATCACTAACGTATTGCTTGGAATCTATAACACCAGAGTTTTTTTCAATTATAAAACTTATGCCATCAAATAAATCTGTCATTCTACCTAAAAATAAACTTCCTTTGCCTATTATCATCGAATTATTTAAGTTATCATCAAGTATTGCTTGTCTTATGTGTCCAATTAAGGGGATTCCAGAAGGAATATGTCCCTGTGTAGGGGCAAAACCGATTACTCCATGTTTTTTAGCAAATTCTAATATATCATCTTTTTCTATTTCCCCATTTTTCACAGCCATAGCAGCTATCATTTTATAATTTGCTAGTGGAACATCACCAGCTCCTGCAGGAACTGTTATTTCCGGATTTTGAAGCTCAGGAGCATATTTATTTATATCCGAAACTTTCATATTGTTTTTTTGTAAGGGATCTATTACAACTGCTTTTATAACTGCTTGGGGAGATGAACCTGAACCAATGGTATGAGTTCCAATATTATCGGTTCTGATTATAGGGTTAATCCCATCGTTTTCACTTACAAGTACTGCAAAACCAGCTACCATATCTTCTAATACTGGTATATCTTTATTAATATGGTCACGACTATTCATTCCAAGCTTAGCTGAAGAACCACCAGCCACTACAACTACATTTTTGAATATACCCGCTTTCACCAATGAAGCAGCCTTTAAAATCCCATGAGCTGGCGCGGCACAAAAGGCTCTAATATCAGCCCCAGTAGCATTTTTCAGCATACAAACCTCGCCAATAGCTTTAGCCATATTACCTCCACCTCGTTGGTTCATATCACCAATTGCTTCTTCTGAGGTTTCTATAATGTAATCAATTTCGTCAGGGTTTAAATTGTGCTTCGTTTTTAAATTATTAATAGCTAATATGCCTGATGCCTTTGATACTAAGTTTTCTAATATGACATGGGAATTTAAATTGGGATCTGTTTCATGAGCTTCTCTAACACACCCAATTAAATTACTACCTAAGTATAATCCTTGAGCTTTATTGGATGATACAAGCTCTTCAATTTCTGCAATGGGTTTTGATTTTTCTAAAACAGATAATCGTTTTTTAGAAAATAATTCTCTTGCATTAAGTTTTTCTAAAACTTTAGGTGAAAACTCTTCACTAAGCTCTACTAAGTTAAAGCTATCGGCTAGTTTTATTAAGCCATAAAACTCTGCTTCATCAATTATTTCTCCAAATTTACCATCTTTATTATTAGAAACAGAATTTTCATAACAAGGTTTTGATACTTCTTCTAGCTGTTCGGGGGGTAAATTTCCTATATAAACTTGATTAGGAGCATAACCAACAGCAGTATCAAAGTCACGTATATGATTATTAATATCTATAAGAAATTTTGAGTGAGGGTTTTGTGCTCGCTCCATGGTTAAAGTTGTACCATTATTAATCATAATACTAGGTGCATGAACAAGCACATAAGATGCGGCTTTTATTACCGGATAATTCATTTCAAGCCCCCTTTGCAAAGTTTAAAAAACTGTTTGTTCATTTACTTCAGTTGTTAAGGCTGTTAGTGCTTCATCAACAATTCTTTTTCTTAATGCAAACTCTTCGGCTTCTTCTAGATCTGGATTTCCTAATGGATGGGGAATGGCTACTGCTGGCACTATTCTATTTGCACCTACTGTTTTTGAAATAGGGGTTATAGTACATATATGCACTGTTGGTATATCAACTATATCTTCTAATTCTTTTATCATCGTTGCACCACAACGAGTACATGTACCTCAGGTAGAGGTTAAAATTATGCCATCTATATTATCTTTTTTTAATTCATTGCCAATCTCGTGGGCATATTTTTTGGCATTTGCTACAGAAGTTCCATTGCCAACTGTACTATAAAAGTAATCATGAAGTTCTCCAATAAGGTTTTCCTTTTCCATTTGTTTTAGTACATCTACAGGCAGCACTCTATCAGCATCTATATTGGCATAAACAGGGTCATAACCCCCATGTGCTGTTTCAAATTTTTCTTCTGTAAGGTTATCTATTGTAGAAATAGCATACTTACCATATTTAGATGCACTTGAAGATTCAATTTTATCAGGATTATCTTTAGGTACAATTCCTCCTGATGTTACTAATGCAATTTTAGCCGTAGTTATATCTTTAATCGGATTTCTTGGTGTTACCCGATCAAATTCAGGCATAGGATATTCAGTAGTAAACTCATCACCATTAATTTTTTTTACCAACATATCTACAGCTCTAGTAGAGCCCCTAGTTGGATGGAATATATTCTTTCTAATACCTCTAGGTATATACTTTTCTTCTTCTGGAATACCTAGTTTTTCATTTTTAGCTATTTTTATAGCTAGCTTAGCCATATCAGGTAAGGCATTACGCATTTTTGCAGCTGAACTTCCTGTTTCTACTATAAAAATACTTTTTTTATACAACTCTACTCCTGGATTTTCTTTGTACATACCAGTAACTACAGGTATATTTAATTTTTCTTGTACAGCAGCACATACAGCACCACAAGCAATGCCATATCTACCAGCATTAAACGCTGGACCCGCTATTAATAAATCTGGTTTTAGCTGTTCAATCATTGATAGCAGTTGTTCAGTTGCTTTTTCAATATTTTCATTGAAATAAGAATCACCACAAATAACAGTTCCAACTATTTTAAATTCATTACCAAGTGCTTGTACTAGAGGATTACCAGGACCAACAGCTTCTTCCTTAACAAATGGCTCTATATTAGCTTTTTCCTCACCACCTATTTGTCCAAAAAACTGATTTAAATAATGAACTACTCGGATTTGTTCCATATTTCCAACTCCTTTAAGCAGGTTGTCCTGCTTGAGCTCTTATTTCATTCATTTCTTTTTTAATATCATCTACTTCTAAAACCATTTCCATCATTTCAATCTGCTCTTCGTAAACATCTTCAGATACTAAATCTTTTAATTCGAATATATGGTAAACCTTTAATTTAAGTGCTACGTTTGACAAGGGACCAGCAAAGGTTGGATCACCAGCTATACATGTTTCTGCAGTTAATCCAGCAGATTCCGCCTCAGCAGCACCAATAATTATTACTACATTTTCTGGAGAGTGTTTATCTGCTATTTCCTTAACTTTAGATTGATTAGCCATATCCATGGCTCCAGCTGCAGTTCAAACAAAGCATTCTGTACTACTAAAAAGTATTTCTCCACCAATTGTCTCCATACATTCTGCTATTGATGGTGCTGGTATTCCATCTCTATCTCCTAATACACATATTTTCTTATTTTCAAAAAATGTTTTATCCATTAATCATCTTCCTTTCTTATGCTCCTATTGCTCCTAATTCATTAAATCCTAGTTCATTAGTAGCTCCTATTATTGCTTGTAATTCAACAATAATTGTTCCATTTTCTTTTAGTGATTTAGCAGAACCTCCTGCGATGACATTAGCAACATCTGCATAACCTAAGTACTTTTCCATTGGTGGTAGTTCAATTAATTCGTTAGCATTTCCACAGCTTATTACAGCATTAGCAGCTTTATCTCCATCAGCTAAGGATTGCGAGGCACCATCTGTGCCAGCAAATTCATCAGTTATTAATACTGTTTTTATTCCAGCTGACTCCATTTTCTTACAGTTCATTATTAGATCAGTATCTGGATTACCAAAGCCCTCTTTACTTATAACTACACCATTAACACCTAAGTGTTTTACAAGCTTAGTACAATAATCTGAACTACGTTCCTTATCTAATAGCGTTACATTTTCATTGGTTACTATTACTCCTAAAAAATTAATATCTTGACCATGTCTTTTATATAAATCATGAATTACAGGGTTGTTTTGATGGTGAAAGGTAGTGTTTTTATCACATGCAGATACACAGTTGCCACTAATTATAGCTCCATCCATTATTTCTGTTGGATATACAAATGTTGGAAGGATTTTTTTCACATCTATTCCATAAAGGTAGGTATCATGAAGTAACCCTTGAGATTGAAGCATGTAAACATAAGCTACTTTAGGTAACTCTGGATATTGATTTATCTGCTCGATAACAGGTTTAGTTTCAAAAGTTAAAACTTCATCTGGCTCAATATTTTTACTTACTTCAGCTAGGTATTCAGAAGTCCTTAATCCAGCTTGTCTAATTGCATCTTCATGTTGATGCTGCTTTAATCCATTTGCTTTATCACTTAAAATAACTAGATTAATTGTTTTGGAAAACGGGGAGTACTCAGCTCCAGGACCAGACATATCAATTATGCCTTCTTGAAATCCAACTATTTGTCCAACTGTTATTACAGCCATACCTTTTAATACATTAGTATTTCCTTCTCCTACAGTTGCAGGATTGTTACCTAAACCCGGAAATACTTTTGTATTACTGTCTATTTTAACCCTAGGTTCAATAACATCTTTGACTGGACACAACCTGACAGACTCACCTGGTTTAACTATTTCAATATCCATGTTTATTAATCGGTCATCCTTAATAACCTCTAATAATTCTTGTTTGTTTATATACAATGTATTATTTTTTATTTCAGTTGTTTTTCCAAATTGGATATCATTAATTAGGATATTGCGTAGTTCTAGCTTCATGGTTTTCCCCCTCAATATTAACTTGTATGTTTTTGTATTTTTTCTTCTATATCCTCTGGAACTATTTCTTGACCTGATAGTTCATCTATTTTTTCACCGTTTTTATAGAATAGTATTGCAGGTAAGCCCATTATCTTTTGAGATATTGCTAATCTTCTATTACCAGATGTATCTACTTTACAAAACTTTATTTTATCATTATAAGTCTCAGCTAATTGTTCAACATGTGGCATTAACTCTAAACATTTTTCACATTTAGGCCCCCACCAATCAACTAAAACATAGCCATTATGCTCTAATACTTCTTGGTCAAAATTATCCTTAGAAACTTCTTGCATATAATCATCTCCTTTAATGTTGTTTGTTTAATTTTTCAAGTTCTTCATAGGTTAAAGATTTTATTTCATCTACTTTTGCACCATCTTTAAAAAGCCAAATAGTAGGTAATTTTTTAGAATCTATATCATATCTTGTTTTTATTAGCTCATTTCTTGTTGCATCTACTTTTACTAATGCAAACCTTTCATTTTCTTTTATAAAGTTATCTACTATTCCTATTTTTTCCGTTCCTTTTAGATCTGTTGGATTATAAAAAGTAACTATTACTGGTTTTTTAACTTTCAAAACTTCTTTTTCCCAAATTTCAGTCTCGTGAACATACTTCTCTGCAGCAAATGCAGCTGTCGCACCATCTGAAGCTGCAGTTATTACTTGGCGCAAATATTTTTCCCTAACATCTCCTGCTGCAAAAACACCTTCAATGTTAGTTCTCATTCTTTCATCGGTTATAATGTAACCTTGTTCATTAAGTTCTAGTTGATCCTTTACTAAATCACTGGTAGGTTTTATACCAATAAATATAAAAACTCCATGTGCTGGGTAGTCTTGTACTTCACCTGTTTTTATGTTTTTAACTGTTATACTTTCTACTATTTCATCTCCATTGATTGATTGAACTGTAGAGTTCCACAACCAGTTTAATTTAGGATTTTTAAAGGCTCGTTCTGCTGATACTTTATTAGCATCCACCTTACCTTCCTCATGTATGACTATCATAGTTACTTTGTCAGCAAACTTTGATAGGTATTCAGCCTCTTCAATTGCAGCATCACCACTTCCCACAACTACAACTTCTAGCTCTTCAAAGAAGTCCGCATCACACGTTGCACAATAGCTGACACCTTTGCCTCTAAATTTACCTTCTCCTTCAACTTTTAATAATCTTGGTTCTGCACCTAGTGCATACACTATGGATTTTGCATAATACTCTTTCTTTTTACCAACAACCTTTTTGGGAGTGGAGTTTAAATCTACAAATTCTATATTATCTTGTATAAATTCTGCACCAAATTCTTTTGCATGCTTGGCTATCTCTTCACTTAAACCTGGTCCCGTTGTTCCTTTCCCAAAGCCAGGATAATTTTCTAATTCTTCAGTAGTTGCTGCTTGTCCACCTGGTTTACCTTTTTCTAAAATAGCAGTTTTCATACGAGCTCTTGCTCCATATACACCTGCAGCTAAGCCAGCTGGTCCACCTCCAAGAATTAAAAGGTCATAAAAATTTTCCATACCTTACCTACCTTTCTCTCGTTGCATGTATAAATAAACTTATATATCGTTTTTATTTTTAACCATTGGATTATTTGTTATTAACAAAAACTCGCTGTCTGGCATGTAAAATTCTCCATAAAAAAATAACAGAGAATAAATCTTTCTCTGTTATTATGTACTTTATTAGATTGTTTTAATTATCAAGTATTAATGGTTTATTATTTATCTTGGTTTTTTGATTTTGCAGGGTTAGCTGGAAACCAACCTTTTTGCACCCTTTTTTCTTGTTCGAATAATTCCATTATGCTCCAAAACAAGGAAAAACCTAATATAGCTAGCGGTATTGAGATAAGTATATTATCAACCAAAACTGATGCTATACAACAAATAAGACCAGAAATAGCAAAAACCGGCCAGTAGTGTTTCCCAAAATAATATTCAACTTTTATTACGATTGGATGCAATATGCCAATAATAAGAAAGGAAATTGCACCCACAATCAATCCAGTAAAATTCATTTTTACCACTTTCTAATTAACTTAGCATTGTTAAAACCTTTTTATATGTATTTTCTTTTAACTGTGTACCTTCTTTTATAAGTTTATCTACCTCGTCACTCATTGTTTTTATGTAGGCTTCATCTTTTATAAAAACCAAATTCACTCTAACGTTTAATACAGAACTTTCTAACCCTGATAGTGCAGATTGGACTGCTACTCCTACATCACTTATCACATTTTTATTTGATTTTTGTACTATTTTTTCAGCAATCTTTAGTATCTCAAGACATTGTTCTGCAATTTCATAAGGTACCTCTGCTGCTTTTTTAAATCCAGCTTGAAGCGCCTCAGTTCTTTTGGCTTTTTCTTCTTCAGTAGATTTAGGGAGCTTGTACAAATCCATAACACCACTAAATGCTTTGGCATCCTCATCTATTAATACTAATAATTTATCTTTTATTTTTTGACTTTGCTCTAATGCGTCTTGTATTTCTTCTTCAAAGTCTTTATAAGCTTCTTTTCCAGAAGTCAAATTACATACCATAGAAATAAGACTAGCACCTAATACTCCAGTAAGTGCAGCTGCAGCTCCTCCACCAGGTGCTGGTGAATCAGATGATAAATCATTTGCGAATTGTTTAACTGTTAAATCAGAAAGCATTTAAATTTTTCACTCCTTATAAATCAGCAAGGTGGTTTTCGATTATTTGATCGTAATTAAAGTTTTCTATTTTAAGGAAATATTCTGCACAATTTATTAGTGCATCCTGATGTAAAGTCCCAACAAGTTGTGTTGAAACTATAGGTATACCATATCGTTCTGCTTCTAATTCTATAAGTTTTAAAACCCTATAAATTGGGGTTTTGTTCGTATCCAGCATGGTCATAGAAACAGCAGTTAGGTTTCTTTCTTCAAAATATATACCAAGAGAACGAACTGTACTAAAACCACCACTAGGACCACGTACAGCTTTAGCAATATTTTTTGCTATACTTAAATTATTAGTCCCTAATATAACATTTACTGATACGTGACCACTTTGGGAAGCACTAATGATAGTTGCTCCTGCCTTTTTATGTAAAACTGGTTCCCCTAAATCTGGTGCCCTTTCAGGTTGATGTATAACTACTTTTAAACCTTCATACTGTCCTTTTCTTATAAAATCTAAGTTTTTTCTTTCTTCAGTTCTAGCATTTTCTCCACTAAAATAGATAGGAACTTTATATCTATCATATATTTCTTTTCCTAATTCTTCAGCGAATTCTATACATTCTTCCAAAGAAATTCTTGCTAATGGAAATATAGGTAAAGTATCAAGTGCTCCAATTCTAGGATGGTTTCCAGTTTGTTTTTCCATATCTATTAGCTCAAAAACTTTACCTGCCATATTAAGTAGAGCTTCCTTGACAACCGCTGGTTTACCTATTAATTCCACAACAGTGCGATTAAAGTCTGGATCTGGAAAATAATCAATCACTTTAATCCCTTCAATATCACGCACTTGATTTACAATTTCTTCTATTACATCTTTGTTACTACCCTCACTGAAGTTTGGTACAGCATGTATGTATTTCATCTCATATCACCCTTTGTTTAAATATAAATTCAATTTTATTCTATCGCTAAAAACCTTATATTATTCACTATGGTAAGAGTAAAGGTTTATCCCTCTGGATACTTTCATTTGATTATAATAAGGGTAGTAGAATTTACTACTTATGTCTACTATTTTACTAATATATAGCCTTCATTTTCTGTTAAAAATATATTAAGAGATAATTATCATTACAATAACAAAACGGATTTTTGATTTTAATATCCTTTTGCTTTTTTATCTAAATATCATATTGCAGATATATATAGCAGCTAATAATCCGACAATGTCAGCTGTTAAACCTGTGTAAAGTGAATATTTATATTTTTTTATTCCAACTGCTCCAAAGTAAACTGTTAAAACAAAAAAGGTAGTATCTGTTGTTCCTTGCATTACTGAAGCTAATCTACCTATAAAAGAATCCGGTCCATAAACTCTCATTAGTTCAGTTGCTATGCCCAAAGTACCGCTTCCAGAAAGTGGTCGCATTACTGCCATAGGCAGTACTTCAGGAGGTGCACCTAAAGCTACCATAAGTGGAGCTATTGCTGCTATAAGATAATCCATTGCTCCAGATGCTCTAAAAACTGAAATTGCCACCATCATGCCAACTAAAAATGGTATAATTTTTACTGCTGTCTTAAAGCCCTCTTCCGCACCTTCAACAAATGCTTCGTATACTGGCACTTTTTTTATATAGCCATATATAGGTATTGCTAATAATAAAAGGGGTATTGCCCATTTGGAAACAACTGTAAGAGAATCAAGTAGCATTATTTTTTCCTCCCCCAAGGACTTTTAGTTCTAAACCAATAATCTAAAGATACAGCTATCGTCATTGCACAAAGGCTTGCGAAAATACAAGCACCTACTATTTCAGTTGGGTTTGCTGAATCAAAGGAAAGTCTCACTCCAATTATTGTTGCGGGTATTAATGTTATACATGAAGTGTTTAATGCCAAAAATGTACACATTGCCTCAGATGCAGTATCAGAATTTTTATTAAGCTTTTGTAATTCTTGCATTGCTTTCATCCCAAAAGGTGTAGCGGCATTCCCAAGCCCTAGCATATTAGCACTCAGGTTTAGTATTATAGCTCCCATTGCAGGATGATCATTGGGGACACTAGGAAACAAACGAACCATTATAGGTTTTAATAATCGTGCGAGGGTGTTAATTAGGCCACCATTTTCTGCTATTTTCATTATCCCAAGCCATAAAGCCATAATTCCTATTAGATCGAAGCAAACTTCAACTGCTCCTTTAGCTGCTCCAAGAGCAGCTTCGGTTACAACTTCTATATTGCCGTTAATTGCTGCAACAATAATTCCTGATGCTAAAAGTAGTAACCATATTAAATTAAGCAATATCATCCCTCCAAAAGCATATAAAACAGCTAGTCTACGTATATTCTTTTAGAAGGGTATGATTCCCAAATAAAAAATAGAACAAGTCAAAAGATGACTTGTTCTATTAATAATATTTTTTTGAATACAATTATTACGAGTCAAAGGTGAGTCAAAGGGGACGGTTCCTTTTGACTCAAGTGAATGAGTCAAAAGGAACCGTCCCCTTTGACTCACCTTTGACTCGCTAAAGTGCTTTTTGCAATCGTAACAAGATTTAATTTAGATATCTTTATGATGTTGAACATTACTTTTCTTTTGAATTAGTTGATCTATTTTATCAAATATCTGCGGTGCTACATCAACTACTCTTTCAGCTAACTGATTTCCATTTACCGAAATTAGCCTAACATCATTCATTCTTACTACTAAAAAACCCATGGGTTTAACTGATACACCAGCACCACTTCCACCAGCAAATGGCATATCATTTGGTTTGTCACCTTCACTTAATTCATACTCTCCACCACCTGCAGCAAAACCACAAGCCACTTGTGAAATAGGGATGATTACGCTTCCATCATTCGTTTCTACTGCATCTCCAACAACTGTATTCACATCAACCATATCTTTTATGCTTTGCATTGCAGTTTTCATTAATCCCTCAATGGGATGATTTTGTTTTTGTTCTGAGTCCATTTAAATACCCCCTGACTTTTAGTGCAAATACAAGTATTAATATGATAATAATATGCACTATTCGCATTTTAATTATACTGTTTAAATAGGTAAAAAAATCAGTTTTAGTATAGTCAGGCTTAACATCTAATTCTATTTTATTGATTGTAGCAAAATTTGATAGTGTACTTATGATAATTCCTTTTATTGCCCAAAAGCCACCAACGCTTACTGCTGTATGCATAGCATCATTTAAGCCCACTTTAGTTTTCCATATTATTTTGTCAAAAACTATAAACGATAGTATTAATGAAGTAAATTTATAGGTATCCTTTGCTTGTTGTAAAGCTACTTTAAAATTTGTATTAAATTTTAGTATCTTGTTTATAAGTGTTAATTGTTCTTCTTCAGAAACAGGTTCACCTTTAAAGTCTTCCTTTTCGATATTAGACTCTAAAGCGAACATCTTATATAAAAATTCAATATCTAAGTTATTGAACTTATATTCTTTTTTAAATTTTTTAACATTAGGAATAAATTCAATAACTAAAGCTTTTGAATTATCTTCTTCTATTACTTTAATAGTTAACTGTATTTTTATATATAAAAACGATATAATTAATAGCTTTCCAAGTATAATCCATAAAATTATTGTTTTAGACACACTAAAACTCCTGTTTTAGTATATCTTTTCCATTTTATATAAGTTTATACTTAATTATGACTTGTTATCTATGGTTTTATCCTATTTCTTACTTTTTCCATTTCGTTTATTACATTTAAGTTATGTCTAGTTAAGTGAAAGGCCGGACAGTGTAAATTAAAATCTGTTATTTTTTTATTTATATTTTGTAATATAGCTTTTCTTTCTTCTAAAAAACGGTTTTGCTTATTTTCAAATCTCTTTATTGATATACGATTATTTTTTCCACTAAAAAATAATCTGGTGTATTTTTCAAATTTTTCTACTTCCTGCCAAAACTTTTCTATATCAGCATCTATATCGTTTCCAAGTTCAATCCAATAAGGAGCATAGTTGTTTCTTTTTAAAATTCGAAAAACCATTCTAACTTCATCTGGTTCAAATGGGTTTTCTTCTAAGTTTAAAGGTTCACCCATACCTTCTAAGTTATCAAATTTACCAGCTTTTTGAGCTTTTAGGATTTGTTCCTCCACTAAGCTTTGAGTACTAACCATATGCTTAGCTATACCTTTGTTTTTTTCAGCTTTTATTTTTATTTGCTCTTCTATTGATTTTCTAGTCATTATGATATCCCCTCTTTAATATCCGGCAAATCATCTAATGATGTCAGACCAAAGACTTTTAAAAACTCATCGGTTGTAGAGTACATAGCTGGCTTACCAACTGTTTGCTTTTTACCAGTTTCCACTATAAGACCTTGTTCAATAAGGTTATTTACTATTTTTTCAACCTTTACTCCTCTTATTTGCTCTATTTCAGCTTTAGTTACTGGTTGTTTATAAGCTATAATAGCTAAAGTTTCTAATGCAGCTTGTGACAGTCTTCTTATGGCTGGTTTTGTCATGTTGGAAAGCAGTTCTGAAAATTCTGGTTTAGTACACATTATATAGCTATTTTTATCCTTAATAATTTGTATTCCTCTTGATGAATTATTATATTCATTAATCATTTCATTAATAATTATATGTAGTTCTGCTTGTTCTAAATCTAATAGCTCGGTAAATTCACTAATAGTAACTTTTTCTGAGCGTATAAATAAAATTGCTTCTATAGCAGCTTTAACTTCATTTTTCATTAACATTATATCACCCGTAAATAAACAGTTATTTCACCAAACCTTGAAGCTTGAAAAGCTTCTACTTTTTTTAAACGTATCAATTCCAAAAGTGCTAAAAATAAAACTACTGCTTCTCTTTTATTTTTCACTGCAGAAAAAAGACCCTGAAATATAAAACCTTTCTTACCTCTTAAATGCAACTCTGATAGTATATCTTCAATTTTTTCGTCTATACTTACATTATTTTGTGGCATTTCATATTTTTCTTCTGTCGTGTTATCTTTTAAAGATAATTTATGAAATGCTTTTACAAGAAGTTTGACATCTGCTAATAAAACTTCTTTTTCGTTTTTTTCCAAAACATTGTTTTTAAAAAATACCCTTTGTAAATTACCATGCTGTTTTTGCTCTAAATATTCAGCACATTTTTTAAATCTTTTATAATCTAGCAATCGGTTGACTAACTCTTGCCTAGGATCGATTTGATCTTCTTCTATATTATCTTGTTCCTCAATATTTTTAGGTAGTAGCAAGCTTGACTTTAAGTTTAATAAATATGATGCCAAAACTAAAAATTCTCCTAATTTATCTAAATGTATTTGTCCATCATCTCTTAAATAATCAATATATTGGTTAGTTATTTCTGCGATTGGTATATCATAAATATCAATTTCATTTTTTTCTATTAGATATAGAAGTAAATCAAGTGGTCCATGGAAAGTTTCAAGATCGACTATATAAGCCATAACCTACTCACCCCACTTAGAAAACTATAAAATATAAAATACTATATAAAAACTCTACTATGGGCCAAATAATTGCTCCAACTGCACCTGTAAAAATTAATAGTAGTAAAATCAGTGGTCCATATTGTTCTAAAGAATATAATGTGTTTGCTCCAGCATCTGAAAGAAATCCAGCTAATATTTTGGATCCATCTAAAGGTGGTAATGGTATTAAGTTAAAAACAGCTAAAATTAAGTTTATTAAGATTAGGGGCTCTAATAATTGAATAAACATACTTACGGTTTCCACTTGATAAAAAGGTAGTAATATTCTAGTTAAAAGCATACCTACAAGGGCTACGAAGATATTCATTGCTGGTCCTGCTATAGAAACTAACATCATACCTTTTTTGATACTAACATTTCTAAAGTTATGAGGATTTACTAAAACAGGTTTTGCCCATCCAAATTTAAATATTAAAAGCATTATGAAACCTACCCAATCAATGTGGGGTAATGGATTTAATGTTAATCTTCCTTGATTATAGGGAGTGCTATCACCTAAATAATCAGCAGCTTTTCCATGAGCAAATTCATGAAACGTAAGTCCAATTAATATACCTGGTAACCAAAATAAAGTTTGAATTATCCAATCCATTAATTTATTCTTCCTTCCTTAATCCATTTTTTTACTACTTTAATTTCTTCGGCTTTAGTAGATATTTGCTGATCTAACTTTAAATTATATATTTCTTTTAATATAGTCTTAAATTCAGGTCCTTCTTTAAGTCCTAAAGCCTTTAAATCATGACCATTTATTTCTACTTTTATATTATCCTTTAAATCAATGTATTTTACAATTTTTTCCCATACTGTTTCATCTTTTATGCAGAATAAAAGATATACTGTTGTTTCAAGAGTAAAGTTTCCAATTAATTTATCAATTACACTAGGGGAGATGCTATAATTGCTATTAATTTTCTCTAATGCTTTAGGCACCTTTTCTAACTCTAAAATTGATTTTTTTGATTCTTTATCAAATGGATATCTCTCCAAAACATCAGCAACTTGATCTTTGTTTAAGGTTGCAAGAAAAACTAGTATATATATAAGCCATCCCTTAACATTAGTTTTATAGTATCTTTCCTTCCACCAGCCTAAAATGATAGGTATCCTTCGCAATTCATTTTTATTTAATGCTTCTATTTTTACTTCTGGTAGTATAAATCTCCACACACCTATTTCTCTCATACGCTCAAGCGATGATACGGAGTCTTTTTCTGATAATATTAAAATTAATTCTTGTAAAATACGCTTGTATGAAAGTTTTCCTAGTAGTCTTCTTTGTACAGCATCAGTAGCAAACCTAAAGGTGTCAGGCTCTATTTTAAAATTATATCTTTGTTCAAATCTTATTGCCCTTAGAATTCTAGTAGGATCTTCTACAAAGCTAAAGTTATATAATACTCGTATATAACCTGCCTGAAGATCTTTACGTCCACCAAAGTAATCTATCAAATTACCAAATCTATCAGGATTTAAACAAATAGCTAATGTGTTTATGGTAAAATCTCTTCTGTACATATCTTCCCTAATAGAAGAGCGTTCAACCTTTGGTAGTGCTGCAGGAAATTCATAATACTCGGTACGTGCAGCTGCTACATCGATTTTCATACCATCTGGAAGAATAACCACTCCAGTTTGAAATCTTTCATGTAACCGTGCTTTGCCCCCCAAACGAGAAGCTAGGTTTTCAGCTAAGTCTTTTGCATTTCCTTCAACAACTAAATCAATGTCAAAATTAGGTACATTTAAAAATAAATCTCTTACAAACCCACCTACACTATAAACTGAAGACCCTATCTCATCCGCTACCTGTCCGGCTATTTCTAATATAGTAACTAATTTAGATGGAAGTCTTTCATATAGTAGCTGATTACAGTTCTCAATTTTTTCATCATGTGTAGTATATAGCATCTGATGGTCGTCATTAAACTCATCTCCATGAAGGGTCCTTAAGATATCTGTTCTAGAAACTATACCTACTAACCTACCTTTTTCTACTACTGGAAGTCGACCAATATCATATTCAACCATCAGATTTTGAATTTCATTAACACTTGTATCTGGTGATATAGTTAAAACATCAGTAGTCATAAAACCCTTAATAGGTGCATGTTCTAAGTTGTGTATTCTAGCCTTATCTACATCACGTCTAGATATAATCCCCACTATGTTATCTTTTTCAACTACTGGCATGCCAGTATGACCATACCTTAAAAGCAATTTCCCTGCTTCTTCCATTGGTTTATCTTTGGAGATTGTTTTAACTGGAGTTGACATAATATCTTTAGCAGTAATTCCAGGCAAAACTATTCCTTTTATAGCTTCAATAATAATATTTATTACTTTATTAATATCATTATCTTTAATTATAGCAGATGCTGCTTTTTCATGACCCCTCCCCCCTAAAGGTTTCAGTATATCATTAATTTTAACATTATTATTTTTGCTCCTGCCTATTACATATATTTTTCCTTCCATAAAAGCAACAACAAATAGAGCATCACAATTTTCAACTTCAAACAACCTATGACTTACTATATCAAGTCCAGGAATGAAGTGGTTATTTTTAGCTTGTGCAATAACTATATCAGAATTATTAATATTATAATGTTTCGAGGAATTTAAAAGAGTCTGTAAAATTTGTCTTTGTTCACTAGTAAACGGTCTTTCCATGAAATTAGCAACTACTGCTAAATTAGCACCTTTCTCTAATAAATATGCTGCTACATAGGCATCTCTAGGTGTTGTAGAAGAAAAAAGTAGACTTCCTGTATCTTCATAAATACCTAGAGCAAGTATAGTTGCTTCAAACGGGTTGATATTTATTTCTTTTTCTATTATTTTTTCTACTAATATGGTAGTAGCTGCCCCTGTCAAATGTAGCTCCATTACACTACCTTTTATATCATCCGGTGCTGATGGATGATGGTCATATACATGAAAATCAATCGCTTTTTTTTCTATTATTTTCTTTAACTTTCCTAATCTATTAGCATTAGCTGTATCAACAACTATTACTCTATCTACATCATTTAGATTTATTTCCTTAGCTGACTTTATTTCTAGTGAGTCTTTGTATAATGCTAAAAACTGTCTCACATTTTTTGATAAGGTACCAGAAAAAACTTTAACTGCTGCTGGATAAAGTTTACCTGCAGCAACTATACTAGCTAAACCATCAAAGTCTAATGAGTTATGTGAAGTAATTATTTCCATTTTAACTCTCCTGTTTATTTCATTTTTCTAGTAAGAATTTTAATAAAACCACTATTTAAATAGCGACTAGCTTTATGCTAGCCTAATTAATGCAAAAACTTATTCGCCAGTGCGTATTTTTCAATTTTATGAAATTATAACATATGCAGTTACTATATATTAATACTACAGCTAACCAAATACGCAATTATAGCGCAAAAAAAGTCGATGCCTTTAAGCATCGACTTTTTTTTGCTAGTTTTATTTGAATTTATCGAGCAGGATTTCGTTTCTTACTAAATCTTCATAGGTTTCCCGTTTTATTATAAGTTCTGCAGAACCATTATTAACTAAAACCATTGCTGGTTTAGGTATTTTATTATAGTTATTAGCCATTGAGTAATTATAGGCTCCTGTTGCAAATGTTACAAGAATATCTCCTGAATCAAGTTTTGGAAGGTCTATATCCCATATAAGCATATCTCCTGATTCACAACACTTTCCAGCTATAGATACTGTCTCTTTAGGTTCTTTGTCTGCTTTATTACCAACCATTGCTATATAATTAGCATCATATAATGCAGGTCGTAAATTATCTGTCATTCCTCCATCTACTGCTACATATTTTCTGACTTCGGGAATTTCTTTAAATGTTCCTACTGTATATAGTGTAACTCCTGCTGGTCCAGCAATTGACCTACCTGGCTCAACCACCACCTTAGGAACCTTTATTCCAATTTCTTTTGCTTTTTCAATTACTGTTACCATAACAGCTT
The DNA here is from genome assembly GCF_009734445.1 of Candidatus Syntrophocurvum alkaliphilum. Taxonomy (NCBI): domain Bacteria; kingdom Bacillati; phylum Bacillota; class Clostridia; order Eubacteriales; family Syntrophomonadaceae; genus Candidatus Syntrophocurvum; species Candidatus Syntrophocurvum alkaliphilum. The sequence continues at coordinate 1,329,684 of NZ_CP046457.1, forward strand.
CAGCCCATTCCTCAGGATCACATGGTTCATCACCATGGTAATAAAAAATTCCAAAGCCACCACCCATATCAAGCTCATCAAACTCATAACCAGTAGCATTTTTCACTTCTCTGCAAAAGTCCATCATCAATAATGTAGCATGTTTAAATGAATTCATTTCAAAAATTTGCGAACCAATATGACAATGTAATCCAACAAGATTTACATTAGGAATGTTCAGTGCTGCCTTTACACCCTCCATAGCTTGACCATCTGTTAATGTAAAACCAAATTTTGAGTCAATTTGCCCTGTTTTTATATGTTCATGAGTATGTGCCTCAATTCCCGGAGTAATTCTTAACATTATATCTTGTTTTACATTTAAATCATCACATACTTTGGTTAAAAGATCTAGTTCTGAAAAGTTATCAACTACTATTCTTCCGATATTAGATTCTATTGCAAAAGTAATTTCTTCCCTGCTTTTATTATTTCCATGAAAATAAATTTTCTCCATTGGAAAACCAGCTTTTAAAGCAGTATAAATCTCTCCACCTGATACAACATCTAATCCTAAACCTTCTTCATTTATCATTGCATAAACTGATAAACAAGATAAGGTTTTACTTGCATATATTACAAGTGAATCACCATATTTAGCAAAGGCATTTTTAAAACTAGCACAATTTTGTCTAAAGCCTGCCTCATCAAGCACATATAGAGGTGTATCAAAATCTCTAGCCAAATCTGTGCAATCCACTCCACCTATTTCTAGGTTCCCTTTATCATTAATTTTCATTGTGCCGGTTAAACGCAAAATTTCACACTCTCCTCAATCATCTTTAAAATTGTCGTTTATTCTACCACTAGTAAATCATATCGTCAATTGTATCTAGTACAATATACACTATACTTTAATAATATGAAACTTTAGCTATATTTTGTTTATGTATCTAGTGCTTCTTTTTCATTTTTGTTTGTATTGTCTTCAGGCTTTGTTTGATCTGTTTTAGGTTTTAGATTATTTATTTCTTGTTTCAAACTTTTATTTTGCTGTTTTAATTCTTGTACTTGCTTAGTTAAAGAAAAATTTCTTATACTGTCAAATAAAAACGTTATTAATGCACCTACACATAAAGATAAAAGTAAAACAATTGCTAATGATGTTTCTGATGAAGTCCAATTTAAAAAGCTTATTGTCACCGGTGCCGTATTTTGACTTACAAATATTGTTACCAAAATAATAACAACTATTATTCCTATTAAATACCCTCTCATCTTAAATCCCCTTTTTCCTTTAATATATAAAAATAATTCTATTTTTAACAAAATTTTTCCTTTTGTATAAGCATAATTAATTTATTATTAATTAACTAAGTGACCACAAATAAAAATCCGCTTTTAAGCATTCACTTAAAAGCGGATAAATATTTGCTTAGTAATAAAACTATACCCTTTTGGTTTTAAACTTATTTGATAGATCATGCCAAAGTGGTGTAGCTATAAATAGTGATGAATATGCCCCTACTATAAATCCAACTAGCATTGCTATTGCTATTATCTCTAAAGTTACTCCTCCAAGTAATAAAACAGCAAATAATACAACCGAAGTTGTTAATACCGTATTTAAAGACCTAACTATAGTCTGCATTATACTTCTATTTAACATAGTTATGGTATCTTCTCTACGCTCCATACTTATATTTTCTCTTATTCTATCGAAAACAACTATGGTGTCATTTATAGAGTAACCAATAACGGTTAACATTGCAGCGATAAAGGGCATACCTGCCTCTAACTGGAATATTGAAAAGACTCCTAAAACTAGAATGACATTGTGAAGTATAGCCAGTATTGCTGCTATTCCAAAATATAGTTCAAATCTAATTGTTATATATAATAGCATTAATACACTAGCAATAATAAGAGCTAATATAGCGTCTCTTGCTAATTCACTACTAATTATACCCCCAACCATTTCAGTTTCTAATAATTCAACTCCACCTAGGGCAGTATCAAGACCAGAAATAATTGCTTCTGTATCTTGTTGAGTTAATTCAGTAGTTCTTATAAAAAAGTCATTATCACTTTGTTGCACATTATATTCTATGCCTAATTCTAAATCATGCAGTGCTGCTCTAACATCTGCTGATGTTGTTTCTTCAGCTTCTACTCTTACTTGTAGGAGAGTGCCACCTTGAAAATCAATACCTAGATTTAATCCTTGGAACATTAATGAAATTATACTAGGAACAAGTATAATGAGAGATATTATATAATAAATTTTTCGTCTTTGAATAATTTGCATTGACTACCCTCCTTACACACCATACAACTTTTTGTTCTGCGATATATTGCCAGATAGGTATAGTAAAGCACGTGTAAAGGTTAATACAACAACCAAGCTTGTTATAATACCTATTGTTAAGGTTACTGCAAACCCTTGAATCGGCCCTGTGCCAAAGTACATTAATACTAAGGCTGCAATTAAAGTTGTTATATTAGCATCTAAAATTGTAGATAGTGCTCGTTTGTATCCTGCTTCAATGGCAGCTTTTAATGACTTCCCATGACGTAATTCTTCTCTTAATCTTTCATAAATAATTATATTAGCATCAACAGCCATACCTATAGACAAAACTAAACCAAGTATCCCAGGTAATGTTAGTACTGCTCCTATAGAATTCATTACAGCTATAACAATCAATATATATACAACTAAAGATAAGTTTGCAATTAGGCCAGGTAGGCGATAATAACCAAGCATGAATATTAACACCGCTATAAGACCTACAAGACCTGCTATTAAGCTACTCTCTAGTGACTCAGCACCTAGGGTTGGTCCTACAGTTCTCTTTTGTAAAATTTCAAAAGATACTGGCAAAGCACCTGAACGAAGTAAAACTGCTAATTCTTGCGCTTCATCTGCAGTAAAATTACCAGTAATTACAGCTCGACCATCAGTAATTACACTATTAACAATGGGAGAACTAATAACCTCTTCGTCTATAGCTATAGGTAGAGGTTGATTTATATTAGCAGCAGTAGCTTCGGCAAAGAGCTCAGTACCTTTGTCGTCAAATGTTAGTTGAACTTCAGCCACGTTATAACCTTGCTGCATTGCAGCTCTTGCATCTGTTAGATGTTCACCAGTTAATAAAACATTGCCATCTTCATCCCAAAACTCTAGCTGGGCAGTATTAATTAAAATGTTTACTGCTTCCTCTGGGTCATCTACACCAGCAAGTTCTATTACTATCCTATCATCACCCTGGGGATAAAGATTAGGTTCGGTTACACCCAGGCCATCAACTCTTTGCCTTAAGATACCTATAGATTTAGTAATAGTATCTTCTTGAAGTTCTTGTCCTTCTATTTCTTGCGCTTCTAAAACAACATGCAATCCACCTTGTAAATCAAGGCCAAGATTAACATCTTCTATTACTGGTTCATACGTATAATAAACAAGCACACCTAAAACCACAATTAGTACTGCCGCTAAAAGGCCACTAGTACTTTTCTTCACACGTGTGCCCTCCTTCCAACATCAAAAAATATATATTACTACAACAACCTAGCTTCATTTATTATTAATTCGAATTCACAACCTAAATAGTTCGCTGCCCTACGACACATTAACATTCTACTTAAAAATATTTCGAAATACTCCATTACCGGGCAGATTTCTATATCAATTGTTAAATCCATAGTTATAACTTTCCTGTTTTCATCGATAATAAGCTGTGAATGCTCAACAGCATAATTCACACGGTCATGAATATCAAATGTAGCAACATCAGTATTTCTTACTCTATTACGATGAACATGAGATTTGTCAGCTAATATGAGGGCTGCTGCCACATAATTCACAGGATGACCACTACCTTCGTCATGATTACCAATAGCGGCAGCAATTATTGATACTTCTTTTGTTTCCATCCCCATACCACCAAGTATTTCCATTGACATTAATGCACCACTCTGACTATGGCGCTCACGATTAACGACATTACCAATATCATGCATATAGCCAGCTATGCCAGCCAGTTCAGCCAATCTTTCATCATGTTTTAGTTTTTTTAAAATTACATAGCTTAGCTCAGCAACAAGGCTAACATGAGGTTTACCATGATCAGTAAATCCCATTTCACCTAAGTGCTCATTTCCTTTAGCTATAAAAGTATTTATTAAATCACTATTTTTTACATCTTTAAGTGTAATCATTGTTGTTGATCCTCAGCTCTATATGCTATAGCTTTTTTTAAAAACTCAATTTCAGTGCCATCATGAACTTTCAGAATAACACTATCATCCTTGATTTTACTAATTTCTCCGTGCATTCCACCAATAGTTACAACTTTTTCCCTTGTACGTAAACCATCTAGTAATTCATTATGTGCTTTTTCTTGTTTTTTCCTGGGGAAAATAATTAAAAAATAAAAAACCAATAAGAAAAATGCAAAGTAAATAGCTACTGTAATCCAACCGCCGTCCATCTTTAATCACTCCTTAATTTTGTCAAACTTTAAATGATTTCGCTAATTAAAGGTAAATTCCTGCTCTTAGTATTGATAATTTTCAAAGAAGTTATTGTAAAAGCCTGAAAATTCTCCTTGTAAAATAGCAGTTCTTATATTTTCCATCAACTTTGCTAGAAAATATACATTATGATAACTTAGTAATCTTGGTGCTAAAATTTCTTCTGCTTTTATTAAGTGTCTAATATATGCACGTGTATAATTTTTACAGACATAACATCCACATTCTTCATCTATCGGGGTAAAATCATCCTTATACTTAGCATTTCTTACTGTAATTTTCCCCTTGTGAGTATATGCAGTACCATGTCTAGCAAGTCTAGTAGGCAAAACGCAATCAAACATGTCAATGCCTCTTTTAACTCCCTCAACTAAGTCTTCAGGAGCCCCAACTCCCATTAAATATCTAGGTTTTTCAGTAGGGAGTGACTCATCCATTACTTGTAACATAGCATACATGTCTTCTTTGGGTTCACCAACACTTAAACCGCCTACTGCATATCCTGGAAATTCAACTTCTTTAATTTCTTTTGCACTTTTTCTTCTGAGTTCTTCAAATACTCCACCTTGTACTATGCCAAATAAGGCCTGATCAGTTCTTGTGTGGCTCTCTTTGCACCTTTTTGCCCATGCACTTGTTCTTTCTACAGCTTTTAATACTTCCTTATAAGTGCATGGATAGGGTGGGCATTCATCAAAGCACATGGCTATATCCGCACCTAGCTTTTGTTCAATATCCATAACCTTTTCTGGGGTAAAAAAATGGCGTGAGCCATCTATATGTGAATTAAAGTACACACCATCATCTGTTATTTGTCTTAATTCACTTAAGCTAAATACTTGAAAACCACCACTATCAGTTAAAACTCCATGTTTCCAGTTCATAAAACTGTGTAATCCACCTGCTTTTTCAACCAAGTCTTCACCTGGCCTTAGATAAAGGTGATATGTATTTGATAATATAATCTTAATTCCCATTTCACATAAATCCTCAGGAGTAAGTGATTTGACTGTTGCTAGTGTACCTACTGGCATAAAAATAGGAGTATCTACAACTCCATGAGTTATTTTAAGCTCTCCTAAGCGAGCTGAAGTTTCCTCATCTTTTTTTGTAATTTTAAACTCTAACAATTCTTGTCCCCCATCTACTTACAGTTCTTATTTTATAAGCATTGAGTCACCATAACTAAAAAAACGATATTTATTTTCTACAGCATGGTTATATGCTTGCATAGTATTATCCATACCTGCAAAAGCTGCAACTAGCATTAATAAAGATGATTCAGGCAGATGAAAATTAGTAATTAGTTTATCAATAGCTTTAAATTTAAAACCTGGATAAATAAATTTATTGGTTTCTCCACTACAAGGTTTAAAACCATAATCTTCATTATATACTGTTTCTAAGGTTCTTACCACAGTAGTTCCTACTGCAATAATACTTTTTTTATTATTTTTTGTTTCATTTAATAGTTGGGCTGTTTTTTCTTCAACTTCATAATATTCATAATGCATCTTATGGTCTCTAATATCAGCACTATTTACCGGTCTAAATGTTCCTATCCCTACGTGAAGTAAAATTCGCACAATATTTATTCCTTTGTCTTGTACTTTAGTAAATAATTCATCAGTAAAATGAAGACCCGCTGTAGGTGCTGCTACAGAGCCAGTTTTATTGGCAAAAATAGTCTGATATGTTAGTTTATCTTTTTCATTTGCCGACCTGTTTATGTAAGGAGGCAATGGTACTTCACCATGTTTTTCTATAAATTCTTCTAAATTAGAGGTATTTAAAAATTGTATTAACTTAGCCCCTGGAGTCTCTAGGTCTTCTATGACTTTAACTTCCACTGAACTATTTTCAAAGTTTATTATTGCACCTTTTTTAAGTCTTTTTGCTGGTCTTACTAATGCTTCCCAAAATTGATCTCGCTTTTTTAGTAAGAATACTTCAACTTTTGCCCCAGTTGGCTTGTATCCATATAACCTTGCCGGCATAACTCTGGTCTCATTTAAAACTAGGGTATCGCCAGTTTCCAGATATTCAATAACATCTTTAAAAACTTCATCTTTTATCTGACCAGATTCTTTGTCTAATACTAAGAGCCTAGAACTATCACGAGGGCTCACAGGATGTTGGGCAATAAGCTCTGAAGGTAATTCAAATTTGTAAGTTGACAAGTCGTATATATTTTTTGTAACCATTTATAGTTATCTCCTGAAAAAAATATTTAATAATATGGATAATACAATACTTAAGATTAAAAATGTAGTTAAAGGAAAAAAGAAGGTAAAGTTTTCTCTTTTTATTAATATATCACCAGGCATTTTAAACCCAGCTCCCCCTAACTTAGATAGAATAAAAATCATCCCACCCATTAGTATTATTAAAAAGCCAATAGTTATTAAAAGCTTTGCTAGTCCCTCAAGATGCAAAGACTTCACCCTTTCTTAATTTTCACTTTGTACCTACGAAAATATTTTGTTTTTAATTTCTTTGGGAGCAAATCTTTCTATTTCACTATATAGACAACCACAATATTGTTGTCTATACATACCCATTTCTTTAGAAATTTTAACTGTTTCTGAAAATCCTTCTCTAAAATCTTTATATAGAAATTTTATAGAATACCTTTGGGCTATTAACTCTCCAACCTCTCGTATTACTTCATGTTTTTGGTATTTGCTCACTAGTAATGTAGTAGTAAAATAATCAAATTTACCTTTTTTTGCTATATGTGCTGCTTGTTCTAATCTCATTTGATAACAAATAAAGCATCGTCTTATTTCTCTATAAGATATGTTTTTAAAGTAATCAACTGGATTGTAGTTTTCGTCAAATATCACTTTTAAATCAATTTTTTTTGAATATTGTTCTAGCCATTCTTTCCTTTTAGCAAATTCACTATATGGATGTATATTAGGATTATAAAAATAACCCATAACTTCATACCCGTCACTACGTAGCTCCTCAACCGGATAAGTAGCACAAGGTGCACAACATATATGTAATAGTACTTTTTCCATATTTACCACCAGCTTTTCTATTGTTAATGTTTGCCTAATTACTAGTATTTTTATTCATCAAATAATTGGTTTGCATATTTACTACCAGCTTTATACCCTAAATGTTTATAAGCTAATTCAGTTGCAATCCTTCCTCGCGGTGTTTTTTGCAACAATCCTACTTTTAGAAGAAATGGTTCATAAACATCAGTTATTGTATCTGATTCTTCGGAAACAGAAGCTGCTAATGTGTCTAACCCCACTGGTCCACCACCAAATTTGACAATTATAGAGTCTAATATCATTCTATCCACATTATCTAAACCATATTTATCTATTTCAAATAATTCTAAGGCCTTTACAGTAACATCTTTATTAATTAATCCACTAGCTTTTACCATTGCATAATCCCTAACTCTTTTAAGTAAACGATTAGCTATTCTAGGAGTCCCCCGTGAGCGCTTTGCTATTTCTGACGCACCTTCTAATTCAATTTCAATACTTAATATATTAGCAGCTCTTTTAACAATGCCCATTAATTCTTTTTCATTGTAATAATCTAGGCGAGAACTAATGCCAAATCTATCTCTTAGTGGAGAGCTTAATAAACCTGGTCTAGTTGTAGCACCTATTAAAGTAAAAGGCGGGAGATCAATCCTTAGAGTTCTAGCAGCAGGCCCCTTGCCAATAACTATATCTAAAGCAAAGTCCTCCATTGCAGGATATACAATTTCTTCAATACTTCTATGTAGTCTATGTATTTCATCTATAAATAGTATTTCTCCAGGCTCAAGATTGGTTAATATAGCCGCTAAATCTCCTGGCCTTTCTATAGCTGGACCAGAAGTTTTTCTAATGGGTTTACCCATTTCATTAGCTATAATAACAGCAAGAGTAGTTTTACCTAATCCTGGAGGTCCACTTAACAGGACATGGTCGAGAGACTCTTCACGTCCTTTTGCTGCTGAGATAAATATATTTATATTCTCCTTAATCTTTTCCTGTCCTATGTAATCGTTTAACTTTAAAGGTCTAAGTGATGTATCTGTATTTTCTTCTTCATTTAATGCTAATGATGAAACTAAACGCTCTTCACTCAAAATAAACTCCTCCATCTATAAGACTTTATTAGCAATATTGCGTAAAACTACTTTTAAGTCTTTTTGTATGTCTCCACTTAATTCTCCTGCTTTTTCCATCTTAACAATTACAGGGTATACTTCACTACGTGAATAACCTAAAGTCTCCATAGCTTCTATTAATTCTTCATCTTGTTTTACTTTCTGGTCGTTTTGTTTTACAGTAGGCATTTCATGATTTTTAAGCTTATCTTTTAATTCAAAAATAATTCTTTGGGCACTTTTCTTCCCAATGCCTGGAATTTTAGTAAGGGTTTTTTCATCTGAACTCATTATTGCATTATAAAAATTTATAGGATTTATAGTACCCAACACATTTAAGGCAGCTTTTGCTCCTATTCCAGATACACTTATTAATAACTTAAATAATTCTAAATCTTCCTTGTTTTCAAAGCCATAAAGCTTAAATTCATTATCTAAAACCTGAAGATATGTATGTATAAGAACTTCTTTTCCCAAATTAACACTTAGCTGATTAACATTGGGGATATATACTTCATAACCTACCCCATTTACTTCTATAGTTACTGTTTCAGTATTTAAAGCGTAAAGCTCCCCCCTAAGAAATGAAATCATTTCATCTACCACCTCTACTAATGTTTAACATTTTTTTTGAGTGTACATGGCATATTGCTACTGCTAAAGCATCAGCTGCATCATCAGGACGAGGGATTTTAGACATATTTAATATCTTTTGAACCATAACCTGTACCTGTCTTTTATCTGCACTACCATATCCAACAACTGCTTGTTTTACTTGTAGTGGTGTGTATTCAAAAACATCAAGTCCATTTTTAGCACTAGTAACCATTGCTACTCCTCTAGCTTGAGCAACAGTTATAACAGTTTTAGCATTTTTATGATAAAAAATCTGCTCTATAGCAATAGCTTCTGGTCTATATTTATTTATAAGTAAGTTAAGTTGATTACTTATTGTTAATAGTCTTAAAGACATATCAGTATTTGATGGGGTTGAAATTACTCCATAATCAATCAATGATTCACGACCAGACTTGTAATCAATTACCCCATACCCAGTTGTTGCTGTACCTGGGTCTATCCCAATAGTTATCATAAATTTAAACCTCTAAATGCAAAATTTAACTATTTCTTAATAAGTTATTATAACAAAAAAATAAAGAATTAGTCTAAGTTTAGGTTTTTGCATTAAAAGCATGAATCAATTTTAAATTTTATTGCTGATATTTTATTTACTTATAGAAATAAAGCTTTGATTCTGCTGCAAAAAGTAACTACAACAAACTTAAGGCTGAGCAAACATGTTTATCTAAGTCCCGAATAGCAAGGCGTGGTGCATAGATCACGGCTAAGTATAAATAAAAAATCATTTTAGATAATAAGTGCTAAGCTAAAATGAAGGTAAAGACCGATGAGTGGCGTGATAAACATGTTTGCTCAGCCGATTCCATACTCTAAGTTTAGCTTTTTGCAGTGGAATCAACTTTATATTTCTTAATTAATTAATTCTTATATGCTTTCATGTTATTGATTAGCTGTGTTTATATCTCTTATTAAAAATTACTAAGTTAACATTTGGTTGATATATTGAATTTAATTGTGAACATATTTACAATTAAATTAAGAAGATTTTTGTCGTATTTTGCAGTTCGGACTGATTGGTTTATCGTTTGAAAGGAGGGCTTAATATATGTTAGCAGAACAAAACATTATTTCTCAGAATTCTGTTATCCAATCTCTAAGTTGCCCATATCCCAAAAGGCCCAGCGAGGTTTATGACCTAGGACTTTCAATTAATTATTTAAACTTAAGCATTTTCCAAGATATTATTGTTTTATGTAAAAATACAAATAGTGTGGAAATAATTAATAAAATCATTTCTTTTGAGAAAAGCGAAGAACAAAAACTTTTTAAAGATTACCTATTTTTATTAAACATTGAGTTAGGAGATTTTTATTATTCGGGCGGATTGAAAATATCAAACAGTGTTGATGAAACAGAAATAGAATTTATTAAACCATTAATCGATCAAAATCTTGAAAATCTTTATCTAAAAGTAAACAAGATTAAAAATGATTTAAGTATTAACAGTTTTGCATCTAGAAGTAACGGAATTAGTGAGCTCAATTATAAGGATGTCTTTGAAACCTGTATGAGTATTCGTGAAAACATAAGTGTTTTATATCATGAACTTTATAAAATATACCCACACGGAAGAGTTCGAGATACCTTTATGGAATTAGCGATATTTACACAGGAGGGTAGTATGAAATTAAGGAAAATATGCACTAATTAATTATCAATTAAATAATTAAGGATAAGGTTGGAGTTTATAAGCCCAACCTTATCCACACTAAATTTCTTATAGGTATTCATCTAAATTCTGTAGCGCATCATGAAGAGTTTGTTTATCGGAAAATTCGTATTTGTTTTCAAGTATATCTTTTTTAATGTAATCTGGAAGAGTTTCAAAAGAGATACCTGTACTAAAATATAAGCTATCATGGTCCTTATCAGGTCCCTTAAAGACTGTCACTCTACCATTATATTCTTTTAATCGGTATTTTTCTTTATCCTTAGCACACCAATCATCTATTTTTTGTTGTATGATTACATCATCATTTTTAACATATATATCAAAACCCTGTTCTTCAGTATAAATTTGCTTTACTTCGTCAATATTTAAACCAATTATTTTTTGGTGATCTTTAAACTCAGATATTATTGTATGACCACATCGAAGAAACTTCTGTTCATGAATTAAAGCCGTTTCTTCAGTTATTGCTTTTTTATCATCTACTTGAACAACAGGTTCCTTTGGTTTCCGATCAGCGACTTTATTTTCTACATTATTGTTTAAGTTTGCAAATAGAACTCCGGCACCAAATCCTGTTAACAAAAATAATGTTAAGACGATTACAATTTTGCTTTTTACCACATTGCACCACCTCTCACTACAACAATATTGCCAACATGAGAGGTTTTTATACATCTATCTTGTTTATTTTTTCTTATTATGCGAATTTATGGTGTATTTTTGTAAAGCTTTGACATTAATTATCATCCAATGTTGTATATAAAAGAATTATAAAAAAGCGGGGTTCCCCCGCTTTTTTATAATTTTTCAACTATTTCGTCAGGTAATGTGAAATTTGCATACACATTTTGAACATCATCATGATCTTCTAAGGCTTCTATTAGTTTTAGAATTTTTTGAGCTGTTGAAACCTCATTAATTTCAATTGAATTTTCTGGTACCATTTCTATATCAGCCGCCTCAAATTGTATCCCATAATTTTCCAAGGATTCCTTTACACTTAAAAATTGTTCTGGCATAGTTACTATTTCTAAAGCTTCATTTTCCTCTTTTACATCCTCGGCTCCTAGTTCAATAGCTTGCAACATCAGTTCTTCATTATCTATATTTAAAGTTTCTTTATTTACAACGAGTACTCCTGACCTGTTAAACATCCAAGATACACAGCCTGTTTCCCCCAAGTTGCCATCGTTTTTAGAAAATAAATGTCTTATTTCAGGGGCAGTACGAGTTCTTTTATCTGTAGCTATTTCAAGCATTATTGCTACTCCACCTGGAGCATATCCTTCATAAACAATTTCTTCTAAAACTTCACTATCAAGTTCCCCAGTTCCTTTTTTAATAGCTCTAGTTATATTATCATTAGGCATATTTATAGTTTTTGCTTTTTGTATGGCTAACCTTAAATTAGAATTAGCATCAGGATCTCCCCCACCTGTTCTAGCAGCTATTGATATCTCTTTGGCAACTTTGGTAAATTCCTTGCCTCTTTTCTCGTCAGTTTTAGCTTTTTTGTGTTTAATATTTGCCCATTTAGAGTGTCCTGCCACAGTACCCTATCCCCCTTTACAACAATAATTTATAATAACATATGTTAATCCCTAGGTATTTTCGCTATTAATGGTTGTCTTCTTTTGTGTTCACTACTAGTTATCATTTTTTCTATCTTCTCAATAACCTCGGGTGAACCAGTTCCATATTCAATATATCTGTCAAGTTCTTCATAACTGACACCCATTTCCCCTTCATCAGTTTGACCTTTCCATAATCCTCCTGATGGAGGTTTATCTATAATTACTTGAGGAATATTTAAATAATAAGCTAATTCATAAACTTCTCTTTTAAGAAAATCTCCAATTAATTGAATATCAACAGCGTTATCACCATATTTGGTTGAATAACCTACCATTAATTCAACCTTATTACTTGCCCCTAAAACAAGATAGTTTCTAGCTTGAGCAGAATAATAAAGTGTTGTCATTCTTAATCTCGGTTTGATATTTCCTCGCAATAGCCTGCCTTTTTCTCCATCTAACTTTATATACGATTCATATTGTGTTAGTAAAAGCTTATAAGCATTATCTAATTCTACTATTCTATATCTCATGTTAATTTCTTCTGCTAATAATTGGGCATGCATTAAATCAGATACATGACTTTCACAAGGCAATAATAGTGCAATAGAATCATCTGGAAATGCCTTTTTTGCAATAGCAGCTACCACTGCAGAATCTATCCCACCACTCAAACCTAATACAACTCCAGAAGCACCAGCATCTTTGACTTTTTCCCTAAGCCAATTCACAAGGTAGTTTACAACATGCTCAGCATTCATTCGGACTTACCTCCTTTAATTAAGACAATAAATTTACAAGCTTTATCTTATATAAATTATTTATAGTATTAATACCTAAATTATATATTTTCAACACTATTAAAGTTAAATCCTGCAACTTATTACTCATTACTATATAATAATTTAATAAATATGATACCTATATCTCTGGTTTATATCATAATTTATTTTCCCCTTCAATTATAGAGGAAAGTCCTAGAAGTCTTTGGGCTGTAATAACTGCTTGCCTAGCATCTTCCGAATATGCATCTGCTCCTATTTTATCTGCATATTCCTGATTTAACACTGCTCCTCCTACCATCACTCTGCAATTTAACTGCTTTTCTTTAACACCTTCTATAATTTCCTTCATACGAGGCATAGTTGTTGTCATTAATGCACTTAAGCCAATAATATCAGCTTTTTCTTCTTCTGCTCTTTGTAGTATTGTTTCAGCGGGGACATCTTTACCTAAGTCTATAATTTTAAAACCATAGTTTTCCAATAATACACATACAATATTTTTACCAATATCATGTATGTCCCCTTCAACTGTAGCCATAACTATTACTCCCTGGTTACTAGTATCTGAATCATCAAAGTATGATTTTATAACTGCAAAAGCTTTTTTCATGCTTTCAGCAGCCATCATTAGTTGAGGGAGAAAATATTGCTTTTTATCATATAACTCCCCAGCTTTTTCAATACCAGGAATTAAGGCTTGATTTACAACTTCAAGAGCCGGTATATTTTCTTTCTCTACTGCATTTATTACTAAAGATTGTATGTTATCTACGTTTCCTTCTAAAATGGCTTTACTTAAATTATTCTTTACATTATTTTCAACTATAGTATTTTTATCATCTGTTATTTTTACTTCCTTTTGTTCTGCTTTATTTTCACTTATGATATCTGGTAAATTGCATTTTTCACATATTGTGTGTCTTAAACCAATATTATCACTTGGTTGGTATTCTTTATAATTTTCAATATATTGAGTAGCATTAGTATCACGATTTAATAGTACGGCTGCTGCTCTTGTTGCTTCCATCATTTTTTGGTCAAAAGGATTAATTATTGGTAAATCAACTCCTCCATACCAAGCCATTGATAAATAAGTAGAGTTTAATATATCTCTAGCTGGAAGTCCATGTGATACATTACTAATACCTAATACAGTTCTTACATTTAAATTTTCTTTGATAGATTGAAGTGCCTTGATTGTCTCCATTACCTGAGTCTGTTCAGCACTAGCTGTTTTAACCAAACAATCTATATATATATCCTCATCACGAAGACCATATTCTTTTGCCCTCTGATATATTTTTCCTGCTATTTTAACTCTATCCTCTGCCTTATCGGGTATCCCAGTTTCATCTAAACATAACCCAAGTATTGCGGCTCCATATTTTTTTGCTATAGGCAATAGTTCAGATAAAGCCTTTTCCTCACCAGTGGTTGAATTTATTAAAGGTCTACCAATAAAGTTTTTTAATCCTTCTTCCACTGCATTTAAATTGGTAGAATCTATAACTAGTGGCACATCTATCGCCGATTGTATAGACATAATTGCTTTTTTCATAGCTTCAGCCTCGTCTATACCAGGTACCCCCATATTTACATCTAAAATAGGAGTTCCTACTTGTACCTGTTTCTTGGCTTCTTCTATAACCATTTGCATTTTTCCATCTTTTATATCTTGGGCTAAATTTTTTCTAGCTGTTGGATTTATTCTCTCTCCAATAAAGGCTAAGGGCTTATCATCTCCAATTATTAAGTGTTGAGATCTAGAAGCAAATGCAAATAACTTTTTAGATGTATGCTTTCTTGGTGATAAACCTTTAACAGCATTTGACATAGCTTTAACATGGGTAGGAGTAGAACCACAACAACCTCCAATAATGTTAGCACCGGCATCACTTAATCTTATTGCATATTCAGCCATTTCTTCAGGTGAATCTGGAAATATAGTTTTATCGTCAATCAATCTAGGTAAACCAGCATTTGGTTCAACAGATAAATAACCACTAGTATAATTAGCCATGGTAGATATGATAGGTAATAACTCTTTTGCACCACCAGAGCAATTTGCACCTATAGCAAGCGGGGATAATGCCTCTAATATGATTAAGGCAGTTACTGGATCAGTTCCCATCATAGTTCTTTCGCCATCTTCAAAAGTCATATGTGCTAAAACTGGTAAGCTAGTATTTGAGCGGATGGCTATTAGTGCTGCACGCATTTCACCTATATCAGTCATAGTTTCAATAGATATTAAATCAGCCCCAGCTTTTTCACATGCAATAGCTTGTTCTTTATAAACATTATATAAATCATTAAATTCTACCTCTCCTACTGGTTTTAACAATTTTCCAGTAGGACCTATAGAGGCAGCAACAAATGCTTTATTATTTGCACTTTGTTTTGCTATTCTTACTGCTTCTGTATTTATTTCAACAACACGTTCTCCAAGTCCAAATTCATCAAGCTTGTATCTGTTCCCTCCAAATGTATTAGTTTGAATTATATCTGAACCAGCTTCCACATACTGCTTATGTATTTCAAATAAAACTTGTGCATTTTCAATTCCATATAATTCAGGGCACATACCCGGCTCTAATCCATTTTCCTGGAGCATTGTTCCCATTGCGCCATCTAGTATTAAAATTCTCTCTTTTAATAATTGTTGTATATCTGTTTTCAAGTTACACTCCCCCTTATAGAGACATCAAATTTATGTATATTATTTTTAGTAATCCAAAATTTGATTCTGCTGCAAAAAGTAACTACAACAAACTTAAGGCTGAGCAAACATGTTTATCTAAGTCCTTAAGTAGCAAGGCGTGATGCATAGATCACGGCTAAGTATAAATAAAAAATCATTTTAGATAATAAGTACTAAGCTAAAATGAAGGTAAAGACCGATGAGTGGCGTGATAAACATGTTTGCTCAGCCGATTCCATACTCTAAGTTTAGCTTTTTGCAGTGGAATCAAATTTATATAAATTTTAACAATTTTAACCTCTAAAAAAAACCCCTCTCAAGAGGGGTTTTTTAGGTCTTAACTTTTATCTGTATCTTTATCTTTGTTTTCTGAAGTTTTTGTTTCTTCTTCAGGTGGGTCTTCAAATTTCATAGCATCTTCTACTTCTTTTTTAACACCAGTACTTGATTTTCTAAACTCTGTTACTGCTTTACCAAGTGATTTAGCTGCATCTGGTAATTTACCTGGCCCAATAACTATTAATGCAATTAATAAAACTAATATTAGTTCCCATGGTCCAATATTACCTATAAATCCAAACATGTTTTTGACCCCCAATTAAGTAGTTCTTTTATTATTATGCACTATTATTATTGCATATATTTTAGTAAATTGTAATACATAATTTTTTTCTTTAATTAAGTAAAATAAAAAAGGTCAATACTTACTTAAAGTTTGACCTTTTTTATTATATTTAATGAATTGTAGGTAAAGAAGTAACTTCACCCCGATGATTTTGCAATATATATTCTTTTTCATTTTTATCCTTGATATAGTAATCAGGCATTAAAGGAATCTTCCCAATATTAGTAGCTATTACATACATTGGTTGAGCAAGACCAGATGTGTGACCTCTAAGGGCATCTCTTATTAATTCAGCCCCTTTTTCAATAGGAGTTCGCAAGTGATCTATTCCTGGTGCTGCTTCTAAATAAAAAACATAATAAGGCCTAATTCTAATATTTAAAAGACTCTCGTGTAACTGTTTAAATGATTCTACATCATCATTAATACCTTTTATTAATACAGCTTGGTTTCCTACATTGATACCGCATGTTAATAAATCCCAAACAGCTTTAGCTAATTCATTTGTTATCTCTTTTGCATGATTGCATTGAGTATTCAACCAAATAGGTACTCTATGATATTCACCTAAAACCTTTCTAAGACCTGGTGTAACTCTATGAGGTAATACTACAGGTAATCTACTACCAAATCTTATCATTTCTATATGAGGTATTTCTCTTAATTTTCTAATAACATATTCAATTCTATCATCAGGTAATAAAAGGGGGTCTCCACCTGTAACTAATACTTCTCTTATTTCATTGTGTTCACTTATCCATTCTAGACCTTCGTCTATATCAAAACGTAATTCTAAAGATTCATCTACTACTAACTCTTTTCTAAAACAATGTCTACAATAAATACCACAAGCATTAACGACTGTAAATGCTACTCTATTTTGATATTGTCTAGCAATAGTATCTGGTCTTTCTTCTTCACCTGATCTATTTTCTTTGAATATTAGATAATCTTCAATACCATATTTATTTTCTTGTTCATATTTAGATGGTACAACTTGCTTACGAATTGGACAATTAGGGTCATTTCTATCCATTAAAGATGCAAAGTAAGGAGTAGTCCCCCATTTTGCAGTTGTATGGATTATAGCTTCATGTTCTTCATCTGTAATATTAATATATTTTTCTAATTTCTCTAATGTATTAACTTGATTTCTATATTGATATTTCCATTCTTCTATTGTATCATTTTCTTCTTTTAGATAATTATTAAAATTATAGTTTTCTGTGTAAGTGGGAACATTTAATTGACATTCTAACATTATATACCCCCTTTCAATAATTTTAAAAATACCTCCGTTTATGCAACGGAGGTATTTTCAAGATTTTTTTGTTAACTATTGTTGTTGTTGTAACTGTTGTACTTGTTTTTGTGCTTGTTGCAATTGTTGTTGTAGCTGGCCATATTGTTGTTGTTGCTGTTGTTGTAGTCCACCTTGTTGTTTTAATTGCTCCATTTGTTGTTGAGCTTGTTGTAGCTCTTGTTGAATTTGTTGTTCGATTTGCTTCTTTTGTTGTTGATTCATCATTGTTAAATCATTCCTCCATTTTTTTATTTTTTGTTTGTGTTACGTTTATATAGTCTGTAATTTTGCTAAATCATATTCAAAATAATAAACGAAAAAATATAAAGTTTTTGCTACAATATACATATTTGTAATTTTTTTCTGTATGGAGGAGGAGTTGTAACTACTTTTCAACTAAATATTCCAATACTTGCGATCAAGGCTTCTATACTGAATTGCTTCTGCTATATGATCAACTTTTATATTTTTAATATTATTTAAATCTGCTATTGTACGAGCAATTTTGAGAACTCTATCATATGCTCTAGCTGTCATATTTAGTTTAGTAAAAGAAATTTTTAATAATTGCTCTGATTTTTCATCTAATTTACAATGATTTCTTACTTGTGCTGGATTCATTTGAGAATTTAAGTTAATATTGGTATTTTTAAATCTTTTAATTTGAATATCTCGTGCATATACTATATCTTCTCTAATATTTTTTGAAGTATCTTCACTTTTTTCTTCAGTGTTAGTTAATTCTTCATATTTAATTCTAGGCACCTCAACATGTAAATCCATTCGGTCTAATAAAGGGCCACTAATACGACTAAGATATCGATGAATTTGAAGAGGAGAACAGCGGCATTCTATATCAGAACCAAAATTGCCACACGGACAAGGGTTCATACTACCAATCAAGGAAAAATTTGCAGGATAAGTATAGGTCGAGTGAGTTCTAGCAATAGTGACAGTTTTATCTTCTAATGGTTGCCTCAAGGATTCTAAAACATCCCGATTAAATTCAGGCAATTCATCTAAAAACAAAACTCCATTTTGGGCTAGACTAATTTCACCTGGTCTAGGAACTCTTCCACCACCGATAATACTAGCAGCTGATGCATTTTTGTGAGGGGAACGAAATGGTCTTGTTGTTATTAAAGGAGTATCAGAATTAAGCAGATTAGCAACTGAATATATTTTTGTGGTTTCTAAAATTTCGTTTCTAGTCATTTCTGGCATTATACCTGGTAATCTTTTAGCTAACATTGTTTTTCCACCCCCCGGCGGACCTATTAACAATGCATTATGTTGGCCTGCAGCCGCTATTTTCAAAGCCCTTTTAGCTGACTCTTGACCTTTTACCTCTGCAAAATCCAGAGGGAATTTGTTAGTAGTTGTTATTTGAGGAGATTTTACGATTTGTAAACTTGTATTACCATATAGAAAATTAATCAGTTCTGTTAAATGGGATAATCGATAAATATTTGTATCATTTATTAGTGCAGCTTCTTCTTCATTTTCATAGGGTACAACTAATTTGTTATCGTCATACTTAGCTAACTCAATAGCCATAGGTAAGACACCTGGAACTTTTCTTACACTTCCATCTAGAGATAATTCACCTACAAAAAAATAGTTGCTAATATTATTATCCAATTCTTGCCATGACATAATAATCCCAGCTGCTATTGCTAAATCAAAATGACTACCTTCTTTTTTCATATCAGCTGGAGCTAAATTAACTATTATCTTTCTGTTGGGAAACTTTAAACCTGAATTTTTTATAGCTAGTTTAACTCTATCTCTAGCTTCTTTAACCGCAGTTGAGGCAAGACCAACTATCTCAAAACCAGGAAGTGCATTCTGAATATCTACCTCTACTTTAACTGGTTCGGCTTCAACACCATTTAAAACCATAGTATTAACTGTTGCTAACATCACTTCACCCCGAATAAATGTTTGGGGTATTATTTCGATATTGTTCTACCATTTTCCTGTATTAGAGGAAATTTTTTGTTTGAGTCAAAGGGGACGGTTCCTTTTGACTCACTTTTAAATCCTTTTCAAATGCTAATATCTATTTTTGAGGAGTAAATTTTTGAGCTTTTATTACCATTAAAATAGTTACAATAATAAATAAAATCCAAGATATTGTTATACTATAATTAAGGTCAAAACTATAGCCAATAGATCCAAGTATGATTATTGCAGCTAGTAGGTAGAGATAATCACCAATAAATCTCCCTATACCCTTTGCTCTCATGTAGTCTTGGGCTTCTTTTGATGCAGTATTATATCCAGCAATTAGGCTTTCTCCACCAAAATGCTTAATAATGATACCCATTCCAACTAATAATAATGCAATAACTCCATGTATTATTAATAATCCCACAATTATATCCTCCCTGAATTAATTCTTAAGTTATTTAATTAAATTATACTACATAATCAAAAAATGCTTTTAATCTTTGTCACTAAAAAAAAGCTTGGCAATGCCAAGCTTTTTTGAACACCGGAATATATACCAATCTGAAAGTGAGTCAGAAGGAACCGTCCCCTTTGACTCGTTATCTTATTATTTCGTAGTGCATTGCATCATTGAATCTGTTGCCCCAACTGAATCCTGCAGGTTTGAAGGCTTTTTCCCAAAGGATTAAGTTAGGGTGATTTGGTTCATTTGTTGGACAGACGTATCTAAGATTACCAGCCGCATTTATGTCTATAGCGGTTCCCCAAGAATGGTTACTTAAACCTCTTGAAGGGTTCCACATAACATGTCTAGGAACCCATGTCCCATCCATAGTTTCAATAAGACTTAGTAATGGTACTTCTCGCCCATTTATATTGGCAGTACCTTTTTTGATCAATGTAAATGCATGTATAAAGTTTGGAGCAGCATTTTTATGTACCTGCACTTGTCTATTTAAACCAGGTAGTGTTATTGTTACTATATTTTCCTGTACCCATACTGGATCTATTTCTATTCTACCACCCTGTAATGACCTGTACCTAAATTGGCCAAATTCTCCATTTACTTTACTTAAATGTGGATATCTATGAATATCTGTGCGACTTCCTCTAGAAACAGTTGTATTGGTGTTATTATTTGTATTAGCATTATAAGTTAGTGAAGCTCTATAAGCATTACTTTTTGCTACTTCTTCTTGTAAAGCTAATTTTGTTTGTGGACCTACAATACCATCAGCTTGTATCCCTTTAGCTCTTTGAAAGTTCTCAACTGCATTATGGGTATTTTGACCAAATATACCATCTACACCATATGTATTAAAACCTTGTCTTGTTAAGTCGTCTTGTAATGCACTAACTGCCTCCCCTCTGCTACCTATAGATAATGTTTGGTCACTATACCTAAGTGAAGCTCTTAATGCAATACTTTTAGCTACTTCTTCCTGCAAAGCTGATTTTGTTTGTGACCCTACAATACCATCAACTTGTATCCCTTTAGCTCTTTGAAAGTTCTCAACTGCATTATGGGTATTTTGATCAAATATACCATCTACACCATATGTATTAAAACCTTGTCTTGTTAAATCATTTTGTAAGACACTGACAGCAGCTCCTCTACTTCCTACAGATAATGTCTGGTCACCATACACACTAGCTTCTGCCTTTGGTAAAAAAGCAAATACTAGTAAAATAAAAATACTTAAAAATAAGACCTGTTTATGTTGTAATGTAAACGTAAAAACACTTCCTTTCATTATTTTATAATAGGCGATTATTAAAAGTTTAACTATTTCGACATTATAGGACAAACAGCCAATTGACTACTAATAAACCCTCACCTTGCTTCATTCATTAATTAAGGCAGTATTGTAAAATCACTATAATTTTGTTTGTTTTTTAATAATAGTGGTTTTTTATGCTAACATGTCCATTTATCACAAAAGAAAAAAAGAGTCAAAGGGGACGGGTTGGAGTGACCCCACATGATGGTGTTTGGAGGGGTGAATTTTTGTATTCTACATTATTATTGTAGCTAATAAAAATATAATTCAAAATACAGTTATACTATATTCAACGTCGATAATTTGAAGCTATATATATATATATAAGCATCTATAAAACATTTTTTGTTCCTTGTTATTGTATAATAGAAAAAAGCATAATAAAGATTTTTAACATTTTGAATGAGGGTGATAATATGGACGGGTCAAGTTTATTTATATTTATTCTAGGTGGGATTGCATATATAATAATAGTCATTCAAGATAAATTAGGATGGGTAGATGTATATGGAGGTTCGCAAAGTAACCTACCAGAAGTTAATGCTAGATATTCTTATTTAAAAGCTAAAGGAGTAAAATGCAGATTAAAAACTAAGACTCATCCTTTTAGCCGCATGCAACTTTCTCAAACTACTACAGCTGTTATAGAAGTTAAAAAAAGTCATGAAGCTAAAGCTCGAGATTTGTTAAATGAATTTTATTTTAATTGTTAAAATAAAAATGAGTCAAAAGGAACCGTCCCTTTTGACTCACTGTTTTTAATTCTGATTATCTTTCATTTATATGATCTGCAAGATCGCTTATTGATTCAATTCCTAATGCATCAGCATCAGCTTGGCGCATCATTATTGTATAAGTGTTGTTAAATGGAGCATAGTCTAACCATACTAAATCATTTTTCTCTAAGTCTTCTTGTTTAACTGCTTCATAACACTCTTGAGAATCTGTAATTGCTTCTTCGTGCTCAAGGTAGGTTAACCATGCAGTTCCAGTGTATTCCCAATAAATATCTACATCACCATTTAGTAATGCTTCACGTACTACTACGCTTCCACTTAAGTTTGTATTATCTTCAACATCAAAACCCGCATCTTCTAATACTGCTATAGTAATTGCTCCAAGTAATAGCTGCTCAGTAAATTCTTTAGAACCAACTGAAATTTCACCTGCATTTTCAGCCTGTTCTCCGGTTAGGATTCCTTCACTATTTAACCAATCTACAGCAACCTGTGTTACATCTTTACCATCTACATCTACTGAAGCATTTAGTTCAAGCATGGTATCTGTGTCTAAAGCATCACTTACTGGTTGCATTAATTCTTCTAACTCAGGATATTGTTCAATTACGTCTGTACGTACTACTGGCGCAGGATTGTAAACCGGGAAGAAGTTTTTATCATCTACAAGGTTTACTAAATCAAAGGCTGCTATACGTCCATCAGTTGAGAATCCCATAGCTGCTGCTACCTGGTGCTCTCTTAAGGCACCATATGTAATACCTAAGTCCATAACTTCAACATCATCAAATTCAAAACCATATACTTGTACTAGCTCAGGAAGTCCATCTGGTCTTACTGAAAATTCATGGTCCGTAGCAAATACCCAGTCATCAATTTCACCTGGTGCACCAGCTTGACCAGCACAGCCAACTAATAGTAGTGCAAAAACACTAATGATAGCTACTAAAGTTGTCATCTTTTTGGATTGTTTTAAAGATAGCATATAAATCCCCTCCATTTTTAAATTAAGTAATCTTTATACCCCTTTGTTCTAGAATTGCTAATAAATGATCGAAAGTTAGTGCTAATAATGCACTTAATATACATCCTACTAACAGTAATGATAATCGTTGTACCTGAATCCCAGTTACTATTAAGTGTCCTAGTCCTCCAGCGCCTATGAATGTAGCCAAGGTTGCGGTTCCAACATTTATTACTACAGCGTTACGAATACCTGCCATTATTACAGGAAATGCTAATGGCATTTCTATTTGGTATAATATCCTATAGTTTGGCATTCCCATACCTTTAGCTGCTTCAATTACACCTGGTGGTACACTTTTTATTCCAGCATATGTGTTTCTTAAAATTGGTAGTAATGAATAACACCATAGAGCAAAAACTGCTGTATAAAATCCTAGGCCAAATATTGTGAAAAATAATGCTATGATTGCTAAACTCGGTACTGTTTGAGCTACATT
This sequence comes from Candidatus Syntrophocurvum alkaliphilum, assembly GCF_009734445.1. Taxonomy (NCBI): domain Bacteria; kingdom Bacillati; phylum Bacillota; class Clostridia; order Eubacteriales; family Syntrophomonadaceae; genus Candidatus Syntrophocurvum; species Candidatus Syntrophocurvum alkaliphilum. The sequence goes on from NZ_CP046457.1 coordinate 1,353,564, forward strand.
AACTGTATTCTCAATAAATGGGCCTATTGCTCCTACTTTTTCCCTGCTTATTATTATTCCTAGAGGAATAGCTGTTAGGATAGCTGCTATGGAAGATACTAATACCATGGTTATGTGTTCCTGAGTCAATCGCAATATATAGTCATAACTCAACACCCTAGCTGCCATAGCACCTCCGGGATTGTTTACAAAGTAAATTGTTATTCCTATTCCTAAACCAATAAATAATATTACAGGAATAAATTTTAACCATAAGTTATTACTATGCTGCATCATCTTTCATCAGCTCCAATATATATGCTATGGTTAGTACTCCTTTAGGTTCTTGGTTGTCGTTTAATACTACAGCATATTTTTCTCCTGTATTTAACATTGCAGATAGTGCATCTCCTAATGTTGCTTCATCTTGAACTAAGCTACTGCATGGTTTTATTAAGCTTTCTAAGGCTTTATTTTCCTTGTTGTTTAGTATGTGCTTAGTTTCTAAGATTCCACAAAATCTTAAGTTTTCATCAGTTACCGGTAAAGCTTTTGCTTTGCTATCTAGTAGTTGTTTGGATGTTATTTCTGATATGGTGTTTAGGTTTATGCTTGGTAATTTTGTATTTAGTACATCTTTTACTTTGATTAAGTTTAATCTTTTGATTGAGCGATTGCTTCCAATTAATGATTCTACAAAGCTATCTGCTGGAGAACTTAATAAGTTGTTGGGTTCATCATACTGTATAAGGTTGCCTTCGCGCATTACCGCAATTTTATCTCCCATTTTTATTGCCTCATCTATATCATGAGTTACAAATATTATGGTTTTGTTTATCTCTTTTTGTAGTCTTATAAACTCATTTTGTAAGTGGGTTCTTGTTATTGGATCAACTGCTCCAAATGGTTCATCCATTAATAATATAGGTGGATCAGCTGCTAAGGCTCTTGCTACTCCCACTCGTTGCCTTTGACCACCACTTAGTGCATCTGGTTTCCTGTTTCTATAAATTTCAGGATCTAATCCAACTAAATTTAATAGTTCATCTATCCTTGAATTTATTTTTGATTGCGACCACTTTTTCTCTTTTGGTACTGTTGCAATGTTTTCTGCTATTGTCATATGTGGAAATAAGCCTATTTCTTGTATTACATAACCTATGTTTTGGCGCAGTTCTATTGGGTTTAGATTGGTTGTATCAGAATCATTTATTTTTATTATTCCTGATGTTGGTTTTACTAAGCGATTTATCATCTTCATCGTGGTTGTTTTACCACAACCTGATGGACCTACAAATACACATGTTTCTCCTTCGTTTATTTGCATATTTAAATTATTAACTGCTGGTACTTCTGAACCCGGAAAAACTTTATGCAGATTCTCTAGTTTTATCAAAGCACTACACCTCCTTTTTTTAGACTCTAGTGCGATGTTCTGCCCACTTTAATAGTCGGTCTGCTACTATTGCTACAATTGAAACAAAAATTGCTCCTACTAGTACTGAGTTCATATTCCACTGTGAGATTCCTCGGAATATGAATTCTCCTAATCCACCTGCTCCTACAAAGGATGCTATGGCTCCTATTCCTATTATCATTACTACTGATGTTCTAATTCCTGCCATTATAATAGGCCATGCAAGTGGTAGTTTGATTTTGCGCAATATATTAGTTTCATTCATTCCCATACCTTGTGCAGCTTGTATTACAGCAGGATCTATCTCCTCTATACCTGTATATGTGTTACGTACTATTGGTAATAAAGAGTATAGAACCAATGCTATTACACCTGTTTTAAAACCTATGCCAAATAGGGGTATTAACAGGCCAAATACTGCTAAGCTTGGTATGGTCATTATTACTTGGCATATGTAAAGTACACCTCTTGCCAAGACTTGGTAATAGCTAATTAGGACACCTAATCCTACTCCTATTAGCACTGCAAAACCTACAGATACTCCGACTAATACAATATGCTCTGCTGTTAATCTGATTACATTGTCTAGATTGTTAATAAAGTAATACCATAAATCCATATAATCACCATTTTTGTGTGAAGCGGGTAAGAAAATAAAGAAAGAAAGGCATAGAGCGTATGAACCTAGACCTATTGTTTAGTCTAGACCTTAAAGTATGTATCACATTCTTTCTCACAACGCCTACGAAGTTAGCTGACGGATTCGGACTGTAAGGTAGCCCTACCACTTACGTGGACTCACCCCATTAATTCGGTTCCCCCGCTTCTCATATTTTTGAGAACTCGGCGTTTAATTCATAAGTAATGTTAGCATAATCTATTTGAATAATGGAAATCATAATTCTTTCATATCTTTAAATATCATATTGTTTTTGACTATGAGAGTTTATTTTATATATTTTCAACTATAAATTCTTTATAAATCTTTAAAATATTGTTTGTATCGTACTTAACTAAAAAAAACCTGTTCTTAAAAAAGAACAGGTTTTTTTTTAGTTTTATATATTGTTAAGTGAGTCAATAGGAACCGTCCCATTTGACTCGATTTTGATTATTGTCTTTGATTAATAAGTTCAGCAAGATCGCTTATTGATTCAATTCCTAATGCATCAGCATCAGCTTGGCGCATCATTATTGTATAAGTGTTGTTAAATGGAGCATAGTCTAACCATACTAAATCATTTTTCTCTAAGTCTTCTTGTTTAACTGCTTCATAACACTCTACAGGATCGGTAATTGCTTCTTCGTGCTCAAGATAGGTTAGCCATGCAGTTCCTGTGTATTCCCAATAAATATCTACATCACCATTTAGTAAGGATTCACGGACAACTACACTTCCACTTAAGTTAGTGTTATCTTCAACATCAAAGCCAGCATCTTCTAATACTGCTATAGTAATTGCTCCAAGTAATAGCTGCTCAGTAAATTCTTTAGAACCAACTGAAATTTCGCCTGCATTTTCAACTTGTTCGCCAGTTAAAATTCCTTCACTATTTAACCAGTCTACAGCAACCTGTGTTACATCTTTATCATCTACATCAACTGCTCTATTTAGTTCAATCATGGTATCTGTGTCTAAAGCCTCACTTACTGGTTGCATTAATTCTTCTAACTCAGGATATTGTTCAATTACGTCTGTACGTACTACTGGTGCAGGATTGTAAACCGGGAAGAAGTTTTTATCATCTACTAGGTTTACTAAATCAAAAGCTGCTATACGTCCATCTGTTCCAAACCCCATTGCTGCAGAGACTCTGTTTTCCTGTAAGGCACCATATGTAATGCCTAAATCCATAACCTCAACATTATCAAACTCAAAGTCATATACTTGTACTAGCTCAGGAAGTCCATCTGGTCTTACTGAGAATTCATGGTTCGTAGCAAATGTCCATTCATCAATTTCACCTGGTTCACCTGGTGCACCAGCTTGACCAGCACAGCCAACTAATAGTAGTGCAAAAACACTAATGATAGCTACTAAAGTTGTCATCTTTTTGGATTGTTTTAAAGATAGCATATAAATCCCCTCCATTTAAAAATTAAGTAATCTTTATACCCCTTTGTTCTAAAATTGCTAATAAATGATCGAAAGTTAGTGCTAATAATGCACTTAATATACATCCTACTAACAGTAATGATAATCGTTGTACCTGAATCCCAGTTACTATTAAGTGTCCTAGTCCTCCAGCGCCTATGAATGTAGCCAAGGTTGCGGTTCCAACATTTATTACTACAGCGTTACGAATACCTGCCATTATTACAGGAAATGCTAATGGCATTTCTATTTGGTATAATATCCTATAGTTTGGCATTCCCATACCTTTAGCTGCTTCAATTACACCTGGTGGTACACTTTTTATTCCAGCATATGTGTTTCTTAAAATTGGTAGTAATGAATAACACCATAGAGCAAAAACTGCTGTATAAAATCCTAGGCCAAATATTGTGAAAAATAATGCTATGATTGCTAAACTCGGTACTGTTTGAGCTACATTAACTGTATTCTCAATAAATGGGCCTATTGCTCCTACTTTTTCCCTGCTTATTATTATTCCTAGAGGAATAGCTGTTAGGATAGCTGCTATGGAAGATACTAATACCATGGTTATGTGTTCCTGAGTCAATCGCAATATATAGTCATAACTCAACACCCTAGCTGCCATAGCACCTCCGGGATTGTTTACAAAGTAAATTGTTATTCCTATTCCTAAACCAATAAATAATATTACAGGAATAAATTTTAACCATAAGTTATTACTATGCTGCATCATCTTTCATCAGCTCCAATATATATGCTATGGTTAGTACTCCTTTAGGTTCTTGGTTGTCGTTTAATACTACAGCATATTTTTCTCCTGTATTTAACATTGCAGATAGTGCATCTCCTAATGTTGCTTCATCTTGAACTAAGCTACTGCATGGTTTTATTAAGCTTTCTAAGGCTTTATTTTCCTTGTTGTTTAGTATGTGCTTAGTTTCTAAGATTCCACAAAATCTTAAGTTTTCATCAGTTACCGGTAAAGCTTTTGCTTTGCTATCTAGTAGTTGTTTGGATGTTATTTCTGATATGGTGTTTAGGTTTATGCTTGGTAATTTTGTATTTAGTACATCTTTTACTTTGATTAAGTTTAATCTTTTGATTGAGCGATTGCTTCCAATTAATGATTCTACAAAGCTATCTGCTGGAGAACTTAATAAGTTGTTGGGTTCATCATACTGTATAAGGTTGCCTTCGCGCATTACCGCAATTTTATCTCCCATTTTTATTGCCTCATCTATATCATGAGTTACAAATATTATGGTTTTGTTTATCTCTTTTTGTAGTCTTATAAACTCATTTTGTAAGTGGGTTCTTGTTATTGGATCAACTGCTCCAAATGGTTCATCCATTAATAATATAGGTGGATCAGCTGCTAAGGCTCTTGCTACTCCCACTCGTTGCCTTTGACCACCACTTAGTGCATCTGGTTTCCTGTTTCTATAAATTTCAGGATCTAATCCAACTAAATTTAATAGTTCATCTATCCTTGAATTTATTTTTGATTGCGACCACTTTTTCTCTTTTGGTACTGTTGCAATGTTTTCTGCTATTGTCATATGTGGAAATAAGCCTATTTCTTGTATTACATAACCTATGTTTTGGCGCAGTTCTATTGGGTTTAGATTGGTTGTATCAGAATCATTTATTTTTATTATTCCTGATGTTGGTTTTACTAAGCGATTTATCATCTTCATCGTGGTTGTTTTACCACAACCTGATGGACCTACAAATACACATGTTTCTCCTTCGTTTATTTGCATATTTAAATTATTAACTGCTGGTACTTCTGAACCCGGAAAAACTTTATGCAGATTCTCTAGTTTTATCAAAGCACTACACCTCCTTTTTTTAGACTCTAGTGCGATGTTCTGCCCACTTTAATAGTCGGTCTGCTACTATTGCTACAATTGAAACAAAAATTGCTCCTACTAGTACTGAGTTCATATTCCACTGTGAGATTCCTCGGAATATGAATTCTCCTAATCCACCTGCTCCTACAAAGGATGCTATGGCTCCTATTCCTATTATCATTACTACTGATGTTCTAATTCCTGCCATTATAATAGGCCATGCAAGTGGTAGTTTGATTTTGCGCAATATATTAGTTTCATTCATTCCCATACCTTGTGCAGCTTGTATTACAGCAGGATCTATCTCCTCTATACCTGTATATGTGTTACGTACTATTGGTAATAAAGAGTATAGAACCAATGCTATTACACCTGTTTTAAAACCTATGCCAAATAGGGGTATTAACAGGCCAAATACTGCTAAGCTTGGTATGGTCATTATTACTTGGCATATGTAAAGTACACCTCTTGCCAAGACTTGGTAATAGCTAATTAGGACACCTAATCCTACTCCTATTAGCACTGCAAAACCTACAGATACTCCGACTAATACAATATGCTCTGCTGTTAATCTGATTACATTGTCTAGATTGTTAATAAAGTAATACCATAAATCCATATAATCACCATTTATACAGGAAACGGGTAAAAAAAGAAAAAAGGCATGCAATAAATTCAGTCTAGATTATATTTTAAAAATCTAAACCTAGAGTATGTACATTCTTCACCAAATGCCTACAAATAACTAGTTAACAAATGAGTTGTAAACTAGCCCTACCACTTTACGTGGATATCCCCCCCTATATAAATTCATTCCCCCTGCTTTTTAAATTTTTTAACTTAGCGTTTCTATAAAGTAATATTAGCATATTTTTCTATTTTTTTCTATTTTTTGGCATTAGTATGTTTTATTTAAATTATTGTTGTTTTAACCTGTGTTAAAATTAGCTTGCAGTAAACTTATAAAAACTCTAAAACATTGTATGTATTATAGTGAAATAAAAAAACCTGTTCTTTAAAAAAAGATCAGGTTTTTATTTCTATATCACTTTAAATTTAAAAAATACACTTTATAAATGGTTTCTTATGCTTCTTATAACTGTTTTCGCCCTTTCTTGCCATGAATTAAGTTGGGCAGTTTCCATTCGACGTTTCTTGATAACCATAGAGTCTTCTTTTATTGCTTTTTCTATTGTTCGAAAACAGTTTTCCTTATTTATAAAATACGTTAAATCTGAATATCTTCTTTTGATCTCATAAATATCAGTTGCTAATATAGGCTTACCCGCACTAAGGTATTCATAATACTTTACTGGATCACATGCTTTTACTAGTTCAGTCAATCTGAAAGGAATTAAAGCAAGATCAAACTGTGAAAGATAATAAGGTAGCACATTATAATCTTTGTGTTCTAAGACCGTTATATTTGGATGATTCAAGTCATAATTATAGTATTTGTTGTTCCCAATAAGAACTACATGATATCTTTCAGCTATGGTTTTAATTAAATCAAAGTCTACCCAAGAAGCAAGGGCTCCATAAAAACCAACAACTATGCTAGATGTAGCTGGAAAATCAATGGGTTTTGGTAATTTTTCTGCTGCTTTAGCAAAATGATTATAATCAGCTCCATTTGGACAATAATATATGGCTTTACCGTATTTTTGATAATAATTAATTAATGCTTCTGATGTACACATAATTAAATTAGATCTTTGAAGAGCTTTGTCTAGATTTTCTAACCAAAAATTCAGTTCTTCTACTGGGCTATCAATAGCATCGAAAACAATTAGATCATAGTGTTCTTGATCTGCATAATAGTAATAGTTGGGATAACTCAGCCAAAGTATTTTTTTCCCCTTTACTAGGTGACTAAAATCAACATCTTTTTTTACAACATATAAGTTAGGTTCCATTTCTATAATAGGTTCTTTTAATTGCCTAAATTCTTCACTACTAATAAATATTGAAGTAACACCCTCAAAAGTAGATAAAGCATTTAGAAGTTGTTGAGGACGTTGATATAATAAATACCAATCAACTACAGGTGGATAAACAATAGTTATTTTTAAATCTGTATTAATTTTAGTAGATTTTACTCTACTTTTTTTTATTTGCATATAAATCCCCTTTATACATTTATCAGCATGTCAAGAGACATTAGACAATATAGAAAAAACAATAATAATTTTGATTAGAATTTTTATCTTAGAGTTTTTTTAAAACTTGCTGACGAGCAAGTTCTTGAAATGCCATCATAAAATCATCTGATAATTTATCCCATCTTTTTGCAATACAGATGGTCTTTTCATCTAAGTTATATAAATTTGGATGAGCTATTATTTCATTTATTAATTGAGTATAATGTTCAATTTCTTCTTTGTCAGAACCTGTTAATGATTCATTAACAAATTCTTCAATAGAAAACCAATCTGCATTTATTTTAAAATCATTGTATAATTTAGTAAGTAGTTCATTTCTAGGTCCTTCACACAGCTCAAATATATTAGAATTTCTATATAACCGAGGAAGGCAAGTAAAATCTTCTATTACTCCTTGAGTGCCTAAGATAGACATAGCTTCGTGAATAATATTGGTGCTCACTTTTGAATTGTATATTTTTGCAAATAAAACTAATTGTCTTGCTAAAAACTTTTTCTTGCGGACTTCAATTGGATCAGCCTTGTTTATTACTTTAAACTTACCTCCACTTTGTAAAAATAAATCAAATAGCTTAAATGAACCAGCTACTATTCTTTCTAGTTCTGCTTGTAATTCACGCAATTTAACTACCACTAACGGAAATTGATTTATTTTAACACCAAATGTTTCTTTAAATTCACTATATAGTTTAGCTTCTCTTACTGCCCTTATAGCCGCACCAATAGTAGTAGTACCGATTCCAAGCTTAGAATGTAACAAAATTGTTTCTAATACATTATTTGTTTCATAATCAAAATCACCTAAGAGGTATGCTATGCTACCATTAAATGTCATCTCAGCAGTAGGTAGTTCAACAGTACCTAATTTCCATTCTAAACTCTCTATGGTATACCCATTCCTATAATTATTTTTCTTCTCTTCTGGTAAATAAGCAGGTAGTAGAAATATACCGGTTTTTTCAGAGTTTTTGATTTTAGCAATTATAATGAAATAATCAGCGTGAATTGCGGAACAAAAAAACTTAGACCCAAATAATCTCCAATTATCCTCTTCATATTGGGCTTCTAACGTAATGGTAGCTACATCTAATTCATTTTGTATTCCAGATAAAAACTGAGCTCCTATGCCAAATTCTCCATTAATCCCTTCTTTACAATGTCGTAAGATTTTGTTAATTTCGGAATGACGATTTGAGGAATCGGTTAGTTCGTCGATGATATGGATTAAGCCTTGAGTACATAGTAATGGATACATTATCCCAATTTCACCATTTTGGTTTAATAACATTATTTTAATGAATCTTTCCCAATCTCCTGTGGTTTCAGAAAATAATCCTGAGGCAAATATTTCTTTTTCCATTAGCTCCATTGTTATAGGTCTTACTACACGATCTATTCTATTATTAAAATTATCGTAATTTATAATATAAGGTCTATTTTCGATTTTTGTACACTCATCAGCCATATCAGTCCATCTAAAAGAAACATTGTTACCATATTCCTTAAGCTTTTCATTTAAATAATCATAATCATTTTTTATATAATGCTTGATGCATCTTTGCAAAAATATATCGTGTTCAAAAAAATTTATTCGCCGTTTTTCAAGCCATTCTTTAAAACTGTAAGGGTTGTTTTTTTCTGGCAAACTCATAATTTCACCCCTTTATAAATAAATCTTTTTAGTAATTAAGATATTCTTGAAACTGTTAGCCTATTCCTAACTAAATACTAGTTAACAGTTTTAGAAACAAAATTGCCGCCTTTTGTTAGGCGGCTAAGCTCTTTTTTTATTGTTACTTAATAACTGACTTGAGAAATATTAAATTTAAGCTTTTAAAAAAGAGGGGAAAGTGGTTAGGTTAACAATCAAGTTAATAAGGAGGTTAACAGTTAAGTTCATAAACTTGAAACTGTTTTTAGGTATTTAATAAATACCTGTGAAGGTTGTAAGCTGGATTTATGGGGCACTTCACTTGATTGCCTAACCTAATAATAACTTATGAACTATATGATAAAAAAGTGCTAACTATTTATAATTTTTTTTATTTTTATTAACAAACTTTAATTTAACTGCAAAAAGAAGTTAACAAAAATTTTAAGGTTGAGCTAAATTATTCATTTAGCCCCTTAAGCAACTAGGCATGTGCATAGGTTGCAAAAAATAATAAATAAAATTTTAGGTTAATAATTAACTTAACATTTTAATATATTTTAATAGTAACAACTAATTTAGCATTTTAGTTTTCGTTAATAATGCTAGTGGCAATTTTTCTATTTGCCTATTAGTAAATGGTTAGGAGGAGATAAGAGTGAGAGAGATACGTTATAAAATAAGTGAAGTTTCGGATTTATTAGGTATAGAACAGCATACATTAAGATACTTAGAAAATAGTTTAAAATTAAAAATAAAAAGAGACGAACGTGGTGATAGAGTATATAATGATTCTGATTTAGAAACATTTAGATTAATATTAAGTCTTAGGGATAAAGGGCTTAATACTACAGCAATAAAAATGGCCTTAGAAAATTTAAATCAATCGGATGAAACATCAGTTGCACCAAAAACCTCTACTAACAATAATATAGAAATTTATGAAGCAATTGCAAACATAGAAAAAATAGTAGAACAAAATGATAAACTAATTAAGCAAAATGAAAACCTTGAAAAAAGAATTGAGAATCTAGAAAAAAAAATAGACGAAAAAGAAAGCAATCGTCAAAGTAAGATTGATGAGTTAATAAGACTTTGGAAAGCAGAACAAGAAAAAAATAAATCCTGGCTTTCTAAATTGCGAGGTAGGTAGCCAAGATTAAGAATACTATTAAAATCCTAGTTCTTCATTTATAATTATGACTTTCATTTTACTAGATAAAGGTTGTTTTTCTATTATAGTAGTAACATTACACATTCTTTCTGGACTATTACAATCTCTACACTCACCTATTTGTGCACAAGGTGTTTTGCGATCTAGTCTTCTAGCATTTTTATAAGCATTAGCTTTTACATGTTTTATAGCTGCATGTACGTCTTTAACAATTTTGTTTTTACCACATACTATTATAACCTTCTCATGACCATATATCATCGATGAAACCCTATTGCCAACACCATCAATATTCACAAGCTGTCCATTTTCAGTTAATGCATTTGTACTTGATAAGTAGACATCTGTAGTCATTGCTTTTCTTAGTACTTCTTGTTTCTTTTCAGGTGCTTCTTCAAGCCAATGAAAATACACTTCATTCCCTCTATTAATTAACTTCTCAGGTATTTTTAGTGAGTCTATAGTTACTGAACCACCTATTCCTACTGTTTGGTTTTGTTCAATTTCTTTTAATAGGTAATCTACAGCCTCATTAGAGTTTTCAAAGTACTCTGCTTCAATATTGTTTTTATTAAGTGCTTGTATTGTTTTTTCTATTGTTGTATCGATTGCTATCACCTCTTAAATAATTGTTTATTGGTTCCACTAGCAAGATGTTATACTATCTAAGGTATTTGCAATGGAATATTTATTTATTTTAAATCAATTTATAAATAATGTGTACCTAAAACTATTAAGTCTTGAGGTGACATGCACTAATACTCTGCTTTAAAGGTTCTTAAGCGTAGAGAGTTTAATAAAACTGATATGGAGCTAAATGTCATTGCTGCTGCAGCTATAATGGGTGATAAAAAGCCAGCAGCTGCAAATGGTATTGCCGAGGTATTGTATATAAATGCCCAAAATAGATTTTGTCTTATAGTTTTTATAGTTCTTTTTGATAGTTTTATAGCAATGGGTATACCACGTAGGTCACCACGCATTAATGTAATATTTGCTGTTTCCATAGCTACATCTGTTCCTGTGCCTATTGCTATACCAGAATTAGCAGTTGCCAAAGCAGGAGCATCATTTATACCATCCCCAACCATCGCTACTGTTTTGCCTTCTTTTTGTAGTGTTATTATTTCTTCAGCTTTATACTCTGGTAAAACCTCTGCCAATATATTCTCTATTCCTACTTGTCCAGCTATTGCTTTAGCAGTTCTATAGTTGTCACCAGTAATCATATATACTTCTAATCCCATATCTTTCAAATCACTTATTGCTTCATATGAATATTCTTTAATAGTATCAGCTACCGCTATAATTCCTTGTAGCTTATCTTTTATTGCAAATAACATAGCTGTTTTTCCTTGATTCTCTAATTTATCAATTATGTCATTAGCTTGATTTACTGAAATTTGTTTAATATCTAATAATCTTTTGTTACCTAAAATTATGGTTTCGCCTTTATAATGTGCAATAATCCCATGACCAGGAATTGCTTCAAAATCTTCTGGATCAGGCAATTTAGAGTTGTCTTCTTTGGCTTTATTGTATATTGCTTCACCTAATGGATGTTCGGAACCTTTTTCTGAAATTCCCGCATAAAAAAGAATATCTTTTTCGGATAAATCTCCTAAGCTAATGATATCAGTGACTTCTGGTTTGCCTTTAGTAATAGTACCGGTTTTATCTAACACAACAGTATCTATCTTATACGCATTTTCTAAATACTCTCCACCTTTTATTAAAATCCCATTTTCTGCTCCCTTTCCTGTTCCAACCATTATAGCTGTAGGTGTAGCAAGTCCTAATGCACATGGACATGCTATTACCAATACTGCTACTGCACTAAGTATAGCAATAGAAGCATTAGTAGTAATAAAGTATTGAACGATAATTGTTAAAATAGCAAACACAACAACTGCTGGAACAAAAATTGATGAAACTTTATCAACAAGCTTTTGGATAGGAGCTTTGGCTCCTTGTGCTTCTTCTACCATTTTTATTATTTGAGCTAGCGCTGTATCCTTACCTACCTTTGTTGCTTCAAATTTCAAGCTTCCTGTTTTATTTATTGTTGCCCCTATGACAGCATCTCCTTTTGCTTTTTCCACTGGTATACTTTCACCAGTCAGCATTGACTCATCTACTGAGGACCTTCCTTCTATAACCTTCCCGTCTACTGGCATCTTTTCACCTGGTCTGATTAATACAACATCACCTACATTTACATCCTCTAAAGGTATATCTATTTCCCCTTCTTCTCTTAACACCCTAGCAGTTTTAGGTTGTAATCCACTTAATTTGCGAATCGCCTCTGATGTTTTACCTTTGGCTACTGTTTCCATGTACTTACCTAATATTACTAAAGTAATAATAATTACTGAAATTTCAAAGTATATTTCATGCATATTGCCTTGCAGGATATTATAAATACTATAAAAATAAGCAGCAGTTGTACCCATTGCTATCAGTACATCCATATTTGCACCTCCACCTCGAAGTGCAATATAACTGTTTTTGTAAAATCTATAACCTATAATAAACTGTACAGGAGTTGATAATATTAGTTGAAATATTGGGTGATGAAATGGCATTAAGCTTATACCAAAAAGCATAAGTACCATAGCTATAATTAATGGTAAGCCTAGAATAACTGAAGCTATTAGAAGATAACGTAATTCTCGTTCTTCATCTTTATCTAAATTTATATGTTCATTTTTATTTGCTTCATCTGCAATTTCAGCTTTAAAGCCTAATTTATCAATTTTGTTTTTAATATCGGTAACTGATACTTTATTATTTTCAAATCTTACACTAGCTTTGTTAGTTGCTAAATTAATATTTGCTTCTATTATGCCATCAAGTTTATTTAACCTATTATCAATACGAGCTGAACATGCAGCACAAGACATTCCAGTTATATCAAGGCTTACTTCAGATATATCATCATCTTCAACTATAGCTTTATATCCTGTTTTCTCAACTTCAGATACTAAGGTTTTAGAATCAGTTTGCTTTTTATCATAAGAAATTAGTGCTTTATTAGTCATCAAGTTAACACTAACTTCATCTACCCCTTGGATACTTTGAAGTTTTTTCTCCACTCGTTGTGAACAAGCAGCACATGTCATTCCAGATATTTTTAACACTGTTTTTTTATTCAAAATATATTCTCCTTAACAAAAAAATAGTTGGGGTTATTCTTTACTAGTTAGCTTTTTTTTAATTATTAGTTTAGAATAATGTTATAATTTTATAGCCTAAATAATCCAATATTATGTTATACATTATAATAAAGATATTTAAATTAAAAATCTACCAATAAACTACTATAAACAGGGGGAATAGATTTGTATAAAGGCGAAATTTTAGCAGTTTGTTTAAGTGCTAGAAAAGGTGAAAAGAAAAAAGATATGGGTAGAGGTTTCTTAGAGGTTGATTCTGGACTTAAAGGAGATGCTCATTCAGGACCTTGGCATAGACAAGTTAGTCTTTTAGCTCTAGAAAGTATTGATAAAATGAAAAAACACGGGTTGGATTTGGAATATGGAGATTTTGCTGAAAATCTTGTAGTTAAAGGAATAGAGTTAGATAAACTTCCAGTTGGGACGATATTAAATCTAGGTAGTGGTGCAGTTTTAGAGGTTACTCAAATCGGTAAAGACTGCCACAATAGTGAGTGTGCAATTAAACAACAAACTGGTGAATGTGTAATGCCATTAGAAGGTATTTTTGCTAAAGTATTAAATGGCGGACTAGTATCTGCTGGAGATACAATTGAAGTAGTAAAATAATAGTTTGAAAAACATACTAGGAAACTGGAGGAGGGAAGCACGGGGACGGTTCTTTTGCTTCCTAAAAAAGGAAGCAAAAGAACCGTCCCCGTGCTTCCTTGAATGTGCAATGCCATTAGAAGGTATTTTTGTTAAGGTGTTAAAAGGTGGACTAGTATCTGCTGGAGACAAAAATGAGGTAGTTGAACAATAAAATATAATTTAATTTCGTATAAATTAAGGAAACAATAAAAATTGTTTCCTTTTTTTATTTACAAAACAATAATTAAAGATTATAATCAAATTGTATCATGTGTACTACGCATAATAATACGCGCAAAACTCGAGGAAGGAGGGGCTTAATGTTTGAACTTGATTTACGCAGTAGATTACCGATTTATGAGCAGTTGGTTGAAAAGATTAAGGATTTAATTATAAACAATGTGTTAAAACCTGATGAAAAACTACCTACGGTTCGGGAATTAGCCAGTGAATTAACAGTTAATCCTAATACAGTTCAAAAAGCCTATCGTGAGCTTGAGCATTTAGGGTTTATTTACTCTGTACCTGGTAAAGGTAATTTTGTTAGAGAAGTAGCTCCTGAGCATAATACTGCAAGATTACAAGCTTTAGAAAATGAGTTATCAAGGATTATTAATGAGATGCTTTACCTAGGTACTAGTCCAGAAGAAATAGATGCTCAGATTAATGCCTTATTACCAAAAGATAAAGGGGGTAACAGTAATGATTCAAGTCCAGAAGGTTAGTAAAAGTTATCAAGATTTAGAAGCATTAAATGATGTAAGTTTATCAGTTAATAAGGGCTCAATATATGGTTTAGTTGGATCTAATGGAGCGGGAAAAACAACTCTACTGAAACTGCTAGCTGGGATATATAGACAAGATTCAGGTGAGCTTTCTATTGATTCTCAATCAGTATATGAAAATGAATTAATAAAAGATAAAATAGCTTTTATCCCTGATTCTTTATACTTTTTTCCTAACTATACTATTCAGAACATGGCAACCTTTTATTCCCGTATTTACTCAAATTGGAATCAAGAGCGTTATGAAAAATTAGGTAATGTTTTTAATATTGCACCTAATAGACGCTTAAAAACATTATCCAAAGGTATGCAACGCCAAGTTGCCTTTTGGTTGTATTTGTCTATTATGCCTGATGTTATGATTTTAGATGAGCCTATTGATGGTCTAGATGCAGTTATGCGTCAAAAAATCAAAAATCTTATTATCCAGGATGTAGCTGAACGAGATATGACTGTTATTATATCATCTCATAATTTACGAGACTTAGAGGATATCTGTGATTATATAGGGATTTTACACCAAGGAACAATGCTTATTCAAAGAGATTTAGATGATTTAAAAGCAGATGTACATAAAATACAAATTGCATTTAACGGTGAAGTGCCTAAAGACTTACTAGCCAAAATACAACCACTCTATCAAGAGAAAAGAGGTAGTGTCCTTATTTTAATTGTACGTGGTGACCGTGAGGAAGTAATCAAAATAATGCAGTCTTTTAATCCTGCTATTATAGACATTCTACCCCTCACGTTAGAAGAAATTTTTATTTATGAAATGGGGGATAATGGATATGAAATTCAAAACATCCTTTATTAATACAGGTATACTGCTAAATGATTTAAGAAGATATTCAATGGTAGGTTTAGTATATTTATTAGGCCTTTTAGCTAGTATTCCCCTACAATTATTTATGCTTTATAGCAGAGATGTAGATACTACCTTTTCATATTGGAACTATACTCGCGTTCTTGATCCTAGTTCATCTGCATTTTTAGGAATATTAACATTAATAATACCTGTGTTAACAGGCTTATTACTATTTCGATACTTACAAACTAATAAAGCAACTGATATGGAGCACTCTCTACCTGTTAAGCGCAATACTCTTTATACAACACGTGTTGTAGCTGGTATAATTCTTCTTTGTACACCTATAATCATAACTGCTTTAACTACTTGGGGAGTAGTCAATGGACTAGGTTTAGAAGCCATCAGCAATAATCATATTTTTACATGGATGAGTGTATCATTATTATTTAACCTTATCCTATTTATGACTAGTGTTGCTATAGGTATGGTTACAGGTATGTCATGGATCCAAGGTATCTTAACATATATAGTTTTATTCTTACCCAGCGGCTTATCTATGCTAGTATTATATAATTTAGAGATTTACGTTTATGGTTTAGCTACTTCCGCTTATAGTCGGGGTATAGAGGGACTGTCTCCTTTAGTAAGATTAATGGAACAGCATAGAACTCCAATTGAGCTTAATGAAGTTATAATTTATTTAATATTGATTGTTGCATTATTCTTTATAGGTAAATATCTATATCAAAAGCGTCATTTAGAATCAGCAGGAAATGCTATTACATTTGATATATTACGACCTATATTTAAATATGGTGTAACTTTTAGCTTTATGTTAGTATTAGGTGCTTATTTTTATGGTGTTCAAGGTGGTTTAGCTTGGACTTACTTTGGCTATGTTATAGGTGCATTAATAGGATATTTCTTAGCTGAGATATTACTAAATAGGTCTATATATGTTTTTAAGTGGAAAAATATTAAAGGGTTTGGAATTTATTCTTTAATTATTATTTTACTAATTGGACTTCTAAATACTAATATCATAGGTTACGAAACTAGACAACCTGATTTAGCTGAGGTTGAAAGTATTTATCTTAATAATTCCTTTTACCAGTTATATCAAAGTGATAGAGTAGTACCAAAACATATAATAGATTATGATATGCATCGAGCTGTTCCAATTTATACAAAACAAGAAAATATAGAAAACATACATGCTTTACATGAGGCAATAATTGATAATATTGATGAAGAAAAGGAAGAACTGGATTCAATAAATCGTTATGAAAGACGTAAGCATGTAGCTTTAGTTTATAACTTAAAAAATGGTAATAAAATGTATCGTCACTATCATATTTCTTATGTAAAATATGGTGAGTTATTAAAGCCTATATATGAGTCTAGAGAATATAAGGAGTTTAACTACGAAATTTTAAAGCTTGATTCGAATAGAGTTAATTCAATAAACTTTAATGCTATTCATACCAATAAAAATTTACAAATTTCAGATCAACAGTTAATAAAAGAAACAATATCTGTAATTCAAAAAGATATTTATGAGTTAACTTTCGAAGAAATGATGCGAGGAAATTCTAGAAAACCAGCTTGGGCAACTGGAAGTATATTCTTTAATAATGATGAACACAGAACAAGTATAACTTTTGAAAAATCATACAATAATTTTGAGCAGTGGCTAAAGGATAATGGAAAACTTGAACAAGTACGCATAATGCCAAATGAAATTGATAGGATTATAGTTACAGGTATAAAGGATCAACAAGTTGATGATTTAATGCACTGGGAAAGGCGCGCTCGATTAACAGATAGACATTATATAGAACAATTACTAGAAAAGCCCGATACTATCATAGTTGATGAAAAAGATAAGATAGAAATATGTCTTCGCGCTTTTTATGAACGTACAGACCAACCACAAAAAGAAGTTATCTTACAGCTAAAAAATGGTGATAATTTTGGTGGTTACTTAATAGAAGATGAAATACCCGAGTTTTTAAGGTAATGGTTAAACTAATAAGGAAGCAAAGGTTACCCTTTGCTTCCTTATTAATATCCAATTTTTGGTATCCTAGATAATAATTCCTTAGTTCTTTTCATCAAGTTCTTTAAATAAGAAAATTATTGCTCACTTAGTACTCTAAGATTGTCAAACAATTCTGCTACAGTAATTCCCCCTACACCACCAGGAACCGCACTTGCCATCGCAGCTTTATTTTTAGCTGCTTCATCTACATCTCCACACATTTTGCCATCTACAAAATTAATTCCAGCATCTATGATTACTGCATCTTCTCTTACCATATCTGCAGTAATAAAGTTAGCTTGTCCTAGTGCAGCTACTATAATATCAGCGTTTCTGATTTCATCTTCTATGTTTTTGGTACGAGAGTGACAAAGGGTTACTGTTGCATTTTCATTAGTCATCATTACTGCTAGTGGATGCCCTAATATTTTACTTCTTCCAATTATAGTTACTTTTTTACCTTGTAAGTCTACATTATGTTCTTTGAGCATTCTAATTACAGCTTTTGGTGTTGATGGTTTTATACCATCCTCTTTGCTAATGAGTTTACCTAAATTTATATTGTTGATACCCTCTACATCTTTTTCTACGTAATCAATTAGGTTATTTATATCTAATTGTTTAGGTAATGGTGTTTGAATCATAATTCCGGTAACACTATTATCATTATTGAGCTTAGTTATAACATCTTTTAATTCATTTTCACTTGATTGTTCGGGTAGGTTTAAAATTTCTAGTTCTACTTCTGCTTCATCAGCGAATTTTTTAATTCCCCTAATATACGCTTCTGAGGTTTTATCATCTCCCACTTGTATAACCACAAGTTTCATCGATTTTTTGGCAGCTTCCTCTTTAATAGATTGTTTCATTTTAGCAACTATTTCTTTACCATAAATTATCACTTTTCTTCCTCCCAATTAAATTATTTATTTTTTATACTCTTTAGAGTATTTATGTCTGTATCTATGGTATCAATCGGAGTTTCTAGAATAAAGGGAAGGTTTTTAAAAAATTTATTATGCATAAGCGCTTTAAAACCTTGTATACCTATAAATCCTTCTCCTATCATAGTATGACGATCTCTATGTGAGCCTAATTCTTTGGCACTATCGTTAGCATGTACTACTTTTATTTTTTCTGTTCCCACGGTAATATTTATAATATTT
Source organism: Candidatus Syntrophocurvum alkaliphilum (assembly GCF_009734445.1). Taxonomy (NCBI): domain Bacteria; kingdom Bacillati; phylum Bacillota; class Clostridia; order Eubacteriales; family Syntrophomonadaceae; genus Candidatus Syntrophocurvum; species Candidatus Syntrophocurvum alkaliphilum. The sequence continues at coordinate 1,372,507 of NZ_CP046457.1, forward strand.
AATAATTCATCTATATCATCAGTGGTTCTACATTCATATCCTGCGGCAAATGCATGACATGTATCATAACAAACTCCTACTTTTTCAGATTTTGTTATACCATTTATAATTTGATTAAGCTCGGCGAAGTTTTTTCCCACTTCTGTTCCTTGTCCAGACATTAATTCAAGTAGTATTTGCGTTTTTCCATTGTGCTGATCTATAACTCTATTTAGTAAATCAATAACCCTTTCTATTCCTTGATCTAAAGTAGAAGTAGTATGAGAACCTGGGTGTAAAACTAAATAATCAGCTCCTACTAAGGAGCATCTTTTTAAATCCTCTAAAACTACTTCATAGGCAAAACTATAAATGTCATTTTTTACTGATGCTGGGTTACAAATATAAGGGATATGAACTACGATTGGTGAAATATTATAATCTTTAGTAATTCTTTTAAAGTAGTTTATCTCATCATCTGTTAAATTACGTGCTCCACGGCCTCTTGGATTGCGTAAAAAGATTTGTAAGGATTCTAAGCCTTTTTTCACAGCTTCATCTGAAGTGCTTTTTAGTCCTTTAGATATTGGTAGATGTGCTCCTATTCTTGGGTTGTTAATTTTCTTCACCTCTATATATTAAAATGCGTTTTCTATATGGTTTATTTTAATAGTATTGCCTTGTAAGTTTATTGCAATAACATCAAACCTTATTTCATCGTAATAAGCATTGCTTTTATTAAGATAAGCTGCTGCTAATTTTCGTATTCTAGCTACCTTTCTATAATCTACCGCTTCTTCTGGTACTCCAAAGTTATAGTTAGTTCTAGTTTTAACCTCCACAAATATAATACTATTATCTTGTATGCAAATTATATCTAATTCTCCTTGCTTTGTATGAAGATTTCTTTCTAGTATTCTATAACCTTTTTTGATTAAGTAGTCTGCAGCTATATCTTCGCCCTTTTTTCCAATCTGTTTTTTCATTACTAATATTCTCCTTGATAATCCCTATCCATGGTAAAAATAAATGCTAATATTTCTGCCACTACACCATAAAGTTCAGGAGGTATTTCTTCGTATAAATCGAGCTTGGTAAGGTATTCTACTAATTGGTTGTCCTCTTTTATAGGGATATTATATTCTTCTGCTAATTCTTCAATTTGCTTAGCTATATAACCCCTTCCCTTTGCTATTACACGCGGTGCATTATCATTTTCAGGTTGATACCGGAGAGCAACTGCCTTTTTTTGTTGATTATCATGCATACTATACCCTCCTTATACTGTCACATCTATAGAAAATGTTTTCATAACAGGAACTTCTTCTTCTATTTTTGGTCTCATTACATCAATTTCACTGCTATCTTCAGCTACTTTAATTCCTAAATCAGTTACTGAAAAACCTAATGTTTTAAGCTTTTGTAACAATTTATTGATGTTTTTTGATAAATGCTTACTTACTTCTTCACTTTCTACCACACCTTTAAGCGTTAATTCACCACTTTTATACCAATTTATGTGAAATAAAACTATCCCCATATTATTGGTATCATGGGAAACTATTAGCTTAAAATTATCAAGTTGGGAAGTAGTTTTGTTTTTAAAACCTTTGTTTATTTTTATAGAAAATAATTTATACTCTTCCTCAACTAATACTGGTATTGAAAAATAATAATAGTTAACTGAGTTGTCACCAGTTAACCTTGGCAAGCTATTAAAAGCTCTTTGACCAGACAATTCTTTTTCAAAGCTTTCAATACTATTAAAAATTTGATTTATTACCGGATTATTAATTCTCGTATTTTTTACAAACTCCTTCAAAAGTACAAGATTTTTTAATAATTCATTTTCAGCTAAAACATTGTTTTGAATAGCATTGCTAATTTGCTGTAATGATGATTGATTTGGATTAATCTCTATACTCCTTACCATTTGTGTAAATATGTTTTGCAAGCCAGTAAATAGTAGGTTGCTTGCTATGCTTCTTGAAGGCAAGGTATTGTTAGTTAAGTTACTAGCATCTGATATATTAATGTTTTGGTTTGTTTGATTTTGAGTTAAAATTGGTCTATTCTGATTTGGCTCCATAGTATTACCTCTAGGGGTATCTGAACTAGTAATATTTATCTGTGGTTGGGATGGATTAGAATTAATATTTCCTGTATTAGTACTTGTATTGATCTGTTGACTAGCATTATTAGAAACTGTAGGCTGCTGTGTATTGGGAGCACGATTAGGCGTAGTATTGGTACTAGTGTTTTGATTAGCACTTGAGTTATTTAAGTTGTTTAATAGTGTTTTAATATCAGAAAACATATTTGCCATATTATTTCCACTTAAAAATTGGCTAAGGGCATTTAATGTCTGGGAGTTTATTTCCATTCCACGTGAAATAGCAAAGGCAGTTATTTCTAGATTTCTTTGATTAAATTCTCCTAATATTCTGCTACCTTGTTCTAGCTGTGATAAATTAGATTGTGTAACTGGCATGTTATGTTGAATTAGTTTTTTTGCCATCATAATATTTTCATTTCTTGCCGGTATACCCTGCTCTGATAACTGTGCTCTAATATTGGCATTTTCCATTTGCTCCATCTGAACAGGAGTTACTGGTTTTAAATATGCTTTCCCATCTCTAAATCCATCTACTATCAAAAAAAGTTCTTGTCCCGGTCTAACCGCAAACTGACAAAATGCTTCTGTCATTCTACCTTTTAACGCTAACATAATTAAACCATTATCTCTTACACCATGAACTAAGCCCTTTACTACCTCTCCTTTTTTCAAGTTTAGACCTTGTACTGAAGTTGTTAGGTTTAGCATTACCCGATCAAAAGAGACCTGGTTGTTCACTATAATTTCCTCCTACTATCAATGTTTTAACTGGTTGAAAACTAACTCTATGAATTGGTGTTACACCATTTTTAAATAATGCTTGAATATGCTTTTTGGTAGCATAACCTTTATGCTTACCAAAGCCATAATAAGGATATAATGAATCATATGAGTTTAAAAGATTATCCCTTTCTACTTTGGCTAATATCGAAGCACAAGCAATAGACATGCTTTTACTGTCACCTCTAATAATAGATTGCTGTTTAATATTTATATCGTTAATTTTTAGTGCATCTATTAATAAAAAATCTGGTTGCAGTGTTAGTCCATTTATAGCAAGCTTCATAGCTTCTATAGTTGCATTTAATATATTAATCTCATCTAAGTAAGGAGGATTTATAAAGGCAACTGCCCATGCTAAAGCCTGTTTTTTTATTTCCTGAGATAAGTACAAGCGTTTTTTTTCAGTTAATTTTTTGGAATCATCTACTTCTTCTAATATAAAATCAGGAGGGAGTATAACAGCACTAGCTGCTACAGGCCCAGCTATGCACCCTCTCCCTACTTCATCAACACCTGCGATTAACTCGTAACCCTGTTTATGTAATTCAGACTCATACATTTTCATTTCTTCTAAACGATTTAACTCTTCTAATCTTAAGAATCTTATCTTTTCTTGCATTCTTAATTCACCTTTTTTATTATCAATTTTTCAAAACTAGAGGGGAAGCACGGGGACGGTTCTTTTGCTTCCTTTTTTTAGGAAGCAAAAGAACCGTCCCCGTGCTTCCCCACCCGTGCTTTCTTATTTATTTTTTAATATATAATATACTTGTTCACCTACCATATATCCTTCTAACATAGCATCCCTAATACCTCTAACTTCTACTGCATCACCTATAGCAAAAACCAGAGGTATTGATTTTTTAACTTTATTATATATTTCATTAGAAGGTGTTCTACCTACAGCATAAACCACATAATCAAAATCGATTATTTCTTCTTTTTGAGAATTATTAATCAAAGCTTGATTAATATCTATTTTAACAATTAGAGAATTAACTTTCTTAATTAAACCTTTATTTTCTAAACGATTCATTAAATCACGTCGATTTTTCTTTTCCATATTTTGAGCCAGGTGGGGTTTTTGTTCTAATATTATTACATTATTACTTTCCAATAAAAATTCAGCTGTCTCACAGCCTACTGCTCCCCCTCCTATAACTAATACTTTTTTATTTTTAATCACTGTTTTGTGATTTAAAATATCATCTGCACTTATAAATTTGGAATAATCGTTAGATTTTATATCTAACATGTTTGGTTCTGAACCAGTTGCCAAAACCAATATATCTGTATCTATAGCTATGTCCTTAAAATCAATATAAGTATTTAGAACTACATTTACTTTTGATTTATAAACTCTTTTTTTTAAATTTTCTTTAAATAATTTAATCCTTTGTTTATATGGTGGTATTGATGCAATGTTTAGTTGGCCTCCTAATGATGATTCCTTTTCATAAATTGTTACATCAAAACCCTTCTCACTTAATGATAAAGATGTCTGCATGCCAGCAGGACCACCACCTATTACTACAGCTTTAAATTTACCATTTATACTTCGTTTTTCTCCATTATTTTCTACTCTTCCAATCATAGGGTTTACACTACATTTTACAGGTAAACCTTTAAATCTATTTCCAACACACATATTGCACATTATACATGGTGTAATATCAGCTAATTTATCATCATGAGCTTTATTAACCCAGTCACTGTCAGCTAATAATGCTCTCCCCAAAAATACATAATCTGCTTGATTTTTTGCAATAATATTATTGGCCATTATTGGACTACATATTACCCCCCCGGTAATAACTGGTATACTTACAGCTTTTTTCACCTTTTCCGCTAAATATACTCGCCAGCCTTCTGGATATGAAACTGGTTCTACACTAGTTAACCCAGACTCATAAGTACCACAAGAGGTATGAATTATATCAACACCACTTTTTTCAAGCACTTGACATATTTTTATTGCTTCATCTGGCTTTAAACCTCCTTTTACAAAATCATCTATGTTAATTCGTACAGATAATGCAAGCTTAATAGGTAAGTTTTTTATACCATTAACAATTTCTAGCAAAAAACGTATTCTATTATTAAAGCTTCCACCATATTCATCATTTCTTTTGTTGGTGTGGGGTGATAAAAATTGATTTATTAAATAGCCATGTGCAGCATGTAATTCCACACCTTCAAACCCAGCCACATGTGCATACTCAGCAGATGTTATAAATTTTTTAATTAAATTTTCTATTTCATCTTTTGTTAGCTCTCTAGGATTTTCTTTTACCATAGAACATGGAATTGAAGAAGGAGCAACTGGTTGGTTACCAGTAACTTTTTCTGAAGATTGCCTACCTCCATGAAATAACTGAATAAAACATTTACTACCATAACATTTTATAGACTTAGATAAGTTAAACAATCCATTTATATATCGTGGATGATCTATATTAAGCTGATTTGTTCCTTCTCTACCATAAGCACTGTCTACACATGCAGCTTCAACTATTATAAGACCCACACCACCAGCAGCTCTAGCTTCATAGCATTTAATTAGTGAATCAGTAACTTTTCCTTGAGTACTTGCATAACCGAATGTCACAGGTGCCATTACTATGCGATTTTTTGTAAATAGATTACAAATATACCCCCTTTTAAAAATATGAGGAAATCTACTCATTTAGCTCTTCAACCTTTCTTTACTAATTATTGCATATTATACCACATGAAGCTAAAAGCATATAGATTTAAAAACTTTTACATCCTGGGAAAAGCACGGGGGTCGGAAGCACGGGGGCGGTCTTTTGCTTCCTTTTCAGGAAGCAAAAGAACCGTCCCCGTGCTTCCGACCCCCGTGCTTCCGCATATCCCTCATGCTCATAAATTATTTATTTTTTTATTTCCATTTCCCAATCGTTTTTCTCATCTACTGTAAGATTAGCATCAAAACCTTGGGACTTTACTAATCTTAATACATTTTCTTTGGCAACTTGAGAGGTGCCTAAGATTAATAATTCTTTGGCCCCCTTATCAATAGCTTTTTTTGTTTGTAATACCGGCATGGGACAACTTAGTCCTCTAACATCTAATTTATCCATATTTTTACCCCCTACTCCTCTCGATAGCTATAACCAATCCAGAACATAAATAAAATACCTACAACACAAGCAATTTGACCATATATACCAACACCATCTGGACTTGCAGCAAATAAGAAGTTATGTGCAAATGCTGCTCCTACTACCATACCAGCCACAACTGCAGCAGCATCCATATCACCTTCACCGGTTAGAATTAGTTGTCTTAAAGGACATCCTCCTAGTAGACATGCTGCTAATCCAACAAGGTATAGACCTAGGAAGTTCCAAATATGCATAGTGTGTGCTATTGGTTGATCTTCAAATCCTGGATTAAAGAAGCCAAAAGGTATATTAAGTATTAACGCACCAGCAAATATACCTAAAAATCCGATAAGTAAATAATTGTCTCTTATTAAAATATAATCTCTAATACCCCCACTCAAGCACAGTCTAGTACGTTGAGCTAACACTCCAACTATTAAGCCTGCGGCTAGTGCTACAAAAATCGGAGCAAACATTGAACCTGGTCCAGTTTCACTGAAGAACAGTGGACCACCTGCATCAGGATTGAAAACAGTGCCTTTTAATAATAGGAAATAGAAAAACACAAATACCAGTGGTAGTACAACCCCACCAGCATTAGAATGGCTATAATCTTGTCTTCCTAAATTAAATCCATTTCTTAAAAAGTATACTCCAGTTGCTACCCCAGCTACAAATCCTAAAAAACCTATGTAGGCATTAAAGTCTCCACCAGCCATTCTAAGAACATCTCTTAAAGGACAACCTAAAAATACAAGTGCACCTATCATCATGAATACACCCATAATAAACCTTAAAAATGTAGAAGAACCTCCGCGAGCTTTAAATTCCCCTGAAAACATAGCAATTAGCATTGCACCTAATATAAGACCAATAATCTCAGGACGCATATACTGAACTACAGCCGCACGATGTAATCCAACAGCTCCAGCAATATCCCTTTCAAAGCATGCAATACAAAATCCCATGTTCAAGGGATTACCTAGCTTAACCAAAATTGCAGCAATTACACCTACAGATAAACCAGTAGCTAAAATTAACCACTTACTCCTATCCAACAACATTACCTCCCACTTATAACCAAAGGTTATGGCTATAACTTTTAGTTATATTATTTATGTTTAATTATAATAGATTTATTCTTTATGTTTTTGTTTATTCCTGCTTTTGTTTGACAAAATTCTCAAAAAAAATACGCCCATATAAGGACGCAAGTTTTTTTATTATTAATCAAGACATATTTTGCCTAAAAAACCTTTACGAAAGTCATTTAAAATTAGTTGATAGGTTTTTTGTATGTTCACGTCTCCTCCTTTATATATATGACCTCTTTTTCTTGCAATTTCAATTAATATTTCTCCTATCTCTTTATCTAAACTTTCAATTTTATACTTTTCTTTTAATGTCTGCGAAAATGTCTTTTTTAAGTATTCAACAAGAAATATTGCTACCTCCTCATTATCATATGCATTTTCCCCGACGAGACTTAAAAGTGCAAGTTTTAACCCCTGTTCCTCACTTTCTACTTTAGGCCACATTAAACCTGGGGTATCCATAAATTCAATATCTTCTCGAATCCTTACCCATTGTTTTCCTCTGGTCAAACCAGGCTTAGCACCTGTTTTAGCCATTTTTTTACCAACTAGGTTATTTAAAAAGGTTGATTTGCCAACATTAGGGACCCCCACTACCATTACCCTAGCTGGCCTAACTCGTCGGCCACGCTTTACCATCTCTTCAGCTAGTGGTTTGTAAGCTAGCTTTATCGTGTTAATAACGTCTTTAGAACCTTTACCTTTAATAGAATCTATTGCTGTTACCCAAAACCCTTCTTCTTTAAAGTTACGCAAATGCTTATTAGTATCCTCTTTTTTTATTAGGTCTTTTTTGTTTAACACATATATTATTTTTTTCTTTTTCGCGATCTCTTCTAGATCCATATTTCTACATGACAATGGCGCTCTTGCATCAACTAATATTAATACTATATCAACTAACTTTATATTTTCTTCAATTTCTCTTTTGGCCTTAACCATATGCCCTGGGTACCAGTTAATTGCCACTATATAAACCCCCATATTTAAAAAGAGAATACCAAAACTGGTATTCTCCTCATTTCTCGTTATGTTTATTTTAGTATCTACCTTTTTCTTTAACTCTAGCCTTTTTACCAGTTCTGCCACGTAGATAAAACAATCTAGCTCTTCTAACTTTACCACGTCTGGTAACTTCTATTTTTGCTACTCTGGGTGAATGAAATGGAAAAGTTCTTTCTACTGCTACACCATAAGAGAGTCTTCTAACAGTAAATGTTTTAGATAGCCCTTCTCCTCTTATTTTCATTACAGTTCCTTCAAAAATCTGAATTCTTTCTCTTGTTCCTTCAATAACTTTTACATGCACCTTCACAGTATCCCCAGGTCCAAAATTAGGCCTATCGTCTTTATAATGTTCTTGTTCAATAAATTTAATTATATCTTGCATTATCTTTTACCTCCTTCCAGGAAATGTTCGTACATTCTATATTTAATGCAGCGGAACACGTATTATACAACAAGGGTATTATATCACAAGTAAAGATATAACCTCAAGAAAAACTAGATACTAAACCAGAATTCTCCTAATAATCTATCTAAAATAATTGAAACTGCACTTCTTACAGAAAGATGATTATAAGTACCTCCTGGCTCTATTGGATGTAATATATAATCACACTTGTTAATAAGTTCTTCTGCAATCCCCCAACCTGTCCCAAACAAAATTAAAAAGCATTTATCTTCATTAAATATTTTATTTTTTAAACTTTTATAACTTACACTATTTTTATATATACGTGCATCAGTAGCTACAGTAGTAACTTTCTGCCCAGTTTCATTTTCAATTTTATCTACTGTTTCTTTAAAATCATGAGTTAATCTCATTATATTAAAGGCTTCTTTTCTATCCGGATTATAGACTCCACCATACCCTTCCTGCCAATAGCTCATTATATCTTTTATTAGACTCTGCTGGTTTGGCGAAGGATGTACTATGAAAAAAGAATCTACATTATAAGTCTTAGCACATCTTGATATATCATGTAAATCTAAGTTGGTAATAGAAGTAGTTATTGTTTCCATTTGTTTATTATACATAGGATAATGCATTAAAGCTATATATACCTTCGAGTTTCTCACTTTAACTATACTCCCTATCAAACAGTATTTCTTTTAAAATTTTTTCTTCTTCTTCATCAAATTCTTTTGATAATAAAAGATCAGGACGTTTTATTAGTGTTCTTAACAAGCTTTGCTTTTTTCTGAATAACCTTATGTTTTCATGATGACCAGAAAGTAATATATCAGGAACTTTTAATCCATTAAATTCTGCAGGTCTTGTATAATGTGGATATTCAAGTAAATAATCAGTAAACGATTCATCTATAGCAGAGTTATCATCTCCTAAAACACCAGGTATTAACCTCGTCACAGCATCAGTTAAAACTAAAGCCGGAAGTTCTCCACCTGTTAGAACATAGTCACCAATAGATATTTCTTCATCAACTTCTGTTAATGCTCTTTCGTCTACACCTTCATAATGTCCACAAAGAACTACTAAATGGCTTTTTTCAGATAACTCTTTTACTTTTTTTTGATTTAGGACTTTCCCTTGTGGTGACATATATATAACCCATGAATTCACTTTTTTAATATCATTAATAGCAGATATTAACACATCAGCCTTTAATACCATACCTGAACCGCCACCATATGGGTAATCATCAACCTGGCGGTGTTTGTTGAGAGCATAATTACGAATATTTATTGTTTCTACTTCGATCTTTCCTTTATCTATAGCCCTACCAACTATACTTTCATTTAATGGATTAATAAAAAAATCGGGAAATAGTGTTAAGATGTCTATCTTCATTTTAACCTCCATTATTCTAGCAAACCAGGTAAGAGCTCTACTTTCATTAAATTATTGTCTATATCTGTATCTTTAATAACCTGTTTTATCGCAGGTAATAATATTTCTCCATAAACTTCAGATTTAATTACATAGACATCATTAGCACCTGTTTCAATAATGTCTATAATTTTTCCTAGCTCCCCCTTTTCCTCATCATAAACATTTAAACCAATTAATTGAAAATGATAATAATACCCAGGGGGTAAAGGATATACTTGATTTTCAGGTATTTTTAAATGGGCGTGATTAATAGTTTGCGCTTCCTCTCTAGTATTGATTTCCTTTAGTTTTAACAATATATGTTGCTTATGTTTACCTACTGACTCAATGTTAAATGTTTTAGACTCACTATCCTTATTTATAATGACTTCTTCGAGGTCATTAAACCGTTCTGGGAATTCAGTTAGTGGTATTACTTTGATTATTCCCCTCACGCCATGAGTTCCACTTATTTTACCAATACTAATTAATTCTTTTGATTGCATTTTATACCCCCAAATAAAAAACTGTTAGGAGTCAGAGGGTGAGTCAAAGGGGACGGTTCTTTTTGACTCATATTAATGAGTCAAAAAGAACCGTCCCCTTTGACTCAAAAGCAATAGGGCTAATAATTAGCCCTATCTCATAATTTCTACTGCTACTCTTTTTCCTTCTTTGGCTGCAGCAGCCTTTGTTAATGTGCGAATAGATTTCGCAATTTTCCCCTGTTTGCCAATAACTTTGCCCATATCATCAGGCGCAACCCTTAATTCAAGGATTATTGATCTATCACCCTCTACTTCTTGGACATCAACTTCATCGGGGTTATCTACCAGTGATCTGGCAATAAGTTCAACTAGGTCTTTCACCTATTTCACCCCCAGGTTATTTCCGACTTGCAAATTTAGCTGTAATACCTTGTTTTTGTAAAATTGATTTTGCTGTAGCTGAAGGTTTTGCACCATCTGATAGCCATTTAATTGCTTTTTCTTCATCAATTTTAATGGTAGCTGGATTAGTGGTTGGATCATAATATCCTATTTCCTCTATAAAACGACCATCTCTTGGTGACCTAGCGTCAGCTACTACAACTCTATAAAAAGGTCTTTTTTTAGCTCCCATTCTTCTCAATCTTATTTTTGTCGCCACAATTTCACCTCCCTTTATATTTCACGGATTTATGTTTAATTAAAAAGGAAATTTAAAAGGCATTCCTCCGCGTTTTCCTTTTTTATTATTAGTAGCTTCAGAAAACTGTTTCATTAGTTTTCTAGATTCTTGGAATTGCTTTATTGTTCGGTTAACATCTTGAACTTTTGTCCCACTTCCCCTAGCAATCCTTTTCTTTCTACTTCCATTTAATATACTAGGATCTACTCTTTCTTCAGGAGTCATTGATTGAATTATGCATTCTATTTTAACAAGCTCTTTTTCATCTAATTGTCCCTGCATCCCCTTAAGCTGTTTTCCCATTCCAGGTATCATTCCCAATAAGTCTTCTAAAGGACCCATTGATTTAACCTGTTGCATCTGCTCCAAGAAATCTTCTAGCGTAAATTCTTGCTTACGTATTTTTCTTTCCATTTCTTTAGCTTTATCTTCATTAAAATTAGCTTGAGCCTTTTCAACTAGGCTTACTATATCTCCCATTCCTAAAATCCTAGAAGCCATTCTTTCAGGGAAAAACACTTCTAAGGCATCTAGCTTTTCACCTAAACCAACATATTTTACCGGACAACCAGTTACTGCTTTAACTGATAATGCAGCCCCTCCACGTGTATCTCCATCTAGTTTAGTTAAAACTACTCCAGTAAGGTCTAACTCATTATTAAAGCTTTCAGCTACATTAACCGCATCTTGCCCAGTCATTGCATCTACTACAAGTAATATTTCTTGAGGTTTTACATTAGATTTTATTTGTTTTAGTTCATCCATCAATTCTTCATTAACATGTAATCTACCCGCTGTATCTAAAATTACTACATCTCTATTATTTGATTTTGCATATTCAATTGATCCTCGTGCTATATCAACGGGATTACCCTGTCCCATACTAAATACAGGCACCCCTACTTGTTCTCCTAACACTTGAAGTTGTTTAATTGCTGCAGGTCTATAGACATCACATGCAACTAATAGTGGTTTTTTTCCCTGTTTTAAAAGGTTTTTAGCCAATTTGCCTACAGATGTAGTTTTACCCGCACCTTGAAGTCCAACAGCCATAACTATTGTTGGCGGTTTCGTTGCTATTTCTAACTTACTCTCGGTACCTCCCATTAATTCGGTCATTTCATCATGAACTATTTTAATAACTTGTTGACCGGGAGTTAAGCTATCTAAAACCTCTTGACCTACTGCTCTTTCTCTAATTTTAGATATAAAGTCTTTGACTACCTTATAATTTACGTCAGCTTCTAGTAAAGCAAGACGTACTTCCCGCATAGCAATTTTTACATCATCTTCTGTTATTTTGCCCTTGCCACGTAACTTTTTAAATATATCCTGTAGCCTATCTGATAATCCTTCAAAAGCCACTTTACCTCTCCTTTTCTAGATCAGTTCAACTGCGCGTCTCAACACCTCAATAGCCTTCTTCACACTATGTTCATTTATGTTATCATTATTTAATAATTCATAAGCTTCATCAATATAACCTCGAGTAAACTCAAATTTTTTAACAAGACCTAGTTTTGTTTCATAGTCTTCTAAAGCATTTTCAGCCCTACGTAAAATATCATATACTGCCTGTCTAGTACTATTAGTATCATCTGCTATTTCAGTTAATGATAAATCATTTTCATAATATAAACTCATTATATATTGTTGTTTTTCTGTTAAAAGAGGTCCATAAAAGTCTTTTAACAAAGTAATATAGTTCCATTTTTCTAGCACAGAACATTTAACCTCCTGATGTAAAGTATTTATACTTTACATCTTGTAATTTTACCTTTCCTGCTCTCTTGTGTCAAGTTTGGATAAAAAATATAAAGTATTCTTTGATTTTATATTCAAAATATTCTAAAATTTAATTGTTAAGGAGGTAATCGAACATGCATGAAAAAATTGCTTTAATGACTGATAGTGGCTCAGATTTACCACAACATATTATTGATAAGTATAACATTAAGGTTGTACCTTTAAAGGTGATTTATCCTGATAGGGAATATTCAGATAGAGTTGATATTCAACCACAAGAAGTATATAAACGAATGCCTGATGAAATACCAACTACTTCTATGCCATCCTTAGAAATAATAAACTCTACTATTAAGGAAATAAAAGAAGAAGGATTTACTCATCTAATTGCTATACATATCTCAAGTGGGTTATCAGGAACTTATCAATCAGTAGAACTAGTAGCAAAAGATTTTACTGATGATCTAGTTATAAAAATTATTGATTCAAAAACATTGTCAATGGCAACTGGACTTATGGTATTAGATGCAGCACGAAATATTGCAGATGGAGTAAGTTTTGAAAATGTAATTGATAAATTAAATAATTTACAACCAAATGTAAAAGCTTATTATGTAATTGAAACACTAGAATATCTCCGACGAGGTGGACGTATCGGACGAGTTGCCGGTATGTTAGGGCAATTTTTAAGCCTTAAACCTATAATATCAGTAGATACAGAAGGAACATATTATACTTACTGTAAAGCAAGAGGAAGAACAAAATCTATTGAAAAGCTAATTCAAATAGTAGAAGATGCTGTTAAAGACAAACAAATAAATTTAGCAGTTTTAAATGGTGGCGCAGATGATGAGTTTGACAATCTATTAGAAAAAATTAAAAAGTTACCGAATATTAAGGGACTTATAACTTCTGAAGTTAGTCCTGCTCTATGTGTTCACACTGGCCCCGGTTTATTAGCAGTTTGTTTGCATGAGGTATAATAAAAAAACTGTTATTGCTTTTTAAGCAATAACAGTTTTTTTATTTTATAATTCTTACCCTAACCACAAAATCATTTATATTAGCCTCTAAGTTATGAAATTTTTCATCAGTAACCCCATCATTTCAAACTTACCTTCCTTTTTTTGTATTTTTATCAAAAAAATTGCCAGAATTATTATTTAAAATAAGTGTTTATAAATTATATTTGTGATAATTGTTATTTATCCCAGCGAATTTTTCGACTAGTTTTGTTTTGTATGTTTTTTCCATATTGTTATAATGTGTAATAGATTATAAGGAAGCTAAGATATATAAACTTTTTAATTATCTATTAACTTAAGTTATTAGAGATTTTTAAGGAATAAGGAAGGTTTTTTATGTATGTATAAAATTTTTCCCAAATTATTGTTATTATTATTAATATTTAAATTTTTTATTGGAGTTTCAACTTCATCAATCTGGGCATCTCATTTAATTAAAGATGATAATATTAATGAACAGGTTTTTATTGGTATCATTGAAAGTTTTAATTTATACTCCAACTTTTTTAATGAAGTAAAGTATATTAATAATGAGTCTTCTCCTGTTAATGCAAACACTTTCGAGGAAGCAATTGATTATTTTTCCAAGGGCTTTGATTGTAAATTAGCAAAGGACATTGTTGTTTCATTTACTACAATGGATAAAAATAGTCAAAATCTTTTAATAATCCCAACTGATGGAATTCCAATAATTGAAAAAGAAGATTATGATAAGTTAGAATTTTTTATAATAAATAATTATAAAGTCGTTGTTAAGAAAGAGTTTAAAAATTACTTTGCAATGGATGATAATTATGTTTATTTTATAATAGTTAAAAAGATTAATGATAAATGGAAAATATCAAATTTAGCACTTTTACCTACAAAATAAAAATCTAAAAAATAAAAAACACTTGATATAAATTCAAGTGTTTTTTTATTTAAGTTATGGTGGGCGATGCAGGACTTGAACCTACGACCCCCTGCTTGTAAGGCAGGTGCTCTCCCAGCTGAGCTAATCGCCCTAATGGTGACCCCTAGGGGACTCGAACCCCTGTTACCGGCGTGAAAGGCCGGTGTCTTAACCGCTTGACCAAGGGGCCATAATATGGTGGGCCTACCAGGATTTGAACCTGGGACCAACCGGTTATGAGCCGGTGGCTCTTCCAACTGAGCTATAGGCCCCAGTTGTGAACCTTTGACCCTGCAAGAGATAGTATATTAAAAATCTCTTCCGGAGTCAAGGGGTAATTCTTTTTTTTAAAAGGTTTTTTCCAAGTAAAAAGCGGTAACTTGTTTAGCGTTACCGCTAGAACCTTCAATATGGCTCCTCGGGTAGGATTCGAACCTACAGCCCTCCGGTTAACAGCCGGATGCTCTACCGTTGAGCTACCGAGGAATGCCCTCAACGAGATTTATTATATCTAGATTTTTGTTTTATGTCAACAACTATAAGCATTTTTTTTATTATTCAATATAATCTTTTAATTTTTTGCTTCTTGATGGGTGTCTAAGCTTTCTTAGGGCCTTTGCTTCAATCTGTCTTATTCTTTCCCGAGTAACCCCAAATTCTTGTCCTACCTCTTCAAGAGTTCTAGGCCTTCCATCATCTAAACCAAATCTTAGCCTTAAAACTTTTTCCTCTCTCTCTGTTAGAGTATGTAAGATTCCGTCTAGGTGCTCACGTAACAAGACAAATGAAGCAGATTCTTCTGGGGATTCAGCATCTTCATCAGTAATGAAATCTCCTAAATGGCTATCATCTTCTTCTCCTATTGGGGTTTCTAGCGAAACTGGTTCCTGAGCCACTTTCATTATTTCAATAACCCTATTTACAGGAATATCCATTTCAACTGCAACTTCTGCTGGGGTTGGCTCTCTACCAAGGCTCTGCAACAGGTTTCTTTGAACCCTAGATAATTTATTTATGGTTTCTACCATATGGACTGGTATTCTAATAGTCCTTGCCTGATCTGCTATTGCTCTTGTTATAGCCTGCCTTATCCACCAAGTCGCATAAGTACTAAATTTATAACCTTTACGGTAATCAAACTTTTCTACAGCTTTCATTAAACCTAAGTTACCTTCTTGGATTAAGTCCAAAAAGAGCATACCTCTTCCGACATATCTTTTAGCTATACTTACAACTAATCTTAGGTTTGCTTCAACTAGTTGTCTTTTAGCCTCTTCTTCTGAAGCTTCTATCCTTTGAGCTAAATCAATTTCTTCCGTAGCTGTTAACAAAGGTACTCTGCCAATTTCTTTAAGGTACATTCGGACTGGGTCATCTATCTCTATACCATCAGGTATTATAACCTCTTCCGTTTCTATATTCTCTGTTTCTAATTCTTCTTCGGAATCAATCTCACCCTCTGCTCCTACAGCAATTCCCAAAGATTGTAAATGTTCAAAAATATCATCTATTTGATCGGGTTCTAGATTAAAACCCTGTAAATCATCAACGATTTCTTCATATGTCAGATTTTTTTTCTTTTTCCCTTTTTCGGCTAAAACACTTATTGCTTCTGCAAGCTTTCCATCCAGTTTCATTTTGTCCCCCCTTTCTGGGCTTTATTCAGTAATTTATCAATTTTTAAAATGAAATCTAAAACACTATAAAAATCACCTTCATCAGATAGTTGACGTATTTTGGCAAAAAGTTTTTGCCATTTTGCATCTTGTTTCATAATTTTTACTCTTTTTACATAATCCATAATCTCTATTTTATTTAATTCTTCATCACCAATAAATGTTATTCTAGCAAATTCAGAATTTAAGTCCTGTTCTACGGCTATAGTAAAAAGTTGATTAATTTTATCTTTGTGTGATCCCTGTAAGCCTTGATATATTTTTAATAATGCTTTATATTGTTGATTATGAATAAAGTCAATGCCTATTGTATCTACAATATAATTGAAAAATTCCTCATCTTTTAACATTTTTGCCATTATTTTCTCTTGTATACTGTAATTACCGTATCTTTTATTATCCCTTGATATTTGTATTTTATTCCTTTTGTGTGGTAAATTACTTGACTTTTTCGATTTTATCTCTCTATATACTGTATTTTCTTCTAATTTTAGTTTTTCTGACAATAAGCGAATGAAATAATCTTTTTCAATCTCACTATTTAGACCATTTATGTCTTTTTTTACTTCATTTATTATTTTATTTTTGTTCTCTAAGTTTAATTCTTCTGTCGAATTTATATTACTGTTTATCTTAAATTCTATATAATTATAACTATTATTCTTTATATATCTTAAAAATTCCTCTTTTCCATTTAAAGCAATATATTCGTCTGGATCTTTTCCTGGCGGCAGGGCAACTACATCAGTCTTTAGATTAGCCTTTAATAGAGAATTTATTGCCTTTATTGCTTCTCTTTGTCCTGCTTCATCTCCATCATATAGAATTATAACTTTTTCTGTGTACTTTTGTAGTAATTTAGCTTGATCTACAGTAAAAGCTGTACCTAAAGAAGCAACAACATTAGTAATATCAGCTTGACCTAGTTTTATACAATCCATATATCCTTCTACTAAAACAACTTCATTTCGTTTTCTAATACTGTCTTTAGCTTGGTATAATCCATATAAATTCTTTCTCTTAGAAAATAGATCTGTTTCAGGAGAATTTATATATTTAGGTAAACTATCATCTAATACTCTGCCTCCAAAACCTATAATATCTCCACGAAAATTTTGTATCGGAAATATAATTCTGTTTCTAAATAGATCATAATGGTTTGTACCTTTTTTATTTAGTGATATTAGTCCCGACTTTTCTATTATTTTTTTAGAAAAACCATGTTTTAGTAGATAGTTTTTCAAGCCATCCCATTCATCTAATGCATACCCTATTATATAACGTTTTAATGATTCATCAGAGACCTTCCGTTTTTTCAAATATTTCAAAGCTTTTGTAGACGCAGGTGTAAATAAGTTTTTATTGTAATAATCTGCTGCATTTTTGTTAACTTCTAGTACCTGTTTAACTTCATTATTTTCATTTTTTAAAGACCTTAATTCAATTCCAGCTTTGTCAGCTAAAAGTTCAACAGCTTCTTTGAAACTTGCCCCATCCCTTTTCATTACAAAAGAAAATACATCCCCGCCTGTTCGGCATCCGAAACAATAAAACATTTCTTTTTCTGGTGTAACACTAAAAGATGGAGTCTTTTCTTGATGAAAAGGGCATAAACCCCAATAGCGATTTCCTTTACGATTTAACTGCACTGTTTCACCAATTATTTCTACAATATCTATTCTAAATAAGATATCTCGAATAAGCTGATCATCAAAATATTTTGTCATTGCCTCCACCTACAATTCTATATTTACAAGAAAATCCCTTCTATTTATTCGAATTTTGTCTAAATATCTATTTGTATACATTGAAAATTAGTATTGTGATCTATGCACCACGCCTTGCTCTTAAGGACTTAGATAAACATGTTTGCTCAGCCTTAAGTTTTATGTAGTTACTTTTTGCAGCAGAATCATATTTTATAAACTAATATAAAATATCTTTAACTGCACTAGGCACTAATGACTGAGGAATATAGATATCCTGAAACAATGAAACACAGTAGGCATCGCTCATTCCCGAAATATAATCACCAACAGCTTGCTCTAAACCATCTTCATCAGCAATCGTTTGAAAAACAGGACTCATTTTGTGTGGATTATTCATAAAGTATTTTAGTAAATGTTCAATTATAAACATTGCTCTTGTTCTTTCAGCTTGACATACTGGACCTCGATATATAGTTTCGAACATATACTCTCGTAAACCTTTTAAAGCGCGCTCCACTTCCTCACTCGGCTCTACTTTAACAACATTATTTTTTTCGATTATTTTTTTTGTATTATTAATAATATCGCTAACCAATGTTCCTATTCTCATACTATGTGTATAACCTAATATTTCAAGATACTCTACTGGTATATCATCTAAATTTAAAAGTCCTGCTCTTATTGAGTCGTCAATATCATGTTGCACGTAAGCAATTTTGTCACTAAGACGTACTACTTGGCCTTCTAAAGTGTAAGAACTACTTTCACTTTTACCATAACCACTATGGTTAAGTACTCCATCTAAAACTTCCACAGTCAAATTTAAACCATTTCTGTTTTTATGTTGTTCAATCTTAGTTAAAACTCGTATACTGTTTTCGTTATGTTTAAAACCATTACTTAATAAAATATCTAGTATTTGTTCACCTGCATGAGCAAAAGGGGTATGCCCAACATCGTGACCTAATGACATGGCTTCAATTAAATCTAAATTAAGATTTAATCCTGCACCTATAGTTCTAGCTATTTGATTCACCTCAAGAGTATGGGTTAGTCGAGTTCGATAATGATCTCCTGGAGGAGCTATAAAAACTTGGGTTTTATGCTTCAACCTTCTAAACGCCTTAGAATGAACAATTCTATCTCTATCAATCATAAAGCATGTACGTATAGGGTCAGGTTCTTCAAAATTTAGCCTCCCCTTACTATTAGAAGCTAAACATGCATGAGGGCTTAGTATGGATTTTTCTCTTTGTTCAATTTCATTTCGCACTCTCATATTATCCACCTCTTATTAGTCATAAACCCATCTACCCATAAATCAACACAACTTGTCTTGAAAGACAAAAAAATCCTTAGCCATATAGGTTAAGGATTTTATATTTTATTAATAATAAAATTAAAAAACCTTACCTTTTTCGCAAATCTTTAGTATGTTTTGCAACTTCAGCTATTCTTTTACCTAAAATACGCGATCTATTTATTCCATTTTCATCCAGTTTAGCCGGTCGCTGAGCAGCAGCTCCACTATGACCACAGTCATTATCATAATGACCATCACCAACAACTATCATACCTTGAACTAAAAGAATATCATGTATTGCTTTTAATGTAGTTTCTTGTCCACCAAAACGGGAGTTTCCTACAGATAAAGCACCCCCTATAGTATTCATTAAGCTTTTTTCTGTTCTAAGCCATCTTGTTTTATCAAAAAAAGCCTTTAACTGAGCTGAAACAGTTCCAAAATAAACTGGACTCCCCACTATTATTCCATCTGCTAAAGCCATTAATTTATATGCATCAAATATTTCGTTATCTTCTATACATTTTGCTGTGCAAGGAGATGAACATGCATGACAAAAAGGATTATTAATTTTTTTTAGCTCAGAACTACAATGAATTACTTTGGTTATGGCACCATATTTTTTAGTTTCGTTTAAAGCTTGATCTAATAAAAAGGCCGTATTATCTGAAGAATTAGGACTGCCATTAACTCCTACGATTAGTAAATCAGACATTAATATTACACACCTCCTAATACATGAATACTACACTTTAGCCTTTTTTTCCTTCATATTGAATTAAATTTTTAGCAGTAAGAAAAACTCACCTAAAATATAGGTGAGTTTTCATTTTCTCTAGAGTAAGATTTATTTGTTATTATTATAGTTACCTTCCTGCTGCCTTCCTTACCATGGCTTGGTGATTAGGACATACTCTATTAGTACCATGAGTTCTGCTATTTAAAAAGTGTACACAAAAATGACCATTAAAATTGTTATCCCATATTGCTTGTTGAGCATGAGGCATTCCGTTCATAGAACCAGCAAATGTCCTTCCATTAGTTGTTACTAATACTGCTTTTCTTGCCCAACTCCACTGGCCACCATATATTTGTCTTAATTTCTCAGTGTCTGCTGCTGTTAGTGGTTCAACATCAGCATGATAACCACCACCATATCTTCTTGCTTGAAATGAAATGCCTGTATCCAAATCTGTAATTGTCGCAATTCCTCCTATTGTCCAAGTGCTATCCACAACACTCCACCAATCTACATATTCACCATATCTTGAGGCTCCTCTTGAAGGATTCGAGGTCGAGGTATTTGAGCTATTAGGAATTACAATTTGTATTCCAGGATATATATTATCGGGATCTACGCTATTTGCTTGCATAATAGCATCTACACTTGTCCCATATTGCATAGCTATTTTAAAAAGGGTATCTCCTCTCTGAGTTGTATGTACTGTATTTTGATTATTCATATGTTTGTTTAATGCATTTTTGGTCATGCTTGCTACAACACCAGTAGTTGGTAGGTCATTATCTCTTTGGAAACTAACTACTGCATCATGTGTATTAGCCCCAAAAACACCATCTATACCATATGTATTATATCCTAAATTTGTTAAGTCTCTCTGTACGTTTTTCACATCATCTCCTCGTACACCCCAATATAAATTCCTATCTCCGTAGTTTGCCCATACAGGATTAGCTATTAACATGCTACTTAAAATAAATATTAATGTTGTAACTATTGCTATGATTTTTTTATTCTTTATTAACAAAACTCTCATCTCCCTAATGCTTTTAAGATATTACCTCTTATTTTATAATTGCAACTGACTTTTGGACAAAGAGTATGTAACTACAGTTTAGGGCATGTCCAAGTTTATAATCTTATTAAAATACAGTTGTTGTGCATTGTTGCTAATTCCTAATAATCCTAAATGCATGGGACTTTTTGGCTATTTATTTAGGCATTTAAAAGAGGTAACGCTTAAAAACGTTACCTCTTTTATACTAATTTGTATATATATTTTAAATTATTAAACCATTTATATAATTATAGCTTTACTTGTTTTTAAGATTAGCTTGTGCAGCAGCTAGTCTAGCTACTGGTATTCTATATGGAGAACAACTAACATAGTCTAAACCTAGAAGATGGCAAAACTCTATTGAATTTGGGTCTCCTCCATGTTCTCCACATATGCCAATTAAAATATTCTCTCTAGTAGCTTTAGCTTTTTCCACTGCAATTTTCATTAAAGAACCTACACCTTGTCGATCTAATACTGCAAATGGATTTTCTTTTATTATTTTCTTTTCTAGATAGGTTGGTATAAATTTTCCTTCTGCATCATCTCTACTAAACCCAAGTGTTGTTTGGGTTAAATCATTCGTACCAAAAGAGAAAAATTCGGCTTCTTGAGCAATTTCATCAGCTACAATACAAGCACGTGGAAGCTCAATCATAGTTCCAATTACAAAGTTTAGTTCAATACCGGTTTTTTGTTGCAATTCCTCATAAACAGTTAATATTTCTTGTTTTAATAATTCAAACTCCGATAAATCCATTACTAATGGTATTTCTATTTCTGTAATATTATTAATTCCTTCTTTGGTTAAATCAGTCATAGCTTCAAAAATTGCTTTTGCCTGCATTCTATAAATTTCAGGGTAAGTTAGTCCTAGCCTACAACCTCTGTGGCCAAGCATTGGATTAGATTCTGATAAACTATTTATTTTCTTAAGTAATTCTTCTTTTTCATTAATTAGTTTTTCATCAACTTTATTATGTTTCATTTCAGCAATTTCAAGCAATAAAGTATCATGATCAGGCAAAAATTCATGTAATGGTGGATCTAGCAAACGAATTGTTACTGGATGTGGTGACATCGCTTTAATAATTCCATAAAAATCTTCTTTTTGGAATGGTAGTAACTGGTCAAGTGCATATTCTCTAGCAACTTGATCCTCTGCTAAAATCATTACTTGAACTATTGGCAACCTTTCCGGAGACATAAACATGTGCTCTGTACGACATAATCCAATACCATGAGCTCCAAATTCTTTAGCTTTTGCAGCATCTTCAGGAGTATCAGCATTAGCTCTTACCTCAAGTTTCTTCACCTCATCTGACCACTCTAATAAAGTTTCAAATTCTTTTGATAAAGTTGGTTCAATCATTTCTACTTCACCAAGCATTACATTTCCGGTGTTACCATCTAAACTTATAATATCTCCTTCTTTAACAACTGTATCATCTACAAAAAACTCTTTTGATTTATAATCTATTTTTATGCTTTCACACCCACAAACACATGGTTTGCCCATACCTCTAGCAACAACAGCTGCATGAGAAGTCATTCCACCACGTGATGTTAATATACCTTGTGCATAAACTATTCCATGAATATCATCTGGACTGGTTTCAGCTTTAACCAGTATTACTTTTTCTCCTGCTTCACCATACTTTTCCGCAAGATCAGCATTAAATAACACCTTACCAGAAGCTGCTCCTGGTGATGCAGGTAAGCCTTTAGCTATTGAGTCTATTTTTATTTCAGTATTTATTTGCCTATGTAACAATTGATTAATTTGTTCAGGGTCAACTCTTAATAATGCTTCTTCTTTAGTAATTAAACCCTCAGCTACCATATCTACAGCAGTCTTAACTGCTGCTTTAGCAGTTCTTTTACCATTTCTTGTCTGAAGCATATAAAGTTTTCCCTTTTCAACAGTAAACTCAATATCTTGTAAGTCGCGATAATGTATTTCTAATTTATTACATGTATCAACAAATTGCTCATATACATTTGGTAGTTCTTCTTGTAGTTTTGATATAGGGGTTGGAGTTCTAATTCCTGCTACAACATCTTCCCCTTGTGCATTAACTAAAAATTCTCCATACAATTCTTTTTCACCTGTTGATGGATTGCGAGTAAAAGCTACTCCTGTTCCAGAGTCACTACCCATATTACCAAAAGCCATAGATTGTACAGTTACAGCTGTCCCTAAGTCATCCGGTATTTTGTTAATTCTCCTATATACAATAGCTCTTTGATTTTTCCATGAACCAAATACAGCTTGAATTGAAATTTTAAGCTGTTCGTTAACATCTTGAGGAAAATCAAACCCTTTTTCTCTTTTTACTATTTCATTGTATTCTTGAATCATTTGTTTTAGTTCGTTTGCAGGTATTTCATAATCAAAAATTGCACTTAGTTTACGCTTATATCTTTCTACAACATCATCAAACATAGAGTGGTCTAACTCTAGAACAACATTACTAAACATTTGTATAAAACGCCTATAACAATCATAGGCAAATCTTTCATCACCTGTTAATTTTGCTAGACCTAAAACAGTTTCATCATTAAGCCCTAAGTTTAATATTGTATCCATCATTCCAGGCATTGAAATTGCAGCACCAGATCTTACTGAAACTAATAAAGGATTATCTCTATCACCAAATTTTTTGCCCGTTTTTGTTTCTATAGTTTTTAATGCTTCAAGTGCTTGATCCATTAGTCCTGTGGGGAACTCTTGATTTAATTCCAAATATTTATTACACGCCTCGGTAGTAATAGTAAAACCCGGTGGTACCGGTAAACCTATTCTGGTCATTTCTGCTAAATTTGCCCCTTTACCTCCCAACAAGGAGACCATATTGGTTTTACCTTCTTCAAAAAGATAGACATACTTGTTAGACATTACTTAACCTCCTATAGTATATTTCTAAAATCTTACTAGATGTTTCTTCAACTGCCTTGTTGGTCACATCGATAACAGGACAGCCTAATTTTCTCATAATTTGATTTGAATATTCTATTTCCTCTTCTATTCTTAAAGGATCAGCGTAATTAGCATGGGCCTTTAACCCTAGTGTTTTTAGTCTTTCAGTTCTGATATAGTTTAACTGTTCAGGTTTAATTGTAAGACCTATGACTTTACCTTTTACAGCTTTAAATAATTCACTTGGTGGAGTTACTTCAGGTACTAATGGTACATTAGCAACTTTTATGCGCTTGTGAGCTAGATACATAGATAGAGGTGTTTTTGAAGTCCGAGAGATGCCTACTAAAACTATATCAGCTAAATCTATTCCACGAGGGTCTTTACCATCATCATAACGAACAGCAAACTCAACAGCTTCTACACGACGATAGTACATTTCATCAACTTTTCGCAAAAGACCTGGTTCTCTTTTTGGTTCTAAACTGCTAATACTTTTAATTGCATCTACCATTGGACCTAACACATCTATGCAAATAACACCGTGGATCTTAGCTTCAGCCTTTAAAAATTCTGCTAAGTTATCAATTACTAATGTATATGCTATTAAACAGTTGTTTTCGGCCGCTTGGTGTACTACTTCTTGCAGGGTATCAGTATCGGATATATTAGGAACACGTCTAACTTCCATTTTGCCAGAATTAAACTGTGTAGCTGCAGCTCTTACTACCATCTCAGCTGTTTCACCGATTGAGTCTGATACTATATATATCCCTGGTAAACTATTTGCCAAGATTTAACCCCCCTCGTCTTTTTTGTTTGCTAAATCAAGAAATAATCTAGCAATATTAGTTTTAGTAATTCTCCCTACAACTTCCAGCTTCTCTTCATCATCAAAGTCTATATAACACTTGACTACAGGCAAACTATCAACTTCATGTTCTACTATTTTTTTTATTGCCTCTACAACAGTTTCATCACCTGAAGTTGTAATAATATTAGGCATGCGAGTCATAATTACACTTACAGGTACCATGTGAATATCAGCCTGACCTAAGGTGGTCTTAAGAAAGTCTTTTCTTGATACTATTCCAGTTAAGAAATTATCATCATTAACAACAAATATGCTACCCGTATCTTCAATAAATAAAGTTACTATAGCATCATAAATGCTACACGATTCTTTAACTACAACCGGACGTGACTGAATATCCTTAACCCTATATAAATTTAGAACTCTTCTTATTTCACTTTCTACTCCTTCTGATTTATAGGTATAACCTACTCGTGGTTTTGCTTCCAAAAAACCCGACATAGTTAACACGGCCAAATCCGGTCGGAGTGCAGCTCGTGTAACATCTAATAGCTCAGCTAATTTTTCTCCTGTTATTGGTCCATTTTCCTTTACTATCCCTAAAATCTTCTCTTGCCTATCATTTAAATCAATCATTATTCACCACCCAATATGCTATACTTTTTGGGTAAAATACAACAAATTATATATACTATATATAATAATAAAACTCTGTTTGAATTTCTACTTTTTTTTATTGAACTACTTTAACAAAATATGCGGTGGTGTTACACAGAATACTAATTGATTTTAACAAACCTAGTCGCGTAGCCTTTAGTTCTTCATTATCAGTCATCACCATAACTGAATCAAAAAATTTATCTAACTGTGGTCTGAGTTTTGATAATAATTCAAGTGATTTTAAATATTGATTATTTGCTATGTTTTCTTTTATTTGCTGCTCTAATTTAATAAAAATTTCATAGAGTTCTTTTTCACTTTCATCTTCTAAGAGTTCAAGTTTAATGTGTGTTTGCTCCCAATTTTTGGTTAAATTGTTGGAGCGATTATATACAACCATAAAATCCTCAAATAAATCTGATCTTTTAAATTCTTGTACTACTTGAGCTCTAAGATGTATATCAGTCAAATCACTAGCAGGTACTTCCATAACTGCATCTACAACATCATACGTCATACCTGTTTCTGATAAGATACCACGCATTCTTTGCAAAATAAATTCAAAAACGTCAGTAACAGTTTCTTCTAAACTTAAATCAGGATTAATTGCTTCTAATTCATTATATGCTTGAGTAATAAATTTCTTTAAATCAATTTTTAAGTTATTTTCAATTATAATGTTAACAATTCCCAGTGACTGTCTTCGAAGTGCATACGGATCCTGCGAACCAGTTGGTTTTATACCAATGGCAAAACTACCTACTAAATTGTCCATTTTTTCAGCTAAACTAAGTGCTGTACCAGTTTCTGTTCTTGGTAATTCATCTCCTGTAAATCGTGGTAGATAGTGTTCAAATATTGCTTCACTAACTTCTTGATTTTCACCACTTTCCATAGCATAATATCTTCCCATAATCCCTTGCAACTCAGGAAATTCATATACCATACTAGTGATCAAATCAGCTTTGCACAATAAAGCAGCTCTTTCTAAATTTTCTTTCGAACCTAAACTATATTCTTGTCCTAAATAAATAGCCAAATTTTTAATTCTTTTAACTTTGTCAAATATAGTTCCTAAACGTTCGTGGAATAAAACATCATTTAATGCCTCAACAAAATCAGCTAAAGGTTTTTTGGTATCTTCTTTCCAGAAGAAAAGTGCATCTTCTAAACGAGCTTTTAATACTCTTTCATTACCTGCTCTCACCTCATCGATATTGTAATCAGTTCCATTTCTAACACCAATAAATGCCGGTAATAGCTTACCATCAACATTAAATACCGGAAAATATCTTTGGTGTTCTATCATACTTGTAGTTAATACTTCTGGTGGCACTTCTAAATAAGATTCAGAGAAGTTACCATAAAAGGCTGTAGGGTATTCAACTAAATGAGTTACCTCCTCTAGTAATTCGTCATTATCCATTGGTTGTCCATTATTAGCTTTTGCTACAGAATTTATTTGTTCCCATATCATATTTTTCCTAATATTTTGATCTAGGATTACAAAATTGTTTTTAAGTTTATTGAAATAATCGGCAATAGTTTGTATTTCTAATTTTCCTTCTGATAAAAAGCGATGTCCATAAGTAAAGTTTTCACTTTTTACATTCTCTATGTTTATATCAATTTTGTTATCATCATAAATTGCTAATATCCATCTAATTGGACGTGCAAATCGTGTAGCAAAATAACCCCAACGCATAGATTTGGGAAATGATATAGAGTATATTATTTCTTTTAATAATTCGGGTAATATTTCACTTGTTTTCTTACCTGTCTCAGTTTTAACTGCAAAAAGATACTCTACTCCAGATACCTCTCTAATCTCTAGTTCGCTAGCCTCTATTCCTTGTCCCCGAGCAAAACCTAGTGCTGCTTTAGAAAAGTTACCCTCTTTATCATATGCTATATCTTTTTTAGGACCACGATTTTCTATTAAAGCATCTTCTTGCTTATCTAAAAGACCATTTATATAGAGTACTAATCTACGTGGTGTGCCATAAGTTTTAATTTCCTTATATTCAATACGATTATCTTTTAATTTGGTTTGGGTTATTACAGCCAAATCATTAATAGCCTTTTCCATATATGCTGATGGTATCTCTTCAACTCCAATTTCTAATAATAACTCTTTATTAGCCATTAGAACGCACCTCCTCAGAACAATCTAGTAATAATTGCTTTCTTAAATTTTCATCTTTTAATAATGGATATCCTAAACGTTGACGTTGGTCTAGGTACTCCTTTGCAACCATACGCGCTAAGTTGCGCACTCTTTGTATATAACCTGTACGTTCTGTAACACTTATAGCACCTCTTGCATCAAGTAGATTAAATAAGTGTGAGCATTTTAATACATAATCATACGCAGGCTGAACTAATTGCTTAGCTGCTATATTTTTAGCTTCTTTTTCACAAATATTAAACATTGTAACTAATGATGGTACATCAGCTATTTCAAAATTATAATGTGAAAATTCTACTTCTGCCTGATGATGTACATCAGCATAAGTTATTCCATCGACCCATTCAATATCAAAAACACTGTCTTTATTTTGAATATACATAGCTATTCTTTCTATTCCATAGGTAATTTCAGCACAAACTGGATTACAATCATAGCCACCACATTGTTGGAAGTAAGTAAATTGAGTTATTTCCATGCCATCTAACCAAACTTCCCATCCTAAACCCCAAGCACCTAATGTTGGAGATTCCCAGTTATCTTCAACAAGCCTTATATCATGTTTTTGGGGGTCTATTCCCAAATCTTTTAGGCTTTCAAGATACAAGTCTATAACATCATCTGGTGAAGGCTTTAGGATTACTTGATACTGGTAATAGTGCTGAAGCCTATTTGGATTTTCACCATATCTACCATCAGTAGGTCTTCTTGAAGGCTCTACATAAGCTACGTTATATGGCTCAGGACCAAGTGCTCTTAAAAATGTAGCTGGGTTCATGGTCCCTGCACCCTTTTCGATATCATATGGTTGTTGGATTATACACCCATTTTTCCCCCAAAAATTTTGTAATTTTAATGTAATCTCTTGAAAGTTCATATTTGACCTCCTAATAAATAATGTTTATTTGCACCATAGCCGTAAAAGCGAATTCATTCGCTGGCAAAATGCTTAGCTATTTAGCGTCAAAAAATTTTTTAGCTAAAAAAACAAAAAATAAAACCCATCCCTTATAACAGGGACGGGTTTTTACCCGCGGTTCCACCCTAATTGGTTATTATGTTTAATAACCCACCTCATGGAATCAGGCTTTACTAACCATACTGGCTTTCTTCCTGTAGCTCAAAAGTGCCTTCGGAAAAATCCTTACTAGGTCCCAGCACCCCTAGCTCTCTTAAAAGAATTTATTTTCCTACTACTCTTTATCATCGCTATTTTATTAAATTAATACTAAGTTTACCAACAGCTTAATGCCTTGTCAATTAAAGCTTGAGAGCTTTTTTAATTACTTTTATAGTATTTTTTGTATTAAATCTTCTCTCTAAATGATATTCTAAATACTTTTCAAAAAAATATTCCAATTGTTTCAAAGCATTGGGTGAAGCTTTTACTCTCGCTATTATATTAAAATCATTTTTTAAAAACAATTTTAATAATGCTAAAACTTCCCCTGATATTCCCATTGTTTTATTTTGCTTTGAACACCCCTTACATACAATTCCACCTTCTTGCAAACTAAAGCTACTTGAATATTCTTTACTACCACACACAACACAACAATCTACAACTGGTTTATAACCAAGTTCATTTAACAGTTGCAATTCATAGAATCTTAAAATTAAATTATTACTTCCATGATTATTAAAAAAACTTAAAACCTCTACTGTTTTATTATATAAATTTGGAATAGCGACTTTTTCCATTAAGCTTTTATCAAGTAATTCCATTATGTATATTGAATATAAGGTTAAAGTTAAGTCTTCACGACAATTACCATAAAAATCAATTAATTTCCCTTGTGTAATTAAATCTAAACTTTTCCCTTTACTTACAAACAAAAAAGAATGACAAAATGGTTGAACACATGCTCTAAGGCTACTACTCGGTTTTTTGACCCCTTTTGCTATCGCATTTGTTTTTCCATGTTTTTCAGAAAAAATAGTAACTAATTTATCACTTTCCCTATAATCATTGTTTTTAATTATTAAAACTTTACTGTTATAATACATTATTTTACCCACCTAATAAGTGCATCACTTACTCTTATTGGCTCATTTACTATTACTACCTTAGTATTTAAAACATCTTGCAGTTTAGATACATATTCGTTTGCTTCTTTTAAAGTTATTACACCATAATCAAATGCTACATATATTTTATCTTTGTTATTAATATCTAATTTCCTACAGTACTCTATAAGTAAATCTTGATTTAAGTAGTAGTGACTATTTATATATACATATATGTTGTTTTTTAATTTGCTTATTCTAGGCTTTGTGTTAACGATTAGCTCTTGTGAATGGTTTTCTTTATAATTAAGTTCTTGAATTATTTTTTTAGTTATATTTGTAAGTGAATATTCTGTCTTAACTAATGCCCAACGTGGTATTGTTACTAAAACCGAATTAGAATTATTTTCTTTAAAAAGTTTCTTAATAGTTAATACTTTCATACCATCTTGCATATAACCATGAGCAGCATAACCTGCTGTTACAGGTATAATTACTATATCAGGGTTAAGCCCTATAGTTGGAAGGTGATGGCCACCATCAAAAACAACTACTCGGTATCCTTTATTATATATTTCATGTAAGTAGCTACTACCTAATTCACTAGTATGCCAAGTATCCATGGCAGAACATTGTACTATTGCATGCCAATCCCCAGTTAAGAAATCATTAATTTCATATTCATAATTTTTATTATTTGGTAAGACTACTTTTACACTAATTTCATCAGTATTTTTACCAATATCTCTTAGTGATTTTCCATATATTATTTCAAAATCAACTATTCGAGAAACTAATACAGAGTATCCTTCTAAAACTTGATTATATCCAAGCTTTTTAAAGTTGTCATTAGGATGATTAGCTATTATATAAAAATATAATGCGATAAATAGTAAGACTATTATCACCTTTTTTTTTCTCATAAACTAATTCAACCTTTTAAGCATTATGTAATATTAGATGCTTTGCAGAACTAGTTCCTAAGCGAGAAACACCCGCATTGATTAAATCTAATGCAAAATTAAAATCTTTAATACCACCTGATGCTTTTATCTTTAATTTATTAGATTTATGATTGTTTATAATCTTAATATCTTGCATATTTACTCCTCTTGAAGCAAAACCAGTTGATGTCTTTATATAATCTGCTTCCAAATAACTAATTAGCTCAGTTAGTTTTATAAGTTCTTTTTGTGTTAATAATGCTGTTTCTACAATAACCTTTAAAATAAAATTATAGTTTAGTTTTAGCTTAAGCATTTCTTCTATTTCGTTACTAACCACTTTTATATTATTATCTTTTACTGCCCCAATATTTATTACTAAGTCTAGTTCTTTAGCCCCCTGTTCTAATGCTGTATTTGCGCTATATAATTTAACCTCTACACCATCAGCACCAAGAGGAAATCCTATTACAGTACAGGGTTTTACCGAGCTACTAGATAAAAATTCTGCTACTTTTTTTACTCTATAGGGTTGAACACAAACGGCAGCCATATTATAATTGACTGCCTCTTCACAAAGATTGCTTATATCTAATTCAGTAGCTTCCGGTTTAAGATTAGTGCTGTCTATAAATGGCGCTATCTCCACATTTAAACACTCCTTAAAATTATAGCTTAAAACCTAATTGACTAAGGTTTGATTCATTATCTCTCCAGTTTTTCTTTATTTTCACCCATAAGTCTAAATAAACTGAAGTGTCTAGTAAGTTTTCAATATCTTGTCTAGAATCTTGACCTATTTGTTTTAGCATTTTACCATTTTTGCCAATTATTATACCTTTTTGTGAGTCTCGTTCTGCATATATTACTGCTCTTACATATACTTTTCCATTTTCTTGAGTTTTAAACTCCTCAATATCTACAGCTATTGAGTGTGGCACCTCATCACGTGTTAAAAGTAAAGCCTTTTCTCTTATCATCTCCGAAACTAGAAATGACATAGGTTGATCAGTAAGATCTTCCTCAGGATAATACAATGGACCTTCTGGTAAATAAGCAAAAGTTTTATCAAGTAATTCTGGTATATTTGTTCCTAAAACTGCTGACAAAGGAATTACTTCAGCAAATGACATATGACTTTTGAATTCATTAATATAATCATTAATTTGATCTTTACTTACTAAATCTATTTTATTTACAAGCAAGAAAATAGGCACTTTACTTCCGCTTAGCGATTCAATTATATGCTGTTCACCAGAACCAAAAGGACGAGTAACATCTGTCATATAATAAATAAGATCCACTTCCTCTAAGCTTCTAGTAGAAACTTTAACCATATATTCACCCAACCTATGACGAGGCTTATGTATCCCTGGAGTATCAACAAATATTATTTGGCCATCCTTACAAGTATGGATGCCTTGTATTCTAGTTCTTGTAGTCTGAGGCTTTTCCGTTACTATAGCTATTTTTTCTCCAATAATATTATTCATTAAAGTGGATTTTCCTACATTAGGTCTTCCAACAATACTTACAAATCCAGATCTCACTTACATAACCCCTCCTATTTTTGTAAGGAAAAAGCTTGTGGCAACATATCCTTAAGAGCATATTCTACTATATTATTTGAATCATCTACAACAATAATATTAATATCCTTTGCAAATTCAGCTATTACCTGAAGACATGCTCCACATGGAAAAGTATAACCTTCACCACTACCTGCTATTCCAATCGCCATAAATTCTGTTTCACCTTCTGTAACTGCTTTAAAAATTGCTATTCTTTCTGCACAAACAGTTAAACCATAAGAGCTATTTTCAACATTAGCACCTGTATATATTTCACCTTTGCTTGTTAATAGAGCAGCTCCAACTTTAAACCCAGAGTAGGGTGCATATGCATTGAGTCTTTGGGTTAATGCTTCTTTTATCAAACGCTGTTTATGGTCCATTTTGAACCTCCATTAACTAACTACTTTAATATATAAGGTATAAAAATAATAAAACCTATAATCACAGCATTTATAGCTGCTAGTAATACTGCACCTGCAGCAATGTTTTTAACTAAACCCGCAAGTGGGTGATATTTATTAGTTATTAAATCAACCGTTTTTTCTAATGAAGTATTTATAGTTTCAGCAATTAAAACAATAAATATAGTAAGTATTAGTATACCCCATTCTATCTTTGAAACACCTAAAAATAAAGCAAAAAAAACGACCACTATTGCTACTAATAAGTGTATTTTCATATTTCGCTGACTAACTATTGTATATAACAAACCAGAAAATGCATCAGAAAACCTCTGTTTTAAACTCCGTTTCCCCATTAAATTTTACCTTTCTAGTTTTATCGACTTTAGTATTTTTTCCTCAAGTTCGCGCATTACTAATCTTTCTTCATCTAACTCATGGTCATAACCTAGAAGGTGGAGCATGCCGTGTACAACTAAATAAGCTAACTCTCTTTCAAAACTGTGTTGATATTCTTCACTTTGTATTATGGTCATTTCAAGGGAGATAACAATATCCCCTAAAACATTAAGATCTTCCGTAAAATCAAAATCTGGTTCGTCTTCGGTTAATTCATTCATAGCAAAGGATAATACATCAGTTGGTTGATTTATTTTACGATAAATAAAATTCAGTTCTTGAATATAGCTATTATCCACTAATAAAATACTAACCTCTGAATTTGGTGAAAGCTTAATCTTATTTGCTGTTGTCTTTATTACTTTTTTAATAATCTGTTGTATCTGTTTAGTATAGTTCACCTTACTTTGCTGATTAATTATCATTATCTCCATCATGCTCTCTCCTTTTTTCAAACTCACGAACGATTGTATCGGGATATTCTATGCGTTTATGATATACCCCGTCTAGGATTTTGCAGAAGGAATTAGAAATTATATCTAAATCTTTAAATGTTAAATCACATTCATCTAACTGACCATCATTAAGTTTTTCTTTAATTATTTTTGTAACCATTTCTTTTATATTTTCCGGAGTAGGAGCATTTAATGACCTTACTGCTGCTTCAGCTGCATCAGCAAGCATTACTAACGCTATTTCTTTTGTTTGAGGTTTAGGTCCTTCATATCTAAAACTATCTTCACTAATATTACCTTCACGGTCTTCTTCTAAGGCACGACTATAAAAGTATTTAGCTAGACCAGTACCTTGATGCTGCTCTATAAAATCTATTATTATTTGTGGCAAACGTGCTTCTTTTGCTAACTCTACACCCTCTTTAACATGTGATGTAATTATTAGTGCACTTAAAGCAGGCGCAATTTTTTCATGAGGATTTTCAAACCCCCGTTGATTTTCCACAAAATACTCTGGTCTTTTTATTTTTCCTATATCATGGTAATAAGCACCAACTCTAACTAGTAAGGGATTAGCAGCAATATCTTCTGCTGATGCCTCTGCAAGGTTGCCAACCAAAAGACTGTGATGGTAAGTTCCTGGTGCCTCTAATAGTAATCTTTTTAACAAAGGATGATTAGGATTTGATAACTCTAATAACTTTATCATACTTGTAATGGAAAATGCACTCTCTAAATAAGGCAGTGCCCCTATCATAAGTACAGCTGAAAGTATACCACTAACACCACCAAGAAGTATACCTATTAATAACATATCCAAATTTACATTACCTGCTATTAGTGATAATCCTGTTATAGTGATTATGTTAGCTAAAGCAATATAAACCCCTGATCTGGCTAGATCTGAGGTTTGACTAAGTTTGGAAACTCTATACACACCTACAGTTCCACCCACAAAGGCAGTTATAGCAAAAAATACTTGATTTCCTGTTGTTATTAATCCTACATAAAGTGCCAATAACATGGTCATAAAATACGCAAGTCGATTATCTATTAATATTGCTATAGTCATAGAACCTGCAGCAACTGGTGCTAAGTATCCTATTAAGGCATTTATTTCTGGCCTGTCACTTATTTCAATAGCTGTTAAAATTCTAGTAAATAAAAGAACTATGATAAAAATAAGTCCAATTAGAAGCATTTGTTTATCATTTTTCAGTATTTTTTCATAGTATCTTTTCATATATTCCACTAATAACCATATAGTTAATAAAACAAAAAGAGCTGCTCCAATAAGTGCTATTGGATAGCTTTTAGTTCTCTGGATTCCCAACTGTTCCAAAGTCGATATTTGCTCTTGTGTTACTCTATCTCCCTCACGAACAATAATTTCTCCAGATTTTATAGTTTTTTGAACAGGCTGAACAGCTTCTTTAGCCTCCTGTATGGCTCGCTCAGTGGCTTCCTGGTTAAATATCATGTTAGGCCTTATTACATTTATACTAGCAATTTTTATAACTTCTCTAGCTTCTTCTGCATAAGGAAGATTCTCAATCTGATTTAAAGCTTCATTCAAAACGTTGGTTAAAGCCTCTTCAGTAATAGGCTTGTCCATATAATTGGTTACAACTTCTAAAGAAACCTCACGCATTCTTTCTAAGTCTTCTTCAGAGGTAGTAATCAAATAATTTGCCAACTGCGAAGTATCTAGACTTAAATTAAGGTTAGTCGGTTTAGTAACAATCAATAACGTTTCTACGTCTTTTTTAATTTCTTCGTCAATGCCCTCTTCATTCATTATAATATCAGATACTTTGCTAAAAAAATAATTTACATCTGACCTAGCATTACTTAAAGCATATTTATCTTCCTGATAGACCTTTTGTACATTGTCAATAGCTTGCTGTCTTAGTTCTTCAGTTTTCTCCTCATCTACTATAACTGCAGTTACATTAGAAGTAATATTTCGCTTTGCAACTTCATCAACACTAAGCGTAACCTGCTTAGGAATAAAATTACTAAATAATATACCTACAATAATAATAGAAAATAATGATATGCTAATTATTTTTTTTGTATTTGATTCTTTCCAATAGGAATATATTCTTTCCCAGTAAAAGTATTTTAACAGATTAGTTAATTTCATTTTTTCTCTCCTCTAGAACAATTGCATCAAATAACACTTTTACTCTGCAAATTTATTATTCATCTTCATATATCTCATATGCATCAATTATTTCTTGTACAAGCGGATGTCTTACAACATCTTTTTTACTTAAATATTCAAAAGCTACCCCTTTAACACTGGATAATATTTTTTGTACTTCTATTAAACCAGAATAATCGTCTTTAGGTAAATCTAC
The DNA here is from genome assembly GCF_009734445.1 of Candidatus Syntrophocurvum alkaliphilum. Taxonomy (NCBI): domain Bacteria; kingdom Bacillati; phylum Bacillota; class Clostridia; order Eubacteriales; family Syntrophomonadaceae; genus Candidatus Syntrophocurvum; species Candidatus Syntrophocurvum alkaliphilum. The sequence continues at coordinate 1,408,485 of NZ_CP046457.1, forward strand.
TTGCGTAACATCACCAGTTATGATTGCTTTTGAACCAAACCCTAATCTGGTTAAAAACATTTTCATTTGTTGTGGGGTTGTATTTTGAGCTTCATCTAATATTATAAAAGCATCATTTAGAGTACGCCCCCGCATATATGCTAACGGCGCAATTTCTATAATATTTTTTTCTAAGTAACGTTGAGTTACATCTACACCTAATATATCAAACAAACCATCATATAAAGGTCTAAGATAAGGATTTACTTTTTCAATAAAATCTCCTGGAAGAAATCCTAATTTTTCCCCTGCTTCAACAGCTGGTCGAACTAAAATTATTCTTTCCACATCTTTATTGCGTAAGGCACGAACTGCCATAACTACTGCTAAATAAGTTTTACCAGTTCCGGCTGGTCCAACGCCAAAAACTATATCATTATGCAAAATAGCTTGAATATATTTCTTTTGCCCTATTGTTTTAGCTTTAATAGTTTTTCCACGTGCTGTAGTTAATATTGTCCCTGACACTATATCTTGTCGTCTTGGTTTGTTCCCTTCTTTATATATATTACTTATATAATTGATATCATTAATATTTAATTCACCTTTATCTTGAACAATATCAAGCAAGCTGTGTATCAAATTATAAGCTTTATCTACACTTTCTTTTTGTCCTTTAATGTGAATATCAGACCCTCTTGCTGATACATCAGCATCACATAGTTGTTTTAGGTGTTTAAAGTTTTCATCTCCAGTACCAAAAAAAATTGCCGCTTTTTGGTTATCATTTATTAGTATTTTCGTTTCTTTTTCGACCAAATAACATCCTCCTAAAAAACTCATTGTTCCTAGATTATTATAACATACACTATTATTTAATTACTATTTTCAGTTTCCTTTATTATCGGCTCAGGTAATGCAATATCTTCAATACTTTCAACTATTACTTTTACCCTTAAAATTGAATCACTAGGTGCTGACAATATTTCTACTTTTGTATCTTTTATTTTTCCTGAATTTTGCATTTTTTGCTCTAGCTCTTGCATCGCTTTTTCTTTGGCAATTTTTATTGCTTCTTCTTCACTATATTCTGTTACTTTTTTTATTTTTTCTTTTATTGTTACCTTAAATAAATTAAATTCACCTAAAGGTGTATTTAAAGTTTGTTTGGTTATTTTTTGTTCTGCTTCAGGAAAACCTACATTACGATCACCTCGAATATTAATGGTTCTCCAAGGAGTTTCCAAATATATTTTTTTTGCTTCCTTTCCACTTGTAAATTGCTTTTCAGATATCATGCTACATTCTCCATACCCTTCATACCAAACTCTTGCTTTAACTACACCTCTCGCTCTAACGGTATATGGTAGGGTAGGTTCTACTTCTTCAATGCTTTCATCAGATTCTTCAATAACCTCTTGTTCAGGAGGAAATACTATACCTGATATTAAAATATCTCCCCTAGATACAACATCACCTACCTTAACATTTGCTTGACCATCTAATAAAAGTATTTCCTCTATAACACCGTCTTTCGATGCCACTATATGACATGGACCTGTAATTTCTTCATTAGGTAAAACCTTTTCTACAACTTTAATATTTGCTTTTACTCCCCTTATATTTAATTGAACATAACTTAATTCACTTATATTTCTTAATAATGCCTCTTCAACCTCGGTTTTACTAAAGCTCCATTTTGGTGCACCTTTATGCACTCCTTGTTGTGCAGCTACAAAAACAATTTTACTTTTATCTACAGTGTTATTACCACTCACCTCAACAAACCAAATAAATGAAGACATTAAATATAGGGCAAATATAAATATTAAAGCACCTGTAATAAAACCAACTCTTCGCTTTAAAATATTTTTATAATATGGCAAACCACTTCTATTAGTAATTTCAAGCTCAAAATTATTTTCCTCAGCAATAGTTTGCAAAGCATCAAAACCACTTGTTCGAACCTTAAAGGTCATTCGTTCTGCACTTTTTTTTATGTCCCATATATAAATACCCCTAGTTAAAGCCATGTTTATTATTTTTTCTTGACCCTTACCCCTTAGTGAAACTTCAATAATACCACTCACTTGATCAAATAGCTTATTAGCCATATTGAAATACCTCCACTAATCATAATATTTTATAGCTCTAACTCGGCCTAGTATGCTCATTTCTTCGGGCATCAGAGCTTTAATTTCTAAGTTTTCTCCCTCTATTTCAAGATAACCCCTACTTAAATTAATTCTTAGCTTATTCACACTGTATTCAATAATACCGCGGTGATTTTCAATATAAAGCTCATCTCTACCTATTACAGTTAATTTAGGAAGATCTAAAACTAAATCTTTAGGTATTTCTAAAAAATCTGCCATAGCTTTACTAATAATTTCACGTCTTTTCTCCATGATTATCCTCCTCATAAACAATTCACTAAGCCGCTACTGAAAATATATGCCTCGCTATAATTCTAAATTCTGATTTAGCGCAAAAAAGCAAATTTTGATAAAAATAAATTCAGGAAAATAAGTACCATCTTATTGTGGAATTTGTTTCTAGTAATAAAAGTTATTAAAAGTGAACAATTTTTAATCATAATTAATAGTATGTAAAAAGACTATTTTAGAGGATGATATTATGATTTATGCAAGCCGTTTCTTACGTTTATCACAAGGCTTAATGAGAGGCCCTGATGTTTTACACTTACAAGAAGGATTAAGGATATTAGGATATTATAACGGATCCCTAGATAGTATTTTTGGACCCAAAACACATACTGCTGTATTAGATTTTCAAAAAGCCATGAATTTAAATGCAAATGGTATTGTTGGCCCTGAGACTTGGCATAAATTGAACACTAATACTAGCTTTAATGCGCTAAATATTACACAACAAAGTGAAAGCAAACCACATATAAGTATTGATGTAGTAAAAAAAAGATTATCTTATAATCACGAAGAAACAAGTAAATCTTATCCCGTAGCTGTAGGCAAACCATCCACACCTTCTCCTCTAGGCAATTGGCTGATTATTGAGAAAATAGTTGATCCAGGCGGCCCCTTTGGTGCAAGATGGATGAGGTTAAGTGTGCCTTGGGGCGGCTATGGTATTCATGGTACTAACAATCCTAATTCTATAGGAACTGCTGCTAGTCATGGTTGTATTCGTATGTACAATGAAGATGTAATAGAATTATATGATATGACACCTATAGGTACTACAGTAAATATTTTTGGAAATGCTTATACTAGTAGAACATTAAGTCGTGGGGACAGAGGAACAGATGTAAAAGAAGTTCAAAAAATGCTTAATAAACTTGGTTATTATAAATACAAAATTGATGGTATTTTTGGTCGCTTTACACAAGAAGCTGTGATTCGTTTTCAACGAAACAAAAAACTAAAACAAGACGGAATAGTAGGCCCTATTACCTTGGAAGCATTACAAAAATACTATGACCAAGCCACTAATGACACCTCACCATAATTAGGAAATTTATTATAAAGGGTACCATACTAATAAAAATTGATTACACTGCTAAAAGCTAAAAGAATCATAATTTTGTAGTCAAATCAAGATTTGTCTTAAATAAAATAAAAGAGGATAGGCCCTTCATCTTTGTTATAGACCTATCCTCGTTTTTTACTTAGATAATTTAGTATATGTTTATTTAAACAAATGCTACAGCTATTATACTTAAAAGAAAAGCAATTATTATTATAAGGGAGATTACGGTTATTACTTTTCTTTGTTTTTTGTTTTGTGCGCCTCTATTCATAAACGTCATTTTGTAAACACCCCTAACAACTAAAACTAATAGCCTGATAAGAAATCCTATCAGACTATTATGGTATATATTAAAAATTTTTTACATTTTTAATATCGCTTTGGTGGGGAGGCAAATCTCTCTCCTAAAACTAAAACTTTTTCTTCTTACGGGCAGCTTCTGACTTTTTTTTCCTTTTTATACTTGGTTTTTCATAATGATCTTTTTTTCTAATATCCTGCATAACTCCTTGCTTTTGGCAAGAACGTTTAAATCTTTTTAACGCAGCATCTAGGGATTCGTTTTTACCCACTTTTATTTCGCTCATTGTTTCCCTCCCCTCGTTGAATAAGGCTATATAAATGCTATTTTATTTTACTACCTTATTAGTTTATAGTCAAGTTAACCAGGAGGCCAACCAAATTCTCTTCCACCCAATAAATGATAATGTATATGATAGACTGTCTGTCCGCCTAATTTACCACAATTATTAACTACACGATAGCCATTCTCAGATAATTTAAGATCTTTAGCTATTTGGGAAGCAATTATTTGTATATTTCCCACTATCACACTATCTTGTTCGGTGACTTTGTCTAATGATTCTATATGTTTCTTAGGAATCAATAGAATATGTACAGGTGCTACTGGATTTATATCTTCTATAGCTATTACTTGCTCATCTTCATATACAATTTTAGCATCCAGCTCATGCGAAATAATTTTACAAAATAAACAGTTGCTCTCTGACATATCTTCTTAATCACCTCCTTTATAAACTTACAATCATAATTAATTATATAATTTATTTATGGGGATTATTAATGTTTAATTATACCACTTATATAGGCTATTGCCAAAATGTCATTATTATATTAGCTGACCTAGTGCAAATTTTTCTTTTATGCCTGTTAAGACAATATTTGCAAATTTCTTTTCTAAATTTTTTTCACAGCTAAACAATACTTCTATATAGTTTTCTGATGTTCCTCGAAACAATTGAGATGTTTCCTTTTTTTCTACTAATACTTTTATTTCTTTTCCTAAACGTTCATTTATAAAATTAAACCTTTTCTTTTCAGCAAGACTTAACAGCTCTTTGCTTCTTTTTTGTTTATCATCATTAGAAACTTGTGGTGTTAAATCATATGCGGGTGTCCCAGGTCTTTTGGAATACTTAAATACATGCAAATCTAAAAATGGTAAGGTTTTTATTAACTCATAAGTTAATGCATAATCTTCTTCATTTTCACCGGGAAACCCAACCATTACGTCTGTGGTTATACCAGCATCAGGTATAACATCATTAATTTCTTTTATTAATTTTGCATAGCTTTCTCGAGTATATTTTCTATTCATAGATTTTAAAATGCGATTACTTCCACTTTGGAGTGGTATATGAAAATGATTGCAAATCTTATCATTTTTAGCCACTAACTGAATTAATTTATTATTAACTTCAAGTGGCTCTATAGAACTTAATCTTATTCTATAATCTCCCTTAATTGAATTAGTTATTTCATTTAATAATTTAACCAAATTCCAATCTATAAGATCAGCTCCATAAAACCCCGTGTGAATTCCAGTTAACACTATTTCTTTGTATCCAATATTAACCATATTGCTTACTTCTTCTAGTACATCCTCTGGTGCCTTGCTTCTTATAGGACCTCTTGCATATGGTACTATGCAATATGAACAAAAACTTTCACAGCCATCCTGAATTTTTATAAATGCACGAGTACGATCATGGGTAGTGTTATAGATAACTTTATTTGGTTTGTCATTATCTTCAAAAGATGTATTTATTATTTTATTTTCTAAAAGTTCTAATTCTTCAATTATTTCTACTATATTTTCCTTAGATTTGTTCCCAATTATTAAATCTAATCCTTCAATCTTAGATAATTCTTCAGCATTAACCTGAGCAGTACAACCTATAGCCACAACTACTGCTTCAGGATTTGTCCTTATAGCCCTTCTTATCATCGCTCGTGATTTCCGGTCACTAACATGTGTAACTGTACAGGTATTTATTATATATACATCAGCTAGTTCATTGAAATTAACTATGGAAAATCCTCGATTAATGAAGTTTTCTTTAATAGTCTCAGTTTCTACTTGGTTAACCTTACATCCTAAAGTATGAAACGCTATTTTTTGCAATCCATTTCCATCCTTTATCCTAAATCTAATCTAACTCCCCAAACTCATACATTGTAGCTCCTAAAGCTACTATAGCTGCTGTTTCTGTTCTAAGTATCCTTTTACCTAGGCCTGCTAGAACAGCTCCTTGTTCTAAAGCCATTTTAGTTTCTTTCTCAGAAAAGCCTCCTTCTGGTCCAATAAGAATATATAGCGGTTTCTCTTTATACTTATTTTTATTATTTTTCAATATATCGTTTAGCGATATAGTTTTTTCGTTTTCGTATAGCATAATAATATTTTCCGATTTAATATCATGTAATAAATCATAGAGCTTAATCACTCGATTAATTGGAGGAACTACACTCCTTCTAGACTGTTTACATGCTTCAATAGCAATAGATTGCCACCGTTGTATACGGTTTTGAGCTTTTGATTCATCTAGTTTTACTACTGTATAATCAGTAATAACAGGATAAAAACTACTTACACCTATCTCAACCGCTTTTTGAATAATAGTATCCATTTTTTCGCCTTTGGCTATTCCTTGTATTAGTCTTAAATCTAGTTTAGGATCATTATTACTAATTTCTGCATTTATTATTTCACCTATAAAACAACCATTTGTTTTATCAATTAATTTAACTATATATTCTTTTCCTAATCCATCAAAGCAAAGAATTTTTTCTCCCTTTTTTATTCTTAAAACCTTATCTATATGTTTGCTTTGTTCTTTATCAATAATAGCAGTATTATTAGTATTATTTATGCAATCGGGAGAAATAAAAAAGCGGTGCATAGACCACATCTCCTTTCGCACCACTAAAATTTAAGCTTTTTTTGCTACTACCCCTATCCAATCAACATCTTGTAAAACTTCTTCTATAATAAAGTTATTTTCCTCTAATTGTTTTTTAACTCCTGGCCATCTACCCTCTACAATACCAGATCCAAATATATACCCACCCGGCTTTAAACTTCTATACGCTTGCGGTATTAATAATGAAACAACTTCAGCAGTTATATTAGCTAAAATAATATCAGTATCTTTTTGTTCATTAATGGCTTCAATGATATCACCTTCAGCTACATTAACAATATGATCTAATTTATTTAGATGAATATTCTCTTTAGCAACCTTAACAGCTACATCGTCTATATCTACAGCAAATATTTTGTTAGCTCCTATTTTAGCAGCAGCTATTGATAGTATTCCTGACCCACAACCTGCATCTATAACAGTTTCTTCACCCTGCATATATTTATCAATGAATTTTAAGCAAAAACGGGTAGAAGCATGTATTCCCGTTCCAAAAGCCATACCAGGATCTAATTCTATTATTACTTCGCTCTCTTTAGGTTCATAATCCTCCCAAGATGGCTTTATTATGAGTCTATCTCCTATTTTAAAAGTATGATAGTATTTTTTCCAAGCATCTTCCCAATCTTTTTGATTAACTTCACCTATATACATCTTACACCTGTAGTTAAAGGTTTTTTCAACCTTTTCTATATTAAGCTTTAAATCTTCTATAATCTTTCTATCTTCTGGAAAATATGCCTTTACTACAATAAATTCATGTTCTAAAACATCTAAAGAGTCAGTTCCTTCATTCCATTTGATTTTATTAACATATGTTCTAGCCGCTTGAGGATCTTCTATAATGACACCGCCTGATCCAAGCTGGTGAAATAACCCTGTAATTGCTTCAACACATACACCATGAGTTAAAACGCTTACTTCCTTCCATTTCATTTTTGCACCTCTATCCAATTACATCTCTAAATTTATTAAAAATACCTTTTCTATTCTCCTTTTCCTCATCACTTTCATAAAAATTCTGTAGTAGTTCTCTTTGTTTTTTAGTTAATTTTGTGGGTATTTTTACATCTACAATTATTTTTATATCTCCCGTTCTTTTACTGTTTAGATGTGGAACCCCTTTTCCTTTTATGGTAATAATATCACCTGGTTGCGTACCTTCAGGAATATTAACTGTGTGCTTTGCACCACCTAATAACGTAATTTCAATTTGAGCTCCTAAAGCAGCCTCTACAAAATTGATTTCTAAATTAGTTATCAAATTATATGATTCCCGCCTAAACTTTTTGTGTGGTTTTACAACCAAAATAATAAATAAATCACCTGGCGGGCCTCCATTAACACCTGCTTCACCTTCACCTTGTATTCTAAGACGTGCACCAGTATCTACACCAGCAGGTACCCGAATAGTAATGTTGCGCTTTTTACGCTCTTTGCCTGAGCCTTTGCAAATAGAACAAGGTTTATCTACAACCTTACCCTCACCATTACATCTGTTACAAGCTCTCACTGTTTCAAATCTACCAAATGGAGTGTTTTGTACACTTCTAACCTGACCAGCTCCATTACATTGTCCACAGGTCTTTATGTTTGTACCAGGTTCTGCACCACTACCATCGCATTTTTCACAATTTTCTAGCCTATAAAGTTCTACTTCCTTTTCAGTACCAAAAACAGCATCTTCAAATTCAATATCTAAACGCATCTCTCGGTCTGCACCCTGCTGTGGTCCAGTTCTACTTCCACCACCTCTGCCAAAGAAGAGGTCAAAGATGTCACTAAAACCACCAAGGTCATCAAAATCAAATCCTCCAAAACCTCCACCAGGACCTCCATTGCTATGATCAAAGGCATCGTGCCCATACCTATCATAAGCAGCTCGTTTTTGAGGATCACTTAATACTTCATACGCAACTGATATTTCCTTAAACTTTTCGTCTGTACCCTCTTCTTTATTTACATCGGGATGATATTTTCTAGCCTTTTGTCTATAGGCCTTTTTTATTTCATCTTCTGTTGCACCTTTTGCTACACCTAACACCTCATAAAAATCCCTCTTACCTGCCATTTGTCCCCACCTTCCTAAAAACGGGGCAAAACCGGAAAGACAGGTTTTCCGGGTTCACCCCTCCTAATTTCAATACCTTATTCAATATACTAAATATACTAAATATATATTTAAATGTAAAACTAACCTTTATCTAAATACTATTTATTTTCCTCATCTGATTTCTTTTGTTCATCTGAAATGTCATAATCAGCATCAAAAACTTCACTAGAAGGATCAGTCTCAGATTCGGGATTAGCATTTTCATACATTTTAGCTGTAAAGGCATAAATAGCTTCAGTCAATGCTTCGGTTTTAGTTTGTATTTCATCAGTATCATCTGCCTCAATTGCTTTGGAAAGCTCTTCTTTGGCTGTTTCTATCTTGCTTTTGGATTCCTCATCTATTTGTTCTTCATATTCTTTTATAGTTTTATCTGCTTGATATAGCATACTATCAGCTGTATTTCTAATTTCTATTTCTTTTAATCTCTTTTCATCTTCTTCTGCATATTTTTCCGCATCTTTTACCATTTGTTCAATATCGTCATCACTTAAACCACTTGATGAGGTTATAGTTATTTTTTGTTCTTTATTTGTAGCTAAATCTTTAGCTGACACATTAACTATACCATTAACATCTATGTCAAATTTTACTTCAATTTGTGGTGTTCCTCTAGGCGCTGATGGTATGCCAACTAATTGAAATCTACCAAGTGTTACATTATGTTCAGCCATTTTTCTTTCACCTTGTAGAACATGAATATCAACTGAGGTTTGATTGTCAGCCGCTGTAGTAAATACTTGGCTTTTTGCAGTTGGTATAGTTGTATTACGTTCAATGATTTGAGTAAATACTCCTCCTAGTGTTTCAATACCTAAGGATAATGGTGTTACATCTAGTAAGACTACATCAGATACATCGCCTGCTAATACTCCTCCTTGAATAGCTGCACCCACAGCAACTACCTCATCCGGATTTATGCCTTTAAAAGGTTCTTTGCCTAAAAATTCTTTTATGGCATCCTGTACCGCTGGAATCCTAGTTGAACCACCAACTAAAATAACCTTATCAATTTGTTCTGGTTTTAATTCTGAATCCTTAAGTGCTTGCCTAGTTGGACCCATAGTTTTTTCCACTAAATCAGCAGTCATTTCGTCAAATTTAGCTCTAGTTAATGTTCTTTCAAGATGTAATGGTCCTTCCTGGGTTGCAGTAATATATGGTATGTTAATATCAGTAGTTAATACTGAAGATAATTCATGCTTAGCCTTCTCTGCTGCTTCTTTTAGTCTATGCATAGCCATTTTATCATTATTTAAATCTACACCATTTTCTTTCTTAAACTCTTCTACCAACCAGTTTATTACTTTATCATCAAAGTCATCACCACCAAGTTTATTATTACCACTCGTGGCTTTTACTTCAAATACCCCATCACCAATTTCTAGTATTGAAACATCGAATGTTCCTCCACCTAAATCAAAAACTAAAATATTTTGATTATCATCCTTATCTAAACCATAGGATAATGCTGCTGCAGTTGGTTCATTTATTATTCTTAAAACTTCTAATCCTGCGATTTTCCCAGCATCTTTAGTAGCCTGTCGTTGAGAATCCGTAAAATAGGCTGGCACCGTAATAACAGCCTGGGTTATCTTATGCCCTAAGTAAGCTTCTGCATCTGTTTTTAGCTTCTGTAAAACCATAGCAGAAATTTCTTGCGGACTGTAACTCTTATCATCAATAGAAACTTTATAATCAGTACCCATTCTTCTTTTAATTGATAATACAGTTCTGTCTGGATTAGTTATAGCTTGACGTCTAGCAACCCTTCCAACTAATCTTTCTCCTGCTTTAGAAAAACCAACCACAGATGGAGTTATTCTTTCCCCTTCAGCATTTGGTATAACAACAGCTTCTTTTCCTTCCATAACAGATATAACTGAGTTAGTGGTACCTAAGTCTATTCCCACAACTTTTCCCATTAAAAACACCTCCACAATAATGAAAAATAATTACTAAAGCGTTATACGCATAATTTATCTATTTGCTAACTTTCACTAAACTTGGTCGAATTAGTCTATCATGTAGTTTGTAGCCCTTTTGCATCTCTTCAATTACAGTATTCTCTGGATATTCCTCAGACTCTTCAACTAATAATGGCTGATGAACTTCCGGATCGAAGGGCTCTCCTACAGATTCAATAATTTCTACTCCTTCATTTTTAAGTATTTCGTTTATTTTACCAACTGTCATTTCTACTCCTTTTACTAACGAATCCAAATCATTTGTGTTTTTAGACATTGCAATAGCTCGTTCTAAATCATCTAGAATAGGTAATAAATTTTTAATAAAAGGCAAACTAGCAAATTTGGTATATTCTTCCCTTTCTTTTTGAGTCCTTTTACGTATATTTTCCGTTTCCGCTACTGCTCTCAAATACAATTCATAATTATTTTGAGATTGTTCTTTCATTTTTTCTAACTCTTGCTTAACAACTGTTATTTCATCAATTTCCTTTTCATCTTTTTCATGATTATCTCCCTTGGTTTCTTCGTACGTTTCTTCTGGGTTAGTACCAGAAAAGTCCATATTTTTATCTTTTAAATTTTTTTCGTCCATTGTGTCACCCCTAAAACATCTAGTTATACTTATTAGAATTTATTTTTATTAAACTTCTTATAGCAACCTCCTTTTTATTACTATCATTGATTGGTTTCACTGCGAAAAGCTAAACTTAGACTATAGAATCGGCTGAGCTAACTTGTTTATCACGCCACTCATCGGTCTTTATCTCGTTTTGGCTTAGCACTTATTATCTAAGATGAAATTTTATTTATTATTCGGGACTTAGATAAACAAGTTAGCTCAGCCTTAAGTATTTTTGTAGTTACTTTTTGCAGAAGAATCAAACTTAATTTTTCACTAAAAAGATGGAATTTAAAAGCGCTCTTTTATAATCTGTTCAACAATGGCTCGTACTGATTCAATTGTACCTGCTGCTTTCCAGTATTCCATACGAACAGGACCTATAAGTCCTATTTTCCCCATTTCACTAGAAGTTTTATATCCTGCAAAAACTAGGCTCATCTCTTTAATTTCATCTATTTCATTTTCTTTGCCTATCTTTATATTGACTTCGTCATTAACGTCATTTGGTATTGATTCTATTAAGCCACCATCTTCATCTAAAATTGATAACATACGTTTAAGTTTTTCTATATCTTTAAATTCAGGTTCATTTAAAATATTTAGTGAGCCACTTACAATAAGCCTTTGTTCTTCTGAATTTGTTAAAAAGTTATCTAATACTTCTAGAGCCGTATCTATAACTTGTCTTCGGTTTAATAATTCATTTCTTAACGTTTGCATATCATTTCGACTCATTTGATTTAAACTTTTACCTTTAAAAGTTTGACTAAATACTTCCCCAATAATTTTCAAATCATCTGCACCTATATATTCAGGCACATCAATTTTTCTGTGCAAAATAAGTCCTGCTTCAGTAACTATTAAAAGTAAAGCTTCACCGTTGCTTAGCGGCATTAATTGTAAAAATTTAAATTTACTAAACTTTACTGAAGGTACAATAATAAATGATGTATAACGTGTTATTTGAGATATAAATTGCCCAACTTTTTGAACTACCTCATTCCACTCATATATATTTTCAGTTAATACTTTATGCAGCAACTCAATCTCTTCATTACAAAGGGTTTCCTTCTCCATCATACAATCAACAAAATATCTAAAACCTAATTCAGAAGGAATCCTACCAGCTGATGTATGTGGTTGTTCAAGGTAACCCATATCTTCTAAATCCGCCATTTCATTCCTAACTGTTGCCGCACTAATTTTTAGATTATGCTTTTTTTTAATTGCTCGTGAACCAACTGGTTCTGCAGTATTAACATAATCTTTAATAATTGATTCTAGTATGGATTTCTTCCTATCATCAAGTATCATCCCAACCACCCACTCTGTTAGCACTCTCTGCTGTTGAGTGCTAATGTATGTTTAATAAAAAAATATCACCTGAAAAATTCTTTGTCAAGTTCTCTTCAACCTAGAAATTGACAAAAAACGGAGTTTGAAAGAAAATACCCTTCTTTTGTAAGAAAAAGATATCCATCCTTATAATTTAACAAGTTATTTTCAATACATTTGTCAATAATTTTTTTATATTTAACCAATATATCTTGGTTAAATCTATTTAAAAAGTCACTTCTATTAATTCCTTTTGTTTTTCTTAACCCTAAAATTATGGCATCTACTAATAGTTCGTCCTCAGTCATAGTTTCTAATATTTGTTCCTTGCTTCGACCTGTTTTGTTGACTTGATCTATATAATTTATATAGTTAGTTTCATTCATAATTCTTTTGTTATCAATAAAACTAACAGCTCCAGCCCCAAATCCTAAATAGTATCTAGCATCCCAATAAATTAGGTTGTGTTTACTTTCAAATCCACTACAAGCAAAATTTGATATTTCATAATGCTTGAAGCTATTGCTCTGTAGATATTCTATGCATTTATAATACATTTGTGATTCAAAAAGTTGATCTAGTAATTGTAGTTCATTTTTTTCAACTTTTTTTCCTAAAACTGTATTCGGCTCTAGTTGTAATAAATAAGTGGATATATGCTTGGGGCTACAATCTATAGCTAATTTTAAATTTTTTATCCAATCATTTAAACTTTGGTTGGGTAATCCATAAATTAAATCTATGTTAAAGTTGTCAAATGTTTTATGCAGATTCTCTACCACATTATAAATGTCTTTAGTGCTATGAATTCTACCCAAAAGCTCTAATTCTTTAGAAAAAAAACTCTGCACTCCTAATGATATACGATTTACTCCTGCTTGTTTAATACTTATTAACTTAGTCAAATCTAAGCTCTGAGGGTTCGCCTCCATGGTAATTTCTGAGTTGCTATCTACTTTGTAATAGTTTTTTATCGTATTAAGCATCATATTAAGTTGGTCACTACTTAATAGGCTAGGTGTTCCCCCCCCTATATATATGCTTTCTATACTTGTATAACTAAAATCTTGGCTTTTGGTTTTTAATTCATATATTAAACATTTTAAATAATCATTTAGTATTTCTTCATCTTTTAAAGAGACTGAATAAAAATCACAATAAAAGCATTTTTGTACGCAAAAAGGGATATGTATATATATCCCTTTTTTAGTTTCCTTAATCATTTTCTATATCTAAAACTGTCATAAAAGCATCTCTAGGCACTTCAATGTGTCCAATTTGCTTCATGCGTTTTTTTCCTTCTTTTTGTTTTTCTAAAAGTTTTTTCTTACGGGTAATATCTCCACCATAACACTTTGCCAAAACATCTTTTCTAATAGCTTTTACCGTTTCTCTTGCAATAATTTTACTTCCAATTGTCGCTTGTATTGATACTTCATACATTTGTCGCGGTATTATTTT